>JBKDBK010000067.1:0-4257 GCA_046315175.1 Opitutia bacterium | reverse complement strand
CATCATCACCGCACTTGTGTCTTTGACATTTGTGTGGTATGTTTTCTTCGTCTTTTAGGGGAGACAAGACATGCTCATTGCGAAAATCAGCGCAACACTGGCGGTTATGTGTGGGGCTGGCTTCCTTATCTCGGCAGCCCTAACCAAACAGCGGGGAGATACATGGGATAAGGTGTTCAATGCCTCAGTGACCGGGGCTATGTTCTCGGTTGCCGCGCTTCTTATTGCCGTCATTTGGGGGATTTAATATCGCGCATAGCGCGTAACGTCCGGGCTGGTTCCCCATAAATCGAAAGGCCGGGAGGAGAAATCTTCCCGGCCTATTTCTTTGCTTTCTTAATTTCTTTCTTTCTTAACTTCAAAATGGCTCATCCGGCAAATCCCACTCAGACCCATCACTAAAACCACCAGTGGCAGGGACATACTGAATCCCCGTCCAACCTACCCTCCCTTGGTGCGACCACTTAGCCTTCCAAACATGAAATTCATTACCCTTTTCCTTGGACCTATGGATGGTAAGCCCAAAGTCAGGCCGGTTATACCACTCGGCACTATGCGAAATAGCATACCCCCCAGGTACCCAATCGGCGCTTTGCCCCATCGGTTTAGCTGGGTGAGCGATGATGAAGAACACCACCTCGGCGCGCTCAGCAAACATCTTAAACTTAGCCAGCATTTCACCGATTGCAGCAGTATCTACACCGCCACCTTCCTTGGCGTTCAGCTTTATGAAATTGAAGGGATCAACCACTACAGCCTTAACACCCATCCGCCTAACGGCGGTTTCAAAGCGTTCGATCAAACTTTCCGGCGTCGGCATAACCCCATCATGGGTTAGCAAGGTCACTCGCTCATTCAACCACGCCATCGCTTCCAGCAGCGTCCCCTCATCCATCCTTGGAGTAGGGCCATCGCCGAAGGGCTTGCCGGTTTTAAGCGCAGCCAGCCGGGCTAGGTGCATGGCAGGGGGAGATTCAAAGGCCGCGAAAGCCACGCGCCAATCATGTAACCTCATCGCATTGACCATAATGGTATCAATGAAGGGAGACTTACCACTATTTGGAACGCCCGTAACCACAACCAGATTACCAGGGTTCAATGTGAAAAACTCATCCACGCTCCTGAAGCCCGTAGAAAGGCCAGGGGGCATCCCCTTCCGGTAAAGGTCCACAACCCTATCAAGATAATCGCTGGCGCTGGCAACCCCTTCTATGGGCCACCGGATAGCGTTCTTAATGCAGTCTCGCAGGGCTTCAGGACCATGCTTTACAAGTACGTCATTGGCGTCCTTACAGCCTTGGGGATAGGTGACTTTCCAGCACTTAGCTTTACCCAAGCGCCTAGCCAACTCGTTAGCCGTAGTCTGTCCCGGCCCGTCAGCATCCACCGCTAAGTAAATGTCAGGCGCCTTGGCTAGTAATTCGTCGTGATGCGCCATCCATTTCAGGCGAGAGGCATCATCCTGTGTGTTAGCCTCAATCGCCCCCGATGGGATAGATGCAGCAGCAAGCCCGGCCTGCCAGAAGGAAATCGAATCCACTTCTCCTTCTGTGATAATGACCGGCTCACCAACCACACACTTATCAGCAAGGTATAAAGTCTGAGCCGATCCAGTCTGAGTGAAAGCCTTATCCTCAATACACCGCCACTTCACGGCATAGTCATTGTCCTTGTGGCGATACACAAAACCAACCGCATCAGCTTCCCTATTCAGCTTTCGGAAGAACGCCTTGCCGCTTTTAATCCCCGCAGCTTCAGCTACAGCCGATGAAATGCCCCGTTCTTCTAGCCACATGAGAGCATCCATGGTTAAATCAACCACGTCAATCTTCTTCATAGGAACAACACTGGTCTGTTGCACTTCAACTCTCCTTTTGGGTTCTTCGCGTCTAGATACACCACTAATCCCGCAATGGTGGCAGTGATATACCACCCTATCCCCTTCATCGCGGAGGGATAATGGTGTGTCTGACTTGTTCCTTCGCTGCGGCCCGCATGACGGGCAAAATACCCTGTTCTCCCCGCGATTGGCGCGGGTTATGACATAATCTGTCAGCATCATGTCCCCGTAAAGTTACAGGCTCACGTCTCGCCTGCTGCACCAGCATTGCGACCCATCCGGGGAGACTAGGTAGCTGGTTGCTATCTATATATCACTAACGCGCCCGAGATTCAATTATCAAACGCGCCAGTGATAACGGCTATCACCGCACTAGACCCATCATCCTTCCGTTCACCCTTCCTCTTTCCACAGGACGGACACCGGAAATACAACGGATGCTTTACAGTCGCGGCAATCCATTCATACCCGCAGGCAGAACATTCAATCTCCAGCTTTAGAACGGGGCCGGGCGGGAGTTTTGCCAACTCCTTTATTCGGCTTGGAATCTTTCGCTTCATAGACCAGACTCCCCCGGAAGAACGCCTTTCCCCCAAGCACTTCACAAATCTCAGGCGGCAACAACTGACCCTTGTGGAAGGTCAGTACGCAGAACCCTTGACCCCAATTCTTAGGGCTATCCTCATCATAATCAAACTGAGGACCGTTAATATCGGCCAGGGTGCCGCAGTCAATACCAAACCGGCGCCCGTTGTAATCTGCCCAAGGAGTCACCTGAAGCCGATGCAAGTGCCCCGTCACAATAGACCGGCCAGCCCGCAGGACATTGTTATAGGCGCCATGAATACCATTATGCCAGCGGTGCTTGATAATCACGCTGTTGTTAATCTCGATTGACATGGATTCCTGCCAATCTTCTAGGTGATGGCGAAGCATCATACCCGCCAAGTGGCGGTAATCCGGGGCCTGTAGAGCAAGCCGCTTGTCAAACCGAATGTCGTGGTTCCCGATTGTCCGAAGCAGATCAGCCCCGCCAGCGGCTTCTTGAATCTCTGCCATCCGGGCTTTCACTTCATCCAATTCAGCGTGGAGCGGAGGGGTTTCCCGCCAGCCTTCAGGATCATGGCGAGAGATCGAAGCCCCATCAAGAATATCCCCGTTAGCAATCACGGCCTTGGGTTTTAGATCATTGATAATCTTCAGCAAAGCATGGTTGGATGGGGTTATCTTTGCCTTGGGCCACCAATGGGCGTCACTGAATATAACAATGGCGCCCGAATCAATACTGACTGGCGCCCTCTTAACATACTCAATGGTCCGGTTGTTCATCGTCCCGTCAACCTTGGCGGTTTCCAGGATAACACCCCGGCCCATCAACTTATCTCGACGCCGGTAAATGTTTCTCTGATCCAAGCCAGTCAGCTTTGAGACCTTGGCCGGGCTGCCACCAGCATCACGCCATGCCTTGATGAACTCTTGGTCTGTTAGCTTTTGCATAAGTCTCCCCTTGTGTGCAAAACTAACAGGGCGCTACCATATTTTGTGGATAATTTCAACCTATTTTTTCTCTTGCGCCGAGATAATAGGGATGCTACAAAATGAAGAAGGGGAACGCTCTGCAAAAGCGTCCCCCTTAAAAAGTCACCTTGTTACCGGCAAGGTGGGCGAGAACGCCATAGGCGATTTTATCTCCCATTTTAGTCCGGTAGTCAAGGTTCTTTTTGGAGAAATCCAAGGGGCTGCTACCGTTGCTCTCCCCCGATAGACGCAACTCCCAGGGAGCCGATACCCTGGACTAGTAAGAACGGCGATGGTGCGCGGGTGAACAGACTCCGAACCTGCCCTTGGCTAGTAGCAACGCTGAGGCGATATCCCGGCAACCCGTATGAAACATGACGGGCTGGAACGCCCCCTGAAAATGGGGGTTGTAGTCCACGGTTAAACGCGCACGGAAGGCCGCTACCCCTCAATCGCCCGCCAATCACCATTGGCAGGGGGGCGGAGGGTGGGACTTTGCTTACAACCTTGCGCCTAGAAAGGATTAGTTATGAAAAAGCCAAGTAAATTAAATAGAGAAAGAGAACTTAGCGTTCTCATTCAAGAACAGAATGGTAAGAAGAAAATAAAACCAAAGGTTAATACTAAACAATTCTGGCAGAAGCAGAAGTTTGGACCAGCCTCTAATGTAAGAAGGATTGATCCAAAAACAGGAGGGGTAATTCAGGAAATAAATCCACACAAACAATCAGATACGGTCTGGTTCAATATGAGAAATGCACCTAAAGATGGAACCGTCCTGACACTCAGGACTGAAACAGAGGATGAAGTAACTATCACGATAGGTTACTACGATCCAGATACAGGGGTCTGGTCCAGAGTTCCGTCCAAGCTGGACGGGATTGAGGATGAAATCATCA
>JBKDBK010000066.1:0-14377 GCA_046315175.1 Opitutia bacterium | reverse complement strand
GCGTCGAGGTGGCCGGCGCAGGAGGTGCTGATCAGCCCCGGGCAGGAATCCTTCCGGTACGAGCGTCGCTGCAGGCAGAGGCCGCCGTCGTCGCGCAACCAGAGCAGGTGCGCCGCCCGGTGGAGCAGGCCCTTGGCGTGGATGACGGAGCGCCGCTCCCGCCCGACGACGCGGTTCGAGGCGTCGACCACGTCGAAGACCTCGTCGGGGCTCTGCGCATCCCGGCTCATCGGCCGAGGTCCATCAGGCGCGCCCAGGTCCGCGTCAGCTCGCGGTCGTGTCGCCTCCAGTCGGGATCCCAGGCCTCGAGCTGGGACCAGAATCGGTCGGAGTGGTCCATGTGCCGGCGATGCGCGAGCTCGTGGAGGATCACGTGGTCGTGGATGGCGGGCGGCAGCAGGACAAGGCGCCAGTTGAGCGAGAGCGCGCCGCCCGAGGAGCACGACCCCCAGCGCGTGCTCTGGTCCCGGACGGACACCTCGGCCACGCCCACGCCGACGCGCCGGGAAAGGCGCTCGGTCGCCAGGCGAAGCGACTCGCCCGCCAACCCGCGCACGGCGCGCCGCAGCCCCCCCTCCGGATCCGCCTCGGGATAATGCAGGCTCACCCGGTCGCCGGCCAGCATGCGGTGCCCGGCCCGGCCTGAGGCGAGGAGCTCGACGTCGGCCCAGCGGTCGTCGACCGTGAGGGAGGGGAACTCGGCCAGGTGGCGGCAGAGCGAGTTCTGGGCCGGCCGCGCGCGTCCCAGGGCGCGCCCGAGCCAGACGAGGTTGTCGCGCAGGAAAACCTCGGCGGCGTCGAGGGAGGCGCCGACGGGGAGGGTCAGCTCGACCCGCGGCCCCGGCCTCACGACAAGGCGGACGCGCGCCGCCTTCTCCGACCGGCGCGGCCACACGGCGACCTCGCGACCGTCGACGCGCACGAGCAAGGGGGCCGGGCCGCGGGGCGTCGTCATCGACCGGCCGCGACCTCGGCGTGCTCCCTGACCCTCAGGGTGTGGCGGCGCAGGGCCGAGTCGGGATCAATCCCGGCCTCGCGGCAGGCGGCGACCAGCTCGAAGAGCCGGCGTCCCGCCTCCTCCTCGCCGAGCCCGGAGGCGCGGCGGGCGACCTCGCCGGCGTCGACGTGCGCGCCGGCGTCCAGACCCTTCTTGGCCACCTGCTTCCAGGTCTAGCGCGCGACCAGCAGCGCGTTGAGCGACCTGGGCAGCTCCTTGAAGACCGAGGGCCTCGCCGCCCCTTTCTCGGCCAGCTTGATCTGCTCCCACTGGCGGATGACCGCCTCGGGGTCGCCGAGCCTTGCCCCGTCGCCGAAGACATGGGGGTGGCGACGCACCATCTTCTCGTTCACCTCGCGGGCGAGATCCTCGAAGTCGAACTTCCCGGATTCGGAGGCCATCTGGGCGTGGAGGACGACGTGGAAGAGAAGGTCGCCCAGCTCCTCGCGCAGGTTGGCCACGTCGTCGCGGTCGATGGCCTCGAGCACCTCGGCCACCTCCTCGACCAGGCAGTCGCAGATGGTCCGGTGGGTCTGGGCGCGGTCCCAGGGACAGCCGTCGGGCGCCCTCAGGCGGGCGGTGGTGGCGATGAGGTTGTCGATGGCGGCCATGACGAACCCTCGGTCGGCGGCCGCGGGGAGTCAAAACGATTGCCAGCGGAGCCCCGCGGGGGCTAGCAAGGTGCCGTGGACAAGCTTGCCGAGATCATGGCCTGGAAGCGCGTCGAACTCGCCGACCGCCTGCGCCCTGTCGCCGACGCCGAGCTCGCCGCGGCGGCCTCGCGCCGGCCGCCTCGCGGACCCGGCTTCGCCGACGCCCTGCGCCGTCCCGACGGGCTCTGCGTCATCGCCGAGGTCAAGCGGGCCAGCCCCAGCGCCGGCGCGATCCGCTCCGATATCGACGCCGTCGCCCAGGCCAGGGCCTACGCCGACGCCGGCGCGGACGCCCTCTCCGTGCTCACCGACACGCGGTACTTCGGCGGCCGTCTGGGCGACCTGGAGCAGGTGGTGGCCGACCAATCGCGCCGCCCCCGACCCGTGCCCGCCATCCGCAAGGACTTCATGGTCCACCGAGTCCAGGTGCTCGAGGCGGTCGAGGCCGGCGCCCGCTGCATCCTTCTCATCGTGAAGGCGCTCGACGACGGGCAGATCCGCGACCTGCACGAGGCCGCCCAGGCCGCCGGACTCGACTCGCTCTTCGAGGTGCACGACGAGGACGAGCTGGCCCGGGCGCTCACCCACCGCCCCCGCCTCGTCGGGGTCAACAACCGCAACCTGTCGACGTTCGCCATCGACCTCGCCTTCTCCGAGCGCGTCATCCCCCGCATGCCCGCCGAGGTCATCAAGGTCGCCGAGAGCGGCATCCGCACCGCCGCCGACGCGGCCCGCATGCGCGCGGCCGGCGCCGACGCCCTCCTGGTCGGCGAGTCGCTCATGCGCGCCGCCGACCCCGGGGCGCTCCTCCGCGACCTGCGCGCCGCATGACCGAGGGCCCCCTGACGCTCGCCGCGACCCGCGAGCTCCTCGCCGCGCTCGGCCACGATCCCCGCCGGTGGCTGGGGCAGAACTTCCTGGTCGACCCCAACATCGTCCGCAAGTCGATCGAGCTCGGCCAGGTTGCCGCCGGCGACCGCGTGGTCGAGGTCGGCCCGGGCCTGGGGACTCTGACCGGCGCCTTGCTCGCCGCCGGGGCCCGCGTGTGGGCGGTCGAGATGGACGGCGCGCTCGCCGCCCACCTGAGGCGAACCCACGGCGAGAACCCCGCCTTCCACCTCGCCGAGGGCGACGCCATGGAGACGCCCCTGGCCGGCATCCCCGACCCCGAGTCCGGGTTCAAGGTCGTCGCCACTCTCCCCTACGCCATCTCCTCGCCCTGGATGGAGGCTGTCTGCCTCGGCCCCCTGCCCGACCGCCTCGTGCTCATGCTCCAACGCGAGGCGGCGGAGCGCCTGACCGCCGAGGTGGGGACGGGACATTGGTCCGCGCTGACCATACAGGTCGACCTCGCGTTCGAGAGGGTCGGCATCCATCCCGTTCCGCCTCGCTGCTTCCACCCCGCCCCCAAGGTCGACTCCTGCCTCCTCGTGCTGCAGCGTCGCCCGGACGCCGCCCGGCTTTCCGCCAAGGCCCGGCAAGTCGCCCGCGCCCTCTTCACCCAGCGACGCAAGCAGGTTGGCTCCTCGGCGCGAAGGCTCTTTCCCGACGACCCCCAGGTGGCCGATTGGATCCTCAGCCTGCCCCGGCATGGCCTCGGCAGCCAAGTCCGGCCCGAGGCCATTCCCTCGGACGTTTGGCGCAGCCTTGCCTGAAACTCCTCCCGAGACCGGGGGTTGTACGTGGGCACACCCATGATCACCCGCATCCTGCTCCTCACCCTGGCCACCTCGGTGGCCGCCCTCCACGCCGAGGAAAAGCCCCAAGGCGAAGCTCCCAAGCGCGAGCGCCGCGGTCCCGGCGGCCCCGGTGAAACCCCTGGAAAGGGCTTCGAAGGCGTCCTGAGCAAGGAGGAGTCCGAGAAGGTCAAGACCGCCCTCGAGGCGACCAAGGACGCCCCCGCCGTCGTCCAAGCCCGCGAGGCCGTCAAGGCCGCGATGAAGGCCGCCAAGGAGGCCAAGGAAGCAGGCAAGACCCGCGAGGAAATGGAGCCCCTCGTCAAGGCCGCCCGGGAAGCCGGCAAGGCCGCCCGCGAGGCCCATGTCGCCGCCGCCGTCGCCACCGACGCCTCCCTCCAGGCTCTCTTCGACAAGATGAAGGCCGCCCGCGAGAAGGGCGGCGAAGGCGCTCCCAAGGGCCCTCGTCCCGAGCGCAAGAAGCCCCAGGGCGAGCCCAAGAAGGAAGCCTAATCCTTCCCGAGACCCCTCCCAGACCCCGCCCGACCCCGCCCGATGGCGGGGTCTTTTTTGTCTTCGCTTGAAGAACGATGTCGGCGCGTCTAGCACCTAGCCATGCGCCCTGCCCACCTCACCGCCCTCCTCCTGACTGCCCTGCTCCCGATCTGCCAAGCCGAGACCGCCCCGGCGGCGCAGCCTGCCAAGCCGGCCGCGACGCCGACGGCGCCCCAGAGCCCGGCCAAGGAGGGCGAGCTCACCGCCGACGAGCAGCGCCTGCTCCGCAATGCCCGGGCGAAGGCCAACAAGGTTCCTGAGATCGCGGCCGCCCTCAAGTTGGAGAACGAGGCCTACCGCGTGGCGAAGGAGGCCAAGGACGCCAAGAAGCCCAAGGCGGAGGTCGACGGCCTCTATGCCAAGGCGAGGGAGCTGCGCGCGGCCCGCGAGGCGAAGCGCGACGCCGCCATTCTCGCCGCCAGCCCCGATCTGAAGCCCCTGGTTGAGAAGGCCGCCGCGCGCGCCAAGGCATCGCCCGCCGCCTCCCCCGCGAAGCCGACGCCCGCGACCAAGGGCGGCGAGACCAAGGACGACGCCGGCAAGGACGCATGATCAGGGCCTGCGCCGGAGCACGAGCACGATGTCGGACGAGGTCAGGTCGAGCGACCGGACCTCATCCGTCCGATAGTTGAAGTCGTGGCAGGCCACGAGCTCAAGCTCGGGCGCCTTGCGGAGGAGCGAGCGCATCTGGCCCGGCCCGTAGGTGCGAAATGTCCACTCGGTCTCCGTGACCCAGCGTCGATCGCCCTCGCGGATGCGCATGCGCGTCCGCATCGCCTCCGTCCGCGCGCGCGGGTCGGCCGGCGCCGACCAGGTGTCGCTCACCACATGGGTGCGACCCTTCCGGGCCTCCCAGCGCTCATGGTCCGGCGGGTTGTTGGCATAATCGGTCAGGTGGAGACCCAGCGCGTACAACCCGCCGGGCCGGAGCGCCGCGGCGACCTTCCGGAGGTGGCGGACCGCCGCGGCCTCGGACAGGAGATACTTGAAGGTGCTGACAAGGCAGTGCGCGAGGTCGAATCCCCGGGCGCCCGCGGGCAGGCGGAACGAGCCGAGCTCATCCTGCCAGAGCCCGGCGACCAGTCCGCGCCGGCGGAGCCGTTCCCGCGCGTGGGCTAGCTGGCGGGGATTGAGGTCGAAACCCCAGACGCGATGGCCGCGACGGGCCAGCGACTCGACCAGCCGGCCGGAGCCGCAGGCGGGCTCGAGGATGCGGCGCGGACCCCGGGCGGGCGGGCCGTGGCGCCGCAGGATGTGCTCGAGGAAGCGGGTCTCGGGCGCGGTGTAGTCCGCGTAGACCATGTCGTAATGGCGCGGGCTGTCGTACCAGGCGGTCGACGAGCGCAGGGGCGGGGCGCCGGCGCCGGCGGTCACTTGTAGAGCTCGCCCCCGCCCTCGCGGAACTCCCGGGCCTTGGCCTCCATGCCCTCGCGCAGCACCTCGTCCGCGCCGACGCCCTTCTCCTCCGCCATCCGACGGATGTCGTCGGTGATGCGCATCGAGCAGAAGCTGGGGCCGCACATCGAGCAGAAGTGGGCGGTCTTGGCGCCCTCCTGGGGCAGGGTCTCGTCGTGGTACTCCTGCGCGCGCTCGGGGTCGAGCGAGAGCGCGAACTGGTCGGCCCAGCGGAACTCGAACCTCGCCTTGGAGAGGGCGTTGTCCCTCACCTGGGCCGCGGGATGGCCCTTGGCGAGGTCGGCCGCATGGGCGGCGATCTTGTAGGCGATGACCCCCTCGCGGACATCGTCCCGGTCCGGCAGGCCGAGGTGCTCCTTCGGGGTCACGTAGCAGAGCATGGCGGTCCCGTACCAGCCGATCATGGCCGCCCCGATGGCCGAGGTGATGTGGTCGTAGCCGGGGGCGATGTCGGTGGTCAGCGGGCCGAGCGTGTAGAAGGGCGCCTCGTGGCACCACTCCAGCTGCTTGTCCATGTTCTCCTTGATCAGGTGCATGGGGACGTGCCCCGGGCCCTCGTTCATGACCTGCACCCCCCGCTCCCAGGCGCGGGTCGTCAGCTCGCCCTGGCACCTGAGCTCGGCGAACTGCGCCTCGTCGTTGGCGTCCGCGATCGAGCCGGGCCGGAGGCCGTCGCCGATGGAGAAGCTGACGTCGTAGGCCGCCATCAGGTCGCAGATCTCGTCCCAGCGCTCGTACAGGAAGTTCTCCCTGTGGTGGTGCAGGCACCACTTGGCCATGATCGAGCCGCCGCGCGAGACGATGCCGGTGACGCGCCGGGCAGTCATCGGGATATAGGCGAGGCGGACGCCTGCGTGGATGGTGAAGTAGTCCACCCCCTGCTCCGCCTGCTCGACCAGGGTGTCGCGGAAGCTCTCCCAGGTCAGGGCCTCGGCCCGGCCGCCGACCTTCTCCAGCGCCTGGTAGCTGGGCACCGTGCCGACGGGCACGTGACAATTGCGCAGGTTCCACTCGCGCGTCTGGTGGATGTTCTTGCCCGTGGAGAGGTCCATCAGCGTGTCGCCGCCCCAGCGGACGGACCACCGCATCTTTTCCACCTCCTCCTCGATTGAAGAGGCGACGGCCGAGTTGCCGATGTTGGTGTTGATCTTCACCAGGAAGTTGCGGCCGATGACCATCGGCTCGAGCTCGGGGTGGTTGATGTTGGCAGGCAGGATGGCCCGGCCCCGCGCGATCTCGTCCCGGACGAACTCCGGGGTGATCTCGCGGGGGATGGCGGCGCCGAAGGATTGGCCGGGATGCTGGAAGCCGGCGGCGTCGCGCGGCAGCGCGCCGTCGCGCGCGGCCTGCAGCCTGAGGTTCTCGCGGATGGCGACGAACTCCATCTCGGGGGTGACGATGCCCCGGCGGGCGTAGGCCAGCTGGGTCGGGCGCGCCCCGGGCCTTCCCCGGAGGACCTGTCGCCCGCCCCGGTTGAAGTGGACGAGGCGGTTGCGGCTCGTCGCGCGGGCGGCACCCTCGGCATGGGTGGCGGAGAGGTAGCCATCGTCCATCGGCTGGGGCGCGCGGCCCTCGATCACCTCGGTGTCGCCGCGCTCGCGGATCCAGGCGGCGCGGAGGGCGGGAAGGCCCTGCTCGACATCGCCGTGGAAGGCGGGGTCGCCCCAGGCGCCGGAGGTGTCGTAGACGCGGACCGGGGCGTTGGGGACCGTCGCGCCGTCGTGGCGTCGGGTCGGGTCGAGGCTGATCTCGCGCATCGGGACCCGAAGGTCGGGTCGCGATCCCGGCGCGTAGACGCGTCGGGACTTGGGGAAGGAGGTGGGCTGCTTGTCGTTGACCATGGGATGGGTTCGGCAACGACCTGAGGCGGCCTTCGGGAGGCGGGCACAACTTCCTACGGCGCGGTGGCGCATCAGGTACGGAGGGTTCGCGGGCGAGGGGCCCGGCATCTCAGCCCCGCCAGCCGGGGCTCCCCTGTGTTGCCTGGGAATGAACGCCCGAAGCCTGCCCCCCCGGGGGACGCGTGGCAAGCCCAACGGAGGGTTTGCCTCCCGGAGGGTTCACGCCGAGGCTTGGCCCATGGTGCTCCTCGAGATTGTCGCCTACTCCCTCGCCTCGGCCAAGGCCGCCGCAGCCGGGGGCGCCGACCGGATTGAGCTCTGCGAGAACGCCGCCGAGGGCGGGACGACCCCTAGCCTGGGAACGCTGGAGTCGGCGAAGGCCCTGGGATTGCCCGTGCACGCCATGATCCGGCCCCGCGGCGGGGATTTTCTCTACGAGCCCGACGAGGTGCGGGTGATGGAGCGGGACATCGACCTCGCCCTCGCCGCGGGTGCCGACGGCATCGTGCTCGGCGCGCTGACCCCGGAGGCCGAGGTGGATGTGCCGCTCTGCCGCCGGCTGGTTGACCGGGCGCAGGGCCGGCCCGTCACCTTCCACCGCGCCTTCGACTGGGCGGCCGACCCCGTGCGTGCCCTCGAGGCCGTGGTCCAGTCGGGCTGCCGCCGGCTGCTCACCTCGGGCCGCGCGCCCACGGCGCTGGCCGGCGCGCCCCTCATCGCCGACCTCGTGCGACGCGCCGCCGGACGCCTGGTCGTGATGGCCGGCGCCGGTGTCAGCGAAGCCAACGCCGCCGAGCTCGTCCGCCTCACCGGTGTCCGCGAGCTGCACGGCTCGCTCGGGCGAGTCCAGCCCAGCCGCATGCGGGTGCGACCCCCCGCGGTCGGCCTCGGCACGGCACCTTGCTGGGAGGCAGATGCCATTCCCTGCGCCGATCCCGAGCGCATCCGCCGGACCAAGCTCGCCCTCGCCTCCGGATGAACGCCACCCCCGCCCTGCTTCTTCTTTCGGTCGTCGCCGCCTCGGCTGCCGACGGCGCCCTGGACGGCAACTGGGTTTGGCGACGCGTCGCCCAGGCGAGTGCCGACGGCGCCGAGGCCGTCCCGGAGGCCTGGAAGTCGCTCTCTTCCGGCAACCGCCAGTCGGCCGACTTCAGCCTGGCTCGCCAGTTGTCCGAGGACGGCGGCGCCCCGATGGTGAGCCCCTCGGGGTTCGAGGCGACGGAGGACATCGAGCTGGGGATTGTCTTCCGGGTCCCGGGCGAGCTCAGGGGAAATGTCGAGCTGCTCTTCGACCGAATCGACACCTTCGCCGAGGTCTATGTCGACGGCGAGCTGCTGCTGGAGACCGCCAACGCCTTCCACGCCCATCGGCTGCGCCTGCCGTCCAAGGCGGGCGAGCGCCAGCTCCTGGTTCGCCTCGCCCCGACCCGCCGGGAGGCGGCTCGGCGCGAGTCGCTGCTCCCACGCGCCTCCATCGGCGGCGAGCGGGTCGTCGCCCGCCGACCGCAGCTTGGATTTGGAGGGGCGGTCGCCCCCGCAACCCTGGACCTCGGCTTCAGCTACCCCCGTCTGTCCGCATGGGAAGCGGCGGTGGTGAGGGATGACGCGGTCGTGCCGGCGGCGCGCCCCGTTCTGGCCGCGGGCGAGCGCGGCGTCTCCTGCGCCAAGGCCGAGCTGCGGCTCGAGCTGCTCGTGGAGTCGGAAGCCGAGGCCGAGGCCACGCTGTCCGTCGACTGCCGCGAGGCAAAGGCCGAGTCACGCGTCAACCTCAAGCCCGGCCTCAACACCCTGAGCCTGCCCTTCACCCTCGCCAACCCTCCGCTCTGGTGGGCGCGTGGCATGGGCGCGCAGGAGATGATCTCCGCCCGCTGGCAGCTGAAGGTCGGCGAGCGCGTGCTCACCGGCGACCGAGCCTTCGGAATTCGCGACCTTCGGCTGGTGAGAAAGGCCGACGAGCGCGGCGAGTCACTCGGGGTGGAGGTCAACGGCAAGCCGCTGTTCGCTCGCGGGGCCCACCTTCTGCCCGCCAGCGCGCTCCAGCCCCATCGGCCCGACCTCGCCGCGCTCACCCTCGGCGCCGAGGCCGGGCTCAACCTTGTCCGCATCTGGGCCGGGGGCGGGTACGCCGACCCCGAGCTCCTGCGCCAATGCGACCGGCTTGGCATCCTCGTCTGGCAGGACCTCCCCTTTCTCGAGGCACCCTATCCCCTCGAGGGCGAGTTGCTGCAAGGCGTGCTCACCGAGATCAGGCACCAGGTCCGCAGGCTGCGCGGGCATCCGTCGCTCGCCCTTTGGTGCGGCCTGACCGGGGCCGCGGAGGGGCGCGAGGAGGGCGAATGGGCGGCGCGATTGGGCACGCCCCGCGCCATCGCCGACGAGCGCGCCCTCCAGCGCGGGCTCTTCGAGACCACGCTGCCGGCCGCCATCGCCGAACTCGACCCGGGAAGGCCCTACCTGCCCGAGTCACCCCGCCTCGGGTGGCGCCGCGAGCCTTCCTACCGCGTGGCCGACCTTTGGTATCGCGGCCTCGACGAGGGATTGGAGTCGCTCGAGACCGCGCAAGGCAGGGTGGGACGCCTGGTCTCCGGACACGGGAGCCTCTCCCACCCATCCCCGGCGGTCATGCGGACCTGGCCTGCCGGACCGGGCGGAAAGCCGGCGGAGCCCGAATCCCACCTCACCTCGGCGAGCCGCGCGGCCGAAATCCTCGCCCACCGCATGGGCGAGGAGGGCCTCAGGCCCGCGGGTCCCGAGGAGCGGGCCTTCGCCAGCCGCTGGCTGCAGGCCGAGGCTGTGCGCCTCCTGGTCTCGGCCCACCGATCGGACCACGGCTGCTCGGGCTCGCTGCTTTGGCATCTCAACGACTGCTGGCCCTCGTCCACCGCCTCCGTGCTGGACTTCACCGGCGCGCCCAAGCCGGCCTACTTCGCGCTTCGGCAGGCCTTCGCCGACGACGGGGTGAGGCTCTGGTTCCAGGGAGACACGGCGCACGCGGCCCCGGTTGGAGGCTCCCGGGGCACCCTCCTCAGGCTGTTGGATCCGCGCGGCAGCGTCGTCAGGGAAATCCGCGCGGAGGGCTCCGCCCAAGCCACCCTTGGCCGGCTGCGCCCGGGAGAGGCGAGCTATGTGCTGGCCGAGTCGGGACCGCATCGCCTCATCCGCCCCCTGCCGCCCGCCTATCGCGGGGCCGACCCCGCCCTGTCCCGCTCCGCCTACCGGATCGAGGCGCGCCGCGACACCGCCAGCACCCTGGGCTTCGCGGAGATGACCGTCATCGCCGAGAGCGTTGTCGTCGGACTCTGCCTCGAGCCCCTTCATCCCGGCGCGAGGGCTCTCGACGGCCTGGTTGACCTGCTTCCCGGCGAGCGGCACGTTCTCCGCGTCCGTCTCGGCGACGGAAAGGACTGGCGGACCAGCTTCCGGGCGCTCAGCTGGCACGATCTGGGGGTCTCCCCTCCCCCTCTCGGCCCCGAGCCGTCGGCGCGCTAGCCGGCAATAAAGGAGCCCCGCCACTCGGCGGGGCTCCGGATCCCAAACATCAAACCGGACTACTGGCTCCGATTGGATGAAAGCTGCGACTTGAGGAACTCGACGGAACGGCGGACGTTCGTGTCGACCTCGCACTGGTTGCCGACGGTCTTGCGGGCATGGATGACGGTGCCGTGGTCCCGCCCGCCGAAGGCCTGGCCGATGGCGACAAGGGAAAGACCGGTCAGCTGCGTGCTGAGGTACATGGCGACCTGGCGCGGGAAGGCGATGTTCTGCATCCGGCGCTTGGACGTCATGTCGGAGAGCTGGATGCGGTAGTGCTCGGCCACCGAGCGCTGGATCATCTCCACCGTGAGGGTGTGGCTCGCCTCCTCGACGAGGATGTCGTGGAGCAGCCGCTCGACCGCGGGAATGTCGAGCGGGCGCCGGCCCGGGCTCATCCGGATGTAGCCCTCGATGCGGGTGATGGCTCCCTCGAGGTTGCGGACGTTGCGCGCGATGCGGCTGCCGATGAACTCGGCGATCTCCGGGGGGAGGTCCAGACCGCGGTCCTGGGCCTTGCGGCGCAGGATGGCGATGCGGGTCTCGAGGCCGGGGGCGGCGATCGAGGCGACCATGCCCCACTGGAAGCGGGACACGAGGCGTTCCTGCAGCCGAGCGATCTCGCTGGCCGGGCGGTCGCTGGTGAGGACGACCTGCTTGTGGCTGTTGTGCAGCTCGTTGAAGGTGTGGAAGAACTCCTCCTGGGTCGACTCCTTGCCCGCGAGGAACTGGATGTCGTCGATGAGAAGCAGGTCGAGCTCCCGGTAGCGACGGCGGAACTGCGCGACGCTGTTGGTCTGGAGGGCCTGGATGAACTCGTTGGTGAAGGTCTCGGAGGTGACGTACGCGATGCGGGCCGAGGGGTTGCGGGCGAAGAGGCTGTGCGCGACGGCATGCATCAGGTGGGTCTTCCCCAGCCCGGTCGGACCGTAGATGAAGAGGGGGTTGTAGTTGTGACCGGGCTCCTTGGCCACGGCCAGGGCCGCCCCGTGGGCCATCTCGTTCTCCGTGCCGACAATGAAGTTGCCGAAGGTGTTGGTCGCCTTGATCGCGGGGGGCTTGACCGGGGTAGGGGCGCGACCGCGGGCGGGAGGGGCGGAGGCGACGGAGGGCGCCTCGCGGTCGGCCTGAGCGGTGAGGCGATAGGTCATGCTCCTTCCGGACGAGAGCGAGATCTGGTGGCGCAGGAGGTCGCCGAAGTTGCTGTTGACCCACGCCTCGGCCAGAACGGAGGGCGCCTGGAGCAGAAGCGTGTCACCCTCGATGCCCAGGGGCTTCAGGTTGGTGAACCAGCTGTCGAAGTCGGTCGCGGAGACGACGGCGCGGAGCTCGGCCTTGACGGAGTCCCAGAGGGTGGAGGGGGTGGAAATGGCGGTCATCGGAAAGCGTTTGGGTTATTCACAGGGGTTGCCCGCTGGGGGAAACTCTCGGTGTGGGCTTGGAATCGGTTGGGCGTTGGAGGGAGATCGGAGGACGTTAGCGGGAGGTCGTTGAACCGAAAAAGGGAGATGTCGAAGCGACCCTTTTGCGAATGGGCGGATGGTTGAACCTAGGAAGGTCAACCCGTCTGAAAAGCCCAAAACGCACGAACACATCTAGAGCCAGCGGGTGTTGCCACAAGACCCCCTCCTCCACAGGTTATTCACAGTTCCACCGTGGATAAGTGCCGGGAAGTTCGCCTCGGGAATTACATTTGCAAACTAATTGTTATCAATAGTTTGCGTAGTTTTATCGATTTCAGCAAGGTGCGCCTTGGCGAGGCTTCGCAAGTCGTTGAGGCTTTGGCAGCGCTGAATGGCATCGCGGACTCGCCGACAGCTGGGAAGGCCCTGGGTGAGCGGGTGCAACTTGGCGAACATCCAGCGCACATCGCGTTCGCCCGGTCCTTGGGCCGCGCGTTCCAGGGTGAGTTCGGCCAGCCGAATCAAGATGCCCCATCGCTCGGCCGGGGTGGGCTTGGGCGACTGGGGATTCCCCTTCAGGGCAGCCTTGATGTCGCCGAAGATCCAAGGGGAGGCGAGGGCGGCGCGGCCGACCATAAGTCCCGCCACGCCATGGCGACGAAGACGACCGACCGCCGAGGCGGGGTCGCGCAGGTCGCCGTTTCCGACCACCGGGATGGAGACCGCGGCCGCCACGCGGCCGATCCAATCCCAATCGGCCTCGCCGGAGTACCCCTGGGCGCGGGTCCGGCCATGGACGGCGATGGCCTCGACCCCGAGCTGCTCGAGGCGCCCGGCCACCTCGACCGCGACGATGCTGTCGGCGTCCCAGCCGAGGCGCATCTTGGCCGTGAGGGGGACGTCGGGGATGGCGTCGCGCACCGACTTCACGATGTCGAACAGCAGCGGCGTGCACCGCAGCAGGCCGGAGCCGGCGCTTTGCTCGATGACCTTGTGGGCGGGGCAGCCGAAGTTGAGGTCGAGGAAATCGGGGCGGAGGCGGTCGCAGACCAGGCGGGCCGCCCGCGCCATCGAGGTGGGCTTGGCGCCGAAGATCTGCACGCCCATCGGACGCTGCTCGGGGGCGAAATCAACCATCTCCCAGGCCTTGGCGTTGTCCCGCAGGAGGGCCTCGGATTGCACGAACTCGGTCACCATGACGTCGGCGCCGCGCTCCTTGCAGAGGGCGCGGAAGGCGAAATCGGTGTGGCGCGCCATGGGCGCCAGGTAGAGGGGCACCCGTCCGGGGCCGAACCAGGGCAGGCGGATGGAGCCGGCCACCCTCATTGACGGGGGCCTGAACCCAACCCCGGGGAGAGTTCGGACCTTAGGCGTCGCAGTCGGGCGAGGCGCTCGGCGAGCTGGGCCTCCGAGCCTGCCGAGCCTGGGGAGAACAGCTCCAGCGGGCGATCGAGGTGGAGCTGGCCTGTGACGTTCTCGGGGTGACCGTGGGCGTAGAGGTAGCCGGCGCCGTTGCCGAGGCGCCGCGAGGCCGCCGCGTGCCCGTCCCTCAGGTGCAGCGGCACCTCCTGCCGGGGTGAGCTGCGCACCGCCTCGCGGGCGGCGGCGATGGCGCGGGTCGCGCTGTTGCCCTTCGGCGCCATGGCGAGGAAGAGGGTCGCGTGCGCGAGCGGATACTCCGCCTCGGGGAGGCCGAGCATCTCGCAGGCCTGGTAGGCCGCGACGGCGAGGCCAAGGCCGCGCGAGTCGGCGAGACCGATGTCCTCCGACGCCGCGATGACCAGCCGGCGGGCGATGAACCGCGGGTCCTCCCCGCCCTCGAGCATGACGGCCAGCCAGTAAAGCGCCGCGTCGGGGTCGGAGCCGCGGATGGACTTGATGAACGCGGAGGCGGTGTCGTAGTGGTCGTCCCCGCCGTCATCGAAACGGATGCGCCGCTCGGAGGCGTAGCGACGCAGCGATTCGGGGGTGATGGCCGAGCCGACCGGCGACGCCAACGCGACGGTCTCGAGCGCGTTGAGCGCGCGGCGCAGGTCGCCCTCGGCTAGGTCGGCGATCATGCCGTGGACTCCGGCCTCGGCGCCGACGCGAATCTTGCCGAGACCACGGTCTGGGTCCGACAAGGCCAGGGCGAGGAAACCGGCGACCTCCTCCCTGCCCAGCGGCTCCAGGCGCAGGAGGTGGCTCCGGCTGAGCAAGGCGGGATTGACGTGATGCCCGGGGTTGTGGGTCGTGCAGCCGACCAAGCGGACGGCGCCCGACTCCACGTCCGGGAGCAGCAGGTCCTGCTGGGCCTTGTTGAAGC
>JBKDBK010000065.1:0-15828 GCA_046315175.1 Opitutia bacterium | reverse complement strand
CACAAGAAGGGCGCGGCGTTCGCCAACCCGTGCTACACGCAGATCCACCCCACCTGCATCCCGGTGAGCGGGGACCATCAGTCGAAGCTCACGCTCATGTCGGAGTCGCTGCGCAACGACGGGCGCATCTGGGTGCCGCTCAAGCGCGGCGACCATCGGGCGCCGTCGCAGATTCCTGACAGCGAGCGCGATTACTTCCTGGAGCGCAAGTACCCTAGCTTCGGCAACCTCGCGCCGCGGGACATCGCCTCGCGCGCCGCCAAGGAGGCCTGCGACGACGGCCGCGGCGTCGGGCCCGCCGTCGGCGGCCGCCGGCTCGGCGTTTACCTCGACTTCGCCTCGTCCATCTCCCGCCTCGGCGAGGGCGTCATCCGCGAGCGCTACGGCAACCTGTTCGACATGTACGAGAACATCACCGGCGAGAACGCCTACCGCCGGCCGATGCGCATCTACCCCGCCGTCCACTACACCATGGGCGGCCTCTGGGTGGACTACAACCTGCAGTCCAACATCCCCGGGCTCTTCGTCGGCGGCGAGGCCAACTTCTCCGACCACGGCGCCAACCGCCTCGGCGCCTCCGCCCTCATGCAGGGCCTGGCCGACGGCTACTTCGTCCTCCCCGCCACCGTCGCCGACTACCTCGCCGGCGTCGGCCTCGCCGGCCGCCCCTCGGGCGAGGGCGCCGAGTACCGCCAGGCCGTGGCCGAGACCAACGACCGCGTCGCCCGCCTCCTCGCCGTCCGCGGCAAGGAGACGGCCCGCAGCTACCACAAGCGCCTCGGCCGCATCGTCTGGGAAGCCTGCGGCATGGCCCGCTCCCGCGAGGGCCTGACCAAGGCGATCGCCGACATCCGCGCCCTGCGCGACGACTTCTGGAAGAACGTCTGCGTCCCCGGCGACGGCGCCGACCTCACCCCCGAGCTCGAGCGCGCCGGCCGCGTGGCCGACTTCCTCGAGTTCGGCGAGCTGATGTGCCGCGACGCCCTCGTCCGCGAGGAGTCCTGCGGCGGCCACTTCCGCACCGAGCACCAGGACGCCGGCGAGGCCCGCCGCGACGACGCGCGGTTCGCCCATGTCGCCGCCTGGGAGTGGAAGGGCGAGGGCGCCGAGCCCGTCCGCCACGCCGAGCCCCTCGTCTACGAGGACGTCCAGTTCACCACCCGATCCTACAAGTGACCCTTCGCCATGGTTAAGGAAAACACCCCCGGCGGCCACGAGGCCACCCTCCGACTCACCCTGCGCGTCTGGCGCCAGCGCCGCGGCCAGCCCGGCGCCTTCGAGGAGCATACCCTCGCCGCCGTCCCCACCTCAGCCTCGTTCCTCGAGATGATGGACCTGCTCAACGAGCAGCTCATCCGCGCGGGCAAGGAGCCCTTCGCCTTCGACCACGACTGCCGCGAGGGCATCTGCGGCATGTGCTCGATGACCATCAACGGCATGCCCCACGGGCCCCTGCCCGGCGTGACCACCTGCCAGCTCCACATGCGCAATTTCCGCGACGGGGAGACCATCACGGTCGAGCCCTGGCGCGCCCGCGCCTTTCCCGTCCTGCGCGACCTCGTGGTCGACCGCTCCGGGTTCGACAAGGTCGTCCAGGCCGGCGGCTTCATCAGCGTGCGCACCGGCTCCGCCCCCGAGGCCAACACCCTCCCCGTGCCCAAGCCCGTGGCCGACGAGGCGATGGACGCCGCCGAGTGCATCGGCTGCGGCGCCTGCGTCGCCTCCTGCAAGAACGGCTCCGCCATGCTCTTCGTCGGCGCCAAGGTCACCCACCTCAACCTCCTGCCCCAGGGCGCGCCCGAGGCCGACCGGCGCGCGGTCGCCATGGTCCGGGCGATGGACGAGGCCGGCTTCGGCAACTGCACCAACTACGGCGAGTGCCAGGCCCACTGCCCCAAGGGCATCACCCTCGACGTCATCGGCCGCCTCAACCGCGACTACCTCGGCGCCCGCATCCGCGGCTTCTTCGCCTCGACCGGCAAGCCCCGCCGCGGCGGCGACTGACCCGCTCAGTCCTCGCAGTCCGCCGCCACGTCGGCCCGCTGGATGACCACGCGGTTGTTGCCCGTGGCCGCCTGCACCGCCGCGAGGAACGCCGCCTGTCCCGCGGGATCGCGCAGGCAGACGTCGTAGACCGCCTCCTGCTGCAGCCCCGCCTGGATTGTCTCCACCGAGCGCAGCTCGTGGCGCTCCAGGTGCCGGGCGAAGGCCTCGCGCAGGGCGGCGGCGTGGTCGACATCCGTCCCGACCCGCACCCGCAGCCGCACCCACTCCGCGCGCGCCCCGAACAGGTCGAGGCCGGCCAGCAGCCCGGTGATCGCGCAGACAATCGGCACGGTCAGGGCCGCCAGGGCGTATTCCCGCGCCCCCACCGCCAGGCCCGAGGCCATGGCCAGGAAGATGAAGCCGATGTCGCGCGACTGGTTCACCGCCCGCCGGAAGCGGATGATGGAGAAGGCGGCGAACATGCCGAAGGCCGTCGCCGCGTTGCCCTGCACCACCATGATGACCAGCGTCACCACCGTCCCCAGGATGATCAGCGTGTGCACGTAGTCCTGCGAGTAGAGGACCGGCCGGCAGGTCCGGCGATAGGTCGCCGCGATCAGGCAGCAGAGCGCGAAGCTCATGCCGACCGCCATCAGCACCTCCGCCGCGCCCGGCGAGGGCGCGGCGAGGGTCCCGGGGGCGACCAGCTGCTCGAGGCGTTGGAGAAGGCCGGGTGTCTCCGGCGCGGTGGCTTGGGCGAGGATCATGGCGTGGAAAGGGTGGCGTGGGCGCGCGGGGCGACCGCCGCGGCATACTTGCTGAAGCGGCGGGGTTGCAATCCGCGGCGCGAGAGCAGGCGGGCGACCTCGAGGGGCACCGCCCCGTGGCCCTTGACCTCCATCACGCAGAGCCCCGGGTCGACCACCGGCTGTCCGAAGCCCGGGTCGTCGGGCCGGGGCACCAGGTCGTGCTCCCGCCGCATCAGGTCGTGGTCGAAGGTGAGGCGCAGCGCGTCCTCGCCCTCCCCGCGGACGAAGGCCTCGCGGGCGTAGCGCATCAGGCAGCACGGCCTCAGCCCGCGGCCGGCGACCATGGAGGCGGCCTCGTCGGCCGTGGCCTGGTCGGCCGCGTCCCGCGCCCGCGCCGCCCCGGCGTCGCCGCCCGCGACCGCGAGGGCCTGCTCGAGCGGGAGCCGCAGCCGGCGCTTCGCGCCCCAGGGGCCGTCCTTGCGCTTGATCTCGACAAAGGTGGCCGGGGCGATGGCGCCGTCCGCGGTGCCGTAGGTCCGCACCCTCAGCTTGCGGCGGAAGGGAATCCCGCGCCAATGCTCCCAGTAGATGTCGAGCTCCGGGCTGTCGTAGTAGAGCGTCACGACGGGGTAGCGGCTCCCGCCCACGGCGTCGGGCCTCAGCTCGCCGGCCAGCTCGTGCAGCAGCGCGTCCCGCTCCCCGAGGCCGATCAGGTACTTGAGCTCGAATCGCGCGGCGAGGTCCATCTCAGGGCAGGCGTGTCAGGGTCAGGCTCTTCAGCTCGACGAAGGCCTCGCCCGACTCCGCCCGGAGCTCGACGAGCAGGGTGGTCTCGGGTCCTGTCGTCGCGAACTCGTGGGTGAGGCTGCGCCAGCTGGTCGTGCCGGCCAGGACGGCGACCTTGGCGCCCTCCGCCTCGCCCGAGACGCGGAAGCGGAGCCCCGCGCCCTTTCCGGCCGCGACCTTGACATCCCTGGCCTGCGCCATGCCGCTCAGCCGGTACCTCCCGGGCGCCAGCATCAGCGCAAGCCGATGGTCGCCCCCGTTGTCCACATTGGCCGCGATGCGCAGCGAGGGCCGCCCCCCTTCCTCGGACTGGTTCACGTTGCCCTTCTCGCCGTTGGACGGCGCCCAAGCGTACTTGGCCAGGTTGATGCTGCCGCCCGGCCGGCCCAGGCGCGCCGCGTCCTCCAGCTGGGCGTTGACCTGCTCGAGGCGGTTGCGGATCAGGTTGCCCGCGTGCTGGCCGCGACCCGGGAACTGCTCCGCGTCCCCCGGCGAGGCCGTCTTGACCCGGATCTGCAGCGACTTGGCCAGGCGCTCCGCCTCGCGCGCCCAGTCGTTGGCCCGCAGCACCCTGGCGTTGAGCTCCATGAAGCGCTGCCGATAGCGCTCCTGGATGCCGGGCAGCGACCACACCGCGTCGCCCACCAGGCCGCTCGGGCGCCGGAAGACATACCAGCGCGGGTCGCCGAACACCTGGTCCATGCCGTGCAGGATGAAGTGGAACTTCCCCGCCGAGGGGTCGTGGTAGATCCGGTAGTTGTTCCGGTTGAACGAATAGCCGTCCCAGTGGCAGAAGACGCTCTCCAGCGCGAGGTGGCGCAGGTAGGCGTCGATGTCCAGGATGGCCTCGAGCCGCCGGGCGCGCGCGGCCAGGTCGGGCTCCCGGCAGGCCGCGATCAGCTCGGCCAGCGGCGCCGGGTTCTCCTTCGGCCCCCGGTCCAGCTCCATGCCCGGGTTGATCTCCGAGACGAAGCCGCCGTCGTAGAGGTGCCCCCTGGTGTCCTTGAAGAAACGGGACAGGAACTCCCTGTTGAAGCCCTCCTTGAGCACGTAGATCCCGAGCGCCCTGCCGTTGAGCGTCACGTGCGCGTGCGTGCAGCGCGAGGCCGGCACGCCCGCCCTCCGTGCGATGTCCCCGGCCAGGGTCTCCAGCAGCATCGTGCCATCCTGGGCGCAGTTGTTCAGCTGGAACTTCCCCAGGCCGCGCAACTCCTGCCGCTTGATCACCCTGTCCGTTCGCAGGGAGAACCCCGGCCTCGGGTCGTCGATGGGCCGGAAGCTCCCCGCCGAGCCCTTCAGCTTGACATGACAGGACTTGAGCGGCGGCTTGCCCGGCTCCCCGATCTCGCACAGGACCCATTCGCGCGGCTGGCCGCGCAACTGGGCCAAGCCCTCCGGGGGGATGGTCAGGACGATCCGAGGCACCTCGTCCTCGGCAAACAGCCGGTCCGGGCTTGCTCCCGCGGGCCCCGTGGTCTGTCCCCGGCCGATGGCCGCCCCGAGCAGGGCGACCAGAAACGTGAAGGCAAGGGCGGGGCGGGGCATGCCGTCAGCAGGTCGGGGTTCGTCCCATCCTGCCTTCCGTCACAAAGGTGTCAACGATGTGTCGGGCTAGCGCGCCAGACCGGGAAGCAACACGAGCAGGCCCGAGGCCATGATCTCCACGCCGACCGCCGCGAGCACGAGGCCCATCACGCGCGTGAGCACGTTGATGCCGGTCTCGCCCAGCAGGCGCGTGATCCGCTCGGCGCCGGCGAAGGCCCCGAAGGTCGCCGCGCCGCCCACCACGCCGTAGGCCGCGAGCAGCGCCAGGTCGCCCGCCCCCTTCGCCTGCTGCGAGTAGATGACCATGGTCGAGAGCGTGGCCGGTCCGGTCAGCAGCGGGATGGTCAGCGGGCTCACCGCCACGCTGTCGCCCGCGCTCACCTTCTCCGAGGCCGCCGCCACCTCGCGCGGGTTGCTGTCCGCCGGCTCCGCGTTGAGCATCTGCACCGCGTTGATCAGGAGCAGCACGCCCCCGCCCACCTGGAAGGACGCGAGCGAGATGCCGAAGAACTCCAGGATGCGCAGCCCCGCCAGGGCGCTGATCGCGATGACCGCGAACACGGTCAGCGAGCACACCCAGACGGTTCGCCGCCGCTGCGCCGGGTTCAGGTCGCGCGTGAAGTGGATGAAGAAGGGGATGACGCCGACCGGGTTCAGCACCGCGATCAGGGTGACCAGCTGCTTGAGCGGATCCATCCCGTCAGCCTGCACGCTCCTCCCGGTCGAGCCAAGGGATAAGCTTGACATCTCTGAACTAACGCAAATTTGTTGCGATAAGATGAAACCCACCGCCTCGCTCCTGCTCGCCGCCTCCGTCCTCGCCCAGGCCGACCCCGCCCCCGCCCCTCAGGCCGCAGCCAAGGGTTGGGAAACCCGGGCCGCCCTCATCCTCAGCGGCTCCTACGGACGCACCACCGCCGGCGAGGCCTACGAGGACGCCCTCGCCTCCGCCCACACCGACCCTGTCCACGAGGACCTCGCCTTCGGCGGCGCGGAATTGTTCGGCCGGATGGGCCGCGACTGGCTCGACGGTCGCCTCGAGGCCGTCGCGGCCTTCCATGTCCATCGCCACCCGGGCGAATCCACCGAGAGCGAGCTGGAGGAGATTCACGCCGAGTGGAGCCGGGGCGCCTGGAAATTCCGCGGCGGCATTTTCCTCACCCCGCTCGGCCTGACCAACTCCCTGCACGCCCACAGCTGGACCTTCGCCAACGCGCCCCTCTTCTACGGGCGCTTCCTCGGGCCCGACGGCCTTCGCAATCCCGGCGTCCAGGTCGCCTGGGAAAGCAATCCCGGCAAGTCGCTCTGGACCCTCGCCCTCCAGCGCTCCACCGGCGAAACCGCGTTTTCCTTCCGCTCGTCGCACGAGGACGCCCATCACCATGAGGAGGAGGCCGAGCACGCGCACGAGGGCTACCTTGGGCGTCTCCACGACCCCTCGCTCGGCTCCGGCCCCCTGGTCACGCTGCGCAACGAGCGCGCCTACCGCATGGGCGAGGGCGTCTCCGTCGCCTCCGGCGTCTCCGTCGCGGCGGCCGACAACGGCACCGGCGGCGCCACCTGGATCGGTGCCTGGGACCTTGAGTGGCGGCGCGAGACCGGCCCCGGCCGATGGCTCTCGGTCGAGCTCGAGGCGCTTTACCGCGACTACGAGGCCCTGGCCGGCCTTGACGACGAGGGCGACCCCGTCCCCGCCGACCGCCTCCAGGACCTCGCCGCCGCCCTCTCGTTCAGCGCCGGCCTCGCCCCGGGCTGGATCGCCGGCCTTCGCGCCGAGCGGGCCGTGCCTCTCGACCGCGGCGCCTACGAGCTCGCCGGGCGCGACGAGGACCGCGAGGCCCGCAGCCGCCTCTCACCCTTGCTCAGCTGGCAGCCCGCCGAGGGGCTTCTCCTCCGCCTCCAGTACGACCATGACCGGTCGCCCGCCTTTGGTAGCGAGGACTCGGTGTGGCTGACCGTCCAGTGGACCCTCGGGCGCCACTGAGCGCTCAGGCCAGCCGGAGCAGGTCGACGCTCTCGTCCAGTCCTCCCGGCCGCGCCCGCAGGAGCCAGGCCTCGCGGTAGCGCTCCTCGAGCGCGCGGAGCCCGCGTTCGTCCGGCCGGACAAACCCCGCCCGCGCCAGGTCGATGCCCAGCGCCAGCTCGGTCCGGACCCGGGCCTCGCCGATGGCCGCCGCCTTCGCCGCGGCCTCCCCGAGCCGAGACAGGCTCGCCTCCAGCTCCGCCGGCGCGACCTTTCCGCGCAGCGCCTCCCGGCTCGCCGGCTCCGCGGTCAGCAGGTCCCAGCTGAGGCTGCGGTTGCGCGTCGCGTGGGCGACCAGGCGATCCAGACCGCCCATCGACTCCAGCGTCCCGGCGACCGCGGCGGCATCCGCGGGATTGTCGACGAAGGCTCGCAGGCCGCGCGCCGTGTCGGGTCGGGCGTTGGACGCCCGGCACCAGGCCATCGCGGCCGTGTCCGCCAGCGGCGCCCAGAACGTCGGCCAGGGCTGGTGAGTGCCGTTGTCTCCCCATGCCGTCGCCAGAAGCCCGACCGCGCCGTGTCGCCGCGCCGCGTCCACCGCCTCGCGGGCGTTCACGCGCGCATCCTCCAGCCGCCCGGTCAGGCTCTGCCAGGTGCCCGTCCCGGGCGCCACCAGGTAGTCCCGGCCCAGCTCCGCCAATCGCCCGCACTGGACATCGAAAGGGTGGCCCGGGTCGTAGCCCCAGACCACGGGGAGCGCCTCGCGCGGCGCCTCCGCGGCCAAGGCCAGGTCCTCCAGGAGGATGTCGCCCCAGAAAAGCATCCGCTTGCCGCGCGCCCGCACCAGCCCGTGGATCCGGTTGAGGAAATCGAGGTACACGCGGTGCTTGCCGCGCGCCGCCACCGCCTCCCGGCTGCGACCCTGGCCGAGCTCCCAAGGCTCGTCGCCGCCGATGTTCACCTGGGCCGACGCAAAGTGCGGCAGGTAGGCGTCGAGCAGGCCCGCCACGAAGCCCAGCGCCGCGTCGTCCGGATGGAGCGTCGACGGGTGGGGCTTGAACTGGCCGGTCAGGGGGTGCGTCCAGCCGTCGGGACATTCCGCCAGCCGCCGGTAGGGCTCGTGCCTCAGCCAGCGCTCGAGATGGCCGAAGGTGTTCAGGTTCGGCACCAGCTCGATGCCCAGCTCCGCGCAGCGCGCGCCCAGCGCGGCCAGGTCGTCCGGGGTGAGCGGCGACGCTTCCCGCCAGACCGCCTCGTGTCCCGGAAACGCGAAGCTGTGCTCCACGTACAGCTGCAGCTGGTTCAGGCGCAGCCGCGCCATCGCCTCCGCCAGGCGCAGCAGTTCCGGCAGCGTCGGCACCTTGCCGCGCGAGACGTCCAGCATGAACCCGCGCACCGCCAGGTCGGGGTGGTCGCGGATCTCCAGGCAGGGCAGGGCGGCGGGGTCCGCCTCCCTCAGCTGCCGGAGGGTGTTTGCCGCGTGCAGCGCGCCTCGCGCGTCCGCAGCCCCAACCCGAATGCCCGTCGCCCGAATCTCCAGGGTGTGGCCCTCGGCCGGCAATCCCGCGTCCCGCGCCATCTGGAAGGGTCCGGATTCGCCCAAGGCCAGCCGCCTTTCCGCGTCCGCCACCGTCGAGGGGAGCCCGTTCAGCCAGCGCTCGCTTGCGAGCCCCGGGGCCACCGCCAAGGACCCTGCCCGGAGCGCCTGCTCCCGGGGTTGGGGAAAGACCTGGGGCAGCTGGGCGCGCATGCTTGCCCCATGGCTAGCCCCGGGCGGCCCGGCCGGGCAAGCCGCGAAGCGGGCCGGGGCGGTTCCCGCTTGGAACCAAGTCGGCTCTTCCTACATCTACCCTTCTCCCACCATGGCCCGCGCTTCCCTCGCCTTGCTTCTCCTCGCCGCCTCGGCCCAGGCGCTGCCCGAGGGTTTCGTCATCCGTGACTTCGTCGGCCCCGACCTGGAGCCGGAGCTGTATCCCACCGCCATCACCGCGGCGCCCGACGGCGACGTCTACATCTCCTCCGACCGCAACGGCTCCCTCGGCCACGGCAAGGACATGGGCCGCATCCTCATCGCGAGGGACAAGGACGCCGACGGCAAGGCCGACCAGCTGATCGAGTTCACCAAGGCCGACTCGCCCCGCGGCGGCCACTACGTCGGCGGCGTCCTCTACCTCATCCACCCGCCCTTCCTCACCGCCTTCCGCGACAAGACCGGCGACGGGAAGTCCGACGAGAAGCTCCTCCTCGTCGAGGGCCTCGGCGCGGGCATCGAGCATCCCCGCGGCGCCGACCACACCACCAACGGCGTCCGCATGGGCATCGACGGCTGGCTCTACATCTCCGTGGGCGACTTCGGCGCCGGCATCGAGCGCGAGAAGGACGGCGCCAAGGGCCGCGACGGCCGCCGCGTCACCCTCCACGGCGGCGGCGTCATCCGCGTCCGCCCCGACGGCACCGAGATGGAGCTCTACGCCGAGATGACCCGCAACCAGTGCGACACCGCCATCTCCCCCCTGCTCGACCTCTTCACCCGCGACAACACCAACGACGGCAAGGGCTGGAACACCCGCTTCCACCACCACACCGCCCTCGCCAACCACGGCTATCCCCGCCTCTACAAGAACTTCCCCGACGAGACCGTCGGCTTCCTCGCCGACTACGGCGGCGGCTCCGGCACCGGCGCCCTCTACCTCTCCGAGCCCGGCTTCCCCGCCGGCTGGGGCGAGACCCTCTTCACCTGCGACTGGACCACCGGTACCATCCACAACCACCCGCTCAAGCCCTTCGAGGCCAGCTTCGTCGCCCAGCAGCAGACCTTCCAGAAGGTCCGCCACGCGACCGACATCGACGTCGACGGCAACTCGCGCCTCTACATCTCCGACTGGCGCGCCGGCGGCTACAACTACCTCGGCAAGGGCAAGCCCCAGGGCCGCATCCAGCAGGTCGTCGCCCCCGGGGTTAAGCCCAACCGCTACGTCGACGTGACCAAGGCCTCGCCCGCCGACCTCGTCCGCCTCCTCGCCTCCGAGAGCTCCGTCCAGCGCCTCGAGGCCTCCCGCCGCATCCTCGACCTCCGCCTCACCGCCCAGGCCGACGCCATCCTCGCCCTCGCTGCCGACACCCAGGCCCACCTCTACCACCGCGTCGCCGCCGTCTTCACCTACAAGCAGCTCCTCGGCGCCAAGTCCACCGACGGCCTCGTCCGCCTCACCCGCGACGCCAAGGTGCGCGAGTTCGCCCTCCGCGCCCTCGCCGACCGGCTCGGCGAGACCAAGGGCGTCCCGACCGAGCCCTTCGTCCAGGCTCTCGCCGATCCCGACCCGCGTGTCCGCCTCCAGGCCGCCATCGGCCTCCAGCGCCTCGGCGCCCGCGACGCCGCCCCCGCCCTCCTCGCCGCCGCCGCCGACTGGTCCAAGGCGCCCGCCGACGCCGCCAAGGGCGAGAACCTCCGCCTTCCCCACACCGCCGTCCAGGTCCTCGCCCGCCTCGGCAATGTGCCCGCTCTCCTCGCCGCCGCCCGCCAGCCCGCCCAGCGCGAAACCGCCCTGCGCGCCCTCCAGATGATCCACTCCAAGGAGGCGGTCGACGGCGCCCTCGCCCTCTCCGAGTCCCCCGATCCCGCCCTCCGCGCCGCCGCCATCGGCGCGCTCGCCCGCCTCTACCACCGCGAGAAGCCCTGGAACTACAAGGATTGGTGGCACACCCGCCCCGACGACCGCGGCCCCTACTTCGAGCCCGCCGAATGGGAGCTCACCCCCCGCATCCGCGCCGGCATCGAGGCCGCCTTCCCCGGCCTGCCCGCCGCCGCCCGCCCCGCCGCCCTCCAGGTCCTCGCCAAGAACCGCATCGCCGTCGCCGACCTCAAGCTCGGCGATATCGACGCCCTCCAGATCCTCCTCGCCAAGCTCAGCCCGACCCAGGCCGACGCCACCCTGCTCAAGGACGCCGCTCTCTCCGCCAAGCGCCCCTGGGACGAGCGCCTCGCCTGCCTCGGCGCCCTGCGCCGCTACGAGGGCAAGGACGCCCTCAGCCTCCGCGTCCAGGTCCTCGCCGCCTGGTCCAAGGAGTCCGGCGCCCCCGCCGCCGCCGAGCAGGCCATCGGCGACTTCGTCAACGACGCCCAGCGCGGCAACGAGGTCGCCCAGCTCCGCGCCCTCGCCAACGGCGCCGAGGACGCCGTCTCCCGCGTCCTCTGGCGCTCCCTCCTCACCGTCCTCAACAGCCCCCTCGCCAAGGACGCCCAGAAGGCCCAGGTCCGGAAGGAGATCGACAAGAATCCCCGCGAGATCGGCTTCTTCCTCGCCATCGCCGACCTCCGCGTGGGCGGCTTCGACCAGGCCATCGACGCCGCCATCGCCGGCGACAATGTCCAGCTCATCAACGCCGCCAAGGCCGCCCGCGAGGCCGGCAAGGCCGCCGCCGCCCACGCCGGCAAGAAGGTCGGCGAGATGCCCGCCGCCGAGGCGCTCGCCGCCGCCCTCCGCGGCAAGGGCGACATCGCGCTGGGCAAGCGCCTCTACGTCCAGCAGGGCTGCATCGCCTGCCACAGCGTCGACCCCGCCGCCGAGCAGAAGGGGCCCTACCTCGGCGCCGCCGGCGCCAAGTTCAGCCGCGAGTACCTCATCGAGTCCATCCTCGAGCCCGGCAAGGTCGTCGCCCAGGGCTTCCAGACCGCCATGTTCCGCATGAAGGACGGGTCCTCCCAGATCGGCTTCGTCGTCGGCGAGGCCGACGGCGTCGTCTCCCTCCGCAACATCGCCGGCGTCGCCAGCACCCTGCGCCGCGCCGATGTCGCCGAGCAGACCATCCTCCCCCAGTCGCTCATGCCGGCCGGCCTCGCCGCCAACCTCAGCGCCGAGGAGTTCACCGCCCTCATCGAGTACCTCGTCTCCCTCCGCGCCACCGGGGGCTGATTCGCCGCCGGCGCCCCGCCCCGGCCCCGCCGCCCGGCCGGGCTTTTTTGCCGGAATCGCATAATCCATCATCCAATCTTGATAAGTTGATGAATCCCTTCTCAGATAAGTCCCTGTCCCCCATGTCCCACAGCTACCTCTTCTCCTCCGAGTCCGTCGGCGAGGGCCACCCCGACAAGGTCGCCGACGGCATCTCCGACGCCGTGCTCGACGCCTGCCTCGCCCAGGACCCTCTCTCCCGCGTCGCCTGCGAGACCCTCGTGAAGAGCAACCAGGTCGTCATCGCCGGCGAGATCACCACCCGAGCCAAGGTCAACTACGAGCAGGTCGCCCGCGAGGCCATCCGCCGCATCGGCTACGTCAACGACGACGATGTCTTCCACGCCGACCGCGTCTTCTTCACCAACCTCACCACCCGCCAGTCGCCCGACATCGCCCAGGGCGTCGACGCGCGCAAGGCCGAGGGCAAGAAGCACGCCAAGATGGGCGCCGGCGACCAGGGCATCATGTTCGGCTACGCCTCCCGCGAGACCCCCGAGCTCATGCCCGCGCCGGTCATGTTCGCCCACCGCCTCAACCGCCGCCTCGCCGACCTCCGCAAGTCCGGCGCCAAGGGCACCGAGTGGCTCCGCCCCGACTGCAAGTCGCAGGTCGCCGTCCGCTACGAGGACGGGCGCCCCGTCGCCGTCGAGAACGTCGTCATCTCGACCCAGCACACCGAGGACGTCTCCCATCGCCAGATCGAGCGCTTCTGCGTCGACCAGGTCATCCGCAAGGCCCTCCCCGCCTCCCTCCTCTCCAAGCGCACCGAGTTCCTCATCAACCCCACCGGCCGATTCGTCGTCGGCGGGCCCCAGGGCGACTGCGGCCTGACCGGCCGCAAGATCATCGTCGACACCTACGGCGGCATGGGCCGCCACGGCGGCGGCGCTTTCTCCGGCAAGGACCCCACCAAGGTCGACCGCTCCGCCGCCTACATGGGCCGCTGGGTCGCCAAGCACCTCGTCGCCGCCGGCGTCGCCGACCGCTGCGAGATCCAGTTCGCCTACGCCATCGGCCACCCCGAGCCCACCAGCCTCCACCTCGACACCTTCGGCACCGGGCGTCTTCCCGACGCGCGCATCCTCGCCGCCGTCCGCAAGGTCTTCCGCTTCAACCCCGCCGAGATCCTCCGCCAGCTCGACCTCCGCCGCCCGATCTACCGCGAGAGCACCCACTACGGCCACTTTGGCAAGAAGGGCCTCCCCTGGGAGCAAACCACCCGCCTCGCCGCCTTCCTCAAGGCCCTCAAGGCCTGACCAGGGAGATGAAGAGGATGAAATGATGAAGGGATGAGATAAGTCCAACCCGCCCCATTCCGATTCCCCATTCCCCCCTCCTGCCCTCCGCATCCCCCCGAATCCCTCGCCCCCTTCCCTCCCACTTATGTACTCCGAAAAACCCACCGGCGCCAAGCGCCTCGCCCAGCCTGATTTCAAGGTCGCCGACCTCGCCCTCGCCGAGTGGGGTCGCAAGGAAATCCAGGTCGCCGAGCACGAGATGCCCGGCCTGATGGCCCTCCGCGCCAAGCACGCCAAGCGCAAGCCCCTCAAGGGTGTCCGCGTCAGCGGCTCGCTGCACATGACCATCCAGACGGCCGTCCTCATCGAGACGCTCGCCGCGCTCGGCGCCGATGTCCGCTGGGCCTCCTGCAACATCTTCTCCACCCAGGACCACGCCGCCGCCGCCATCGCCAAGGCCGGCATTCCCGTCTTCGCCTGGAAGGGCGAGACCCTCGAGGAGTACTGGGAGTGCACCTGGCGCGCCCTGACCTGGCCCGACGGCAAGGGGCCCCAGCTCATTGTCGACGACGGGGGCGACGCCACCCTGCTCATCCACAAGGGCTATGAGCTCGAGAACGGCTCCAAGTGGGTCAACGGCAAGGCCGACTCTGAGGAGGAGCAGGTCGTCAAGGACCTCCTCAAGCGCGTCGCCAAGTCGCACCCCGGCCACTGGCACAGGGTGGTCAAGGACTGGAAGGGCGTCTCCGAGGAGACCACCACCGGCGTCAAGCGCCTCTACCGCATGCTCGAGGAAGGCTCCCTCCTCGTGCCCGCGGTCAATGTCAACGACACCGCCACCAAGTCCAAGTTCGACAACCTCTACGGCTGCCGCGAGTCGCTGGTCGACGGCATCAAGCGCGCGACCGACGTCATGATCGCGGGCAAGGTCGCCCTCGTCATCGGCTACGGCGACGTCGGCAAGGGCTCCGCCCAGTCCCTCCGCGGCCTCGGCTGCACCGTCATGATCGCCGAGGTCGACCCCATCTGCGCCCTGCAGGCCGCCATGGAGGGCTACCGCGTCGTCACCGTCGAGGACGCCCTCCCCGTCGCCGACATCTACGTCACCGCCACCGGCAACCGCGACATCCTCACCCTCGAGCACCTGCTCGCGATGAAGGACCAGGCCATCGTCTGCAACATCGGCCACTTCGACAACGAGATCCAGGTCGTCCGCCTCAACGCCGCCAAGGGCGTGCGCAAGGACACCATCAAGCCCCAGGTCGACCGCTACACGCTCAAGGACGGCCGCCAGCTCTACGTCCTCGCCGAGGGCCGCCTCGTCAACCTCGGCTGCGCCACCGGCCACCCGAGCTACGTCATGTCCACCTCCTTCTCCAACCAGACCCTCGCCCAGCTCCACCTCTGGGAGACCCGCGCCGCCGCCAAGCCCGGCGTCGTCGTCCTTCCCAAGCATCTCGACGAGGAGGTCGCCCGGCTTCACCTCGCCAAGATCGGCGCCAAGCTGACCCAGCTCACCAAGGCCCAGGCCGACTACATCGGCGTCAAGCCCGAGGGCCCGTTCAAGCCCGACAACTACCGCTACTGAGCCTGGGCCGGCTCAGCGGTCCAGCAGCCAGCGCAGCGCCGCCCGCTCGCCTTCGCCGGCGAGGCGTCGGCGGTATTCCGCCCAGCCCGCCGCGTCGAGGCCTTGGAACCGCCCCATCAGCCGTTCGGTGTCCCCGGCCAGCCCCGCGATCTCGGCGCGTTCCTTCTCCAGGTCGGCCAGCCGCTCGCCTGCCCGCTCGCCGTCCCAGGCGATCACCGTTTCCGGATCCAGCGCGCTGAGCAGGCCGGTTTCCATGTGCGCGCCGCCGAGGTTGTCCAGCAGCAGCCCGCCCTGGCGCAGGCTCCCGCCCAGCCTCAGCGTCTGCTCGAGCAGGAAGTCCGCCTCGTCCCAGTCGCCGAGCTCGACGAAGATCCGTTGCAGGTCGCCCAACCCCTTGCCGAGCCTCAACAGCTCCGCGCCCGACCAAGCCGGCACCAGCCCGACTGCGATGATATGCGCCTCCAGGTCACCCGCGCCCGCCTCCCGCAGCAGCGCGTCGGTCTCCAGGAGCAGCCGCACCTCGCCCCGGCGGAGCTCCTCCGCCGTTGACGCGTCGACCAAGGCCGCCGCGGCCGCCGTCGGGTCGCCCGCCTTTGCGGCGTCGGCTGCCGTCAGGTAATAGCCCATCGCGTTGTCCGGGTCCGCTGCTCGGAACGCCGCCAGCGCGGCCGCCCGCTCCTCCGGCGTCCTGGCCGCGCGCACCAGGGCGATCAGCACATCCGGGTCGCCAGGGTTGAGCTCGGCGGCCCGCCGCAGCCACGCCTCGTCCCTTGTCACGAGGGCCGCGGCCAGCAGCGTGACCGGGTCGGCATCCGGCCTCGAGGCGCGCGCGATGACCGCGCCCAGGTCGCGCGGCTTGGCGTCGCCAGGCTTGGGTGCGGACGGCCTTGTCGCCGCTCCAGGGGCGCCTCGCGCCGCGACCGGGCTGGCCGGCTCGGCGAGCGGGGCCTCGGTCCGCCTGCCGCCCAAGGCCAGCCACGTCGCGCCGGCGAACAGTCCGGCGACGGCGAGGAGGCTT
>JBKDBK010000064.1:0-27170 GCA_046315175.1 Opitutia bacterium | reverse complement strand
GGCCTCGGCCCCGAAGTCGGGCCAGTAGGTGGGCGTGATGACGATCTCGGCGTAGGCCGCCTGGAGGAGGAGGAAGTTGCTCAGCCGGCATTCCCCCGAGGTGCGGATGATGAGGTCGGGGTCGGGCAGGCCGGCGGTCTCGAGTCGCGAGGCGAGGGTTCCCCAGTCGATGGCGGCGGGGTCGAGGCGGCCGGCGGCGGCGTCGGCCGCGAGGGAGCGCGCGGCTCGGGTCACCTCCTGGCGCGAGCCATAGTTGAGGGCGATGACGAGGTCGAAGTCGGCGTTGTCGCGGCTCGAGGCGACGGCCTCCTCGATGGGGATGCGGATGAACTCCGGCATCGCGGTGAGGTCGCCGATGGTCCGGAAGCGCACGCGGCGCTTGGACAGGCGGCTGAGGTGGAGGCGGAGGACCCACTCGCCGAGCTTGAAGAGGCCGCCGACCTCCTCGGCGGGTCGGCGCCAGTTCTCGGCGGAGAAGGCGTAGAGGGTGAGGCAGCGGACGCCGTGGTCGATGGCGGCGTCGACCACCTCGATGAGGCGCTCGGCCCCGCGCCGATGGCCCTCCAGCCGGGGGAGCCCGCGGGCCTTGGCCCAGCGGCCGTTGCCGTCCATGATGATCCCGACGTGGGCGGGGACTCGGGAGGGCTGCGGCGCCGGGTTGGACATGCTCAAGGGGTCTCGGTGGCGAGGAGGATGCCGGGGAAGCCGGCCGCGCGGGCGGCGTCGGCCAGGTCGGCCAGGCCCTGCAGGGTCTGGGAGCGGTCGGCGCGGACGAGCAGGGGGCGGCCGCGGCGGGCCGGGTTGGCGGCGATGCGGCGGAGCTCGACGGCGAGGGCGTCCTTGCCCTCGACGATGCGGCCCTCGAGCAGGTAGGTGCCCGCGCCCCGGGCCGAGACGAGGGTGGCGACGGCGCCGACGCGCGCGAGGTCGGCCCGGTTGGACGACGGCACCTCGGGAACGGTGGCGGGCGAGCCGTCGAGGGAGAGGTAGACGCCGCGGTAGTGGGCGAGCGGCGAGGCGATCAGGCCGGCGAGGGCGAGGCAGGCGAGGCCGAGCAGGACCGGGGTGGCGGCGAGCCGGGGTGAGCCGACGGGCACGCGCTCGAGGATGCCGAGGGGGGTCCTCATCGCTGGGCGCGCATGCGCTCGGCGGCCTGCTCCTCGGGGAGCTCGTGCCGGACGAAGGTGATGAGGCTCCAGGCGGCGATCTCCATCTCGGTGGCGATGGCGCGGACACGTCCGGAGAGGAAGTGGTGCCCGACGCCGCAGACGGCGGCGACGGCGAGCCCGAGGGCGGCGGTGGCGAGGGCCGACTGGGCCTCGAGGAGGAGGGCGTCGGGGGCGCCGTAGAGGCTGCCGTCGCGGAGGGCGCCGGCGATGTCGAATCCGGCGACGGCGGCCCCGGCGAGGCCGAGGAGGGGCGCGAGCTGGCCGAGGGCGGCGAGGGTGCCGAGGCGTCGCTCAAGCACGGGCAGCTCGAGGAGGGCGGCCTCGGTGGCGGCGGCCCGCATGGCGTCCTCGCCCGCGGGGATGCGCAGGAGGGCGGCCTTGACGACGCGGGGCACGGGGCCGGGCGAGTCCTCGCAGGCGGCGAGGGCCTCGACGGCGCGGCCGGCGCGGAGGTTGTTGCGGACGCCCTCGATGAAGTCGGCCGACCGCACGTGTCCGCGGTGGAGGAAGAGGGCGCGCTCGACCATGAAGAGGGCGGCGAGGGCCGCGGTGACGAGGATGAGCCAGGCGAAGGCGCCGCCGTCGGCGAGCAGGGAGAAGTCCGTGGCGGGAGTCATCGGCTGGGGGGATTGGACGTGGCCTCGCCGAGTTCCGCAAGTTTGCTTTCCGCGGCGGCCTTGCCGGGCAGGCGGGAGCCGCCCTCGGGCAGACCGGCGTTGAGGTCGCGGAGAAGCCGGAAGGCGGCGCGGGCCTCCTCGGTGTCGCCCTCGGCCTGGCATTGCTCGCCGAGGAGGAGGAGGGAGCGCGCGACCCAGATGCGGCCGCCGACGCCGAGGGTCTCGCGCGAGCCCCGGAGGAGATCGGCGGCCTCGGCGGCGAGGATCTGCCTGGCCTCGCGGCGGGTGGCCTCGGCGTCGGCCAGGCCCTCGCCGCGCGAGCGGTCGAGGAGGGCTTGGGCGAGCTTGTGGCGGGCCTCGGCGAGGACATCGGCTTGGTCGGCGTGGGAGGCGACGGCGCGCTCATAGGCCGCGACGGCCCGGTTGATGCGGGTGCGGTCGGGGCCTCCGTTGGGCGAGCGGCGGAGGGAGGCGAGGCCCATCAGGCAGTCGGCCCTGGCGAGGTCGGCGAGGGCGCGGCTGGGGTGCTGGGGGAAGAGGCGGGCGACGTCGTCGAGGGCGCGGAGCGCGGAGTCGAAGTCGCCCAGCCTGCGGTAGACCTCGGCGAGCCGGAGATGGGCCCGGAAGGCGAGGGGATGGGAGGGGTGGCGCTGGAGGAAGGCGGCGTAGAGGCGGGCGGCGTCGGCCAGCCGGTCGGGACCCTCGGCGTCGGCGAGGATGACGGCCTGCTCGGCGGCCTCGTGCAGCCCGAGGGCGGCGAACTCGGCCAGCCCGGCGTCGTCGGCGAAGTCGGCGGCCAGCTGCTCGAAGCGGGACTGGGCCTCGCGGTGGCGCCCCTCGGCGGCGAGGAGGCGACCCTCGACAAGATAGGCCGCGGCCGAGGCGGAGACCTTGCCGAACCTGGCCCGGAGGTCGGCGAGCGCCTTGATGCCGAGGCCGGCCGAGGTGTCGGCGCCGATGCGCGCCCGGAGAAGCGCGGCGTGGGCCGCGAGCTCGGGCGCGGCGGCGCGGAGCTCGGCGGGCGCGTCGGCCGGCAGGTCGGCGAGGGCCTTGGCGACCTGGTCGGCGTGGAGGGCGGCGGTCGTGCGGTCGCCGTTGGCGAGGGCGGCGAGGGCGCGGAGCCAGGCGAAGCGCAGGGCGAACTCGGTGGGCGCGTCCTGGGTGACGTGGGCGAGGCGGCCGAGGGTGCGGGAGAAGAGGTCGGCGCCGCCGAGTCGGCGGGCGGCGTCGGCGGTGTTCCAGGCGCCGATGAGGATCCGGCGCCGGGTGATGTCGCCCGCCTTGGCGGCGGCCTCGATGCGGGCGGCGGCGGCCTCGACGCCCTTGTCGAGCCGGAGGGAGCAGAGCACGGCCTGGTGGAAGGCGGCGTCGCGGAGGTCGGAGGCGCGGGCGGAGGCCTGGAGGGCGGCGTAGGCGCGCTCGGCCAGGGCGTGGTCGCCGGCGAGGAAGAGGCAGTCGGCCGAGGCGGCCCGGATGGACTCGCGCTCGGCCTCGGGCGTCATGGCGGCGAGGCGGTCGAGGTGGGTGGCGGCGAGGCGGTAGGCGCCGTCGCCCCAGGCGATGAAGGCGAGGATGCGGACGGCCTCGGCGGCCAGGGGGCTTCCGGGTGTCTCGCGCAGGAGGTCCTCGGCGGCGGCGCGGGCGAGCTCGCGGTTGCCGCCCGCGAGCATGACGCGGGCGCGGGCGAGGTGGATGGTGTCGGTCAGGCCGGGGTTGCGGGGGCAGCCGGTGGTGGCGTCGCTCAGGAAGGCGTAGGCGGCGTTGGCGACCTGGACGACCCGGTCGGGCGGCGTCTCGCCGATGGCGTCGGCGAGGGCCGCCCCGGCCTGGGCGCGAATCGCGTTGCGCGCCTCGGCGCGGCCGGCCGCGGCGCGAAGCCGCGCGAGCCCCTCGGCCTCGCGCGGGCCGATGAGCAGGCCGGCGACGAGGTCGGCCTCGGCCCGGAAGGCCGGCGAGTCCTCCGCGGTCGCGTCGAGCGCCTCGACGGCGTCGTCGACCTTGCCGGCGCGGGCGAGGGCGGCGGCGTGGAGCCGCGCGAAGCCCTGGCCCTCGTCGCTCCCGCGGGTCTCCTTGGCGCGCCGGGCGAGCTCGGCGAGCGTCGCGCGGTCCGCCTCGCCGTGGAGGAGCACGGCTCGCTTGCCGAGAAGCTCGATGCGGAGGCGCTGGCCCGGGGAGGCCGCGGCGGCGGCGGCCTCGGCAAGGCCGGGCGGCGTTCCGGGTTGGTCCGCGCGCAGGTTGGCGACGGTCAGGGCGAGGATCGCCCAGGGCCGTTCCTGCGGGGGAAGGCTGGAGGGGACCAGTCCTTCCAGCGAGCGCTTGGCCGCCTCGCGGTCGTTGCGCAGGAGCGCCGCCAGCGCTTCCCGGAGCGCGCGCCGGGGCGAGGGAGGGGCGGAGGCGAGGGCGACCAGCGCCTCGGCGGGTCGGTTGCGCTCCAGCAGGGCAAGGGCTAGGCCGAGGCTCGCGCGTTCCCTTTCGGCCGGCGACAGGTCGGGGAGCGCGAGGACCCGGTGGTGGAGCTCGACGGAGGTTGAGGCGAGGCCGGCGGCGAGCGTTTCCTCCGCCAGGACGAGGAGGGGCCGGCCCTGGGGGCCTTGCGAGGCCGGCACGGAGGGTGCCTCGCCCAGCACCGGGACGCGAAGCTCCTGGGCTCCCGCCAGGGCGGCGAGGGCCAGGCAGAGGGCCGGGAGGAGCCGTGGCATCGCCCGAACGATGAGGGGGGCGGCGAACGCGGGCAAGCGAAGAGGGGCTCGCGCAGGAAGGAAGCGAGGGAAGACAAGGAGGCGGAGTAGGCGAAGGGAGCGGAGGAAAGGAAGGAGGCGGAGGGGGCTTGGGATATGAGGCGCGCGAGGGGGCATGGGGAAGCTGCCGGGGCTAGGACCCTTGCTGCCCGATTCCCGCCGGTTGCGATGTCGGAACAGGCGGGATCACCCTCCGCCTCCTCCGCATCCTTCGACTCCTTCGTATCCCTCTTGCTTAGGTTCCCTTGCCCAGCTTGAAGGCGGCGTGGACGGCGCGGACGGCCTCGTCGGCCTTGGCGGGGTCGAGGGCGACGGAGATCTTGATCTCGGAGGTGGTGATGAGGTCGCTGTTGACGCCGACGGAGGCGAGGGCCTTGAAGAGGGTGGCGGCGACGCCGGAGTGGGAGATCATGCCGACGCCGACGACGGAGAGCTTGGCGACCTCGCCGGCGGAGCGGACGGTGCCGGAGCCGAGCTTGCGGAGGGTCTGGGCGATGACCTTCTCGGCGGTGGCGAAGGCGTCGGTGTTGATGGAGAAGGTGAGGTTGGCCTTCCCGTCCTTGCCGAGGTTCTTGATGATCATGTCGACGCTGAGGCCGGCGTCGCCGAGGTCCTCGAAGAGGGCGGCGACGGCCTCGGGGCGGTCGGGCAGGTCGCCCACGGTGACGCGGGTCTGCGAGCGGTCGAGCGCGACGCCGGCGACGGCGGCGTCCTCCAGTGTCTTGTCCATGGATTTGATGAGGGTGCCGGGGTTGTCGTTGAAGGAGGAGCGGACCTCGAAGGTCACGTTGTGCTTCTGGGCGAACTCGACGGAGCGCGACTGCATGACCTTGGAGCCGCTGGAGGCGAGCTCGAGCATCTCCTCGTGGGAGAGCGCGGGGAGCTTGCGGGCGTCGAGGACGACGCGGGGGTCGGCGGTGTAGACGCCGTCGACGTCGGTGTAGATCTGGCAGAGGTCGGCCTTGATGGAGGCGGCGACGGCGATGGCGGTGAGGTCGGAGCCGCCGCGGCCGAGGGTGGTGACCTCGCCGGACTCGGTCGCGCCCTGGAAGCCGGCCACGACGACGACCTTGCCCTCGTCGAGGCGCGCGGGGATGTCGCCCCCGCTGATGCGGATGATGCGGGCGCGGGTGTGGCGGCCGTCGGTGACGATGCCGGCCTGGATGCCGGTGCGGGAGACGGCGGGCACGCCGATGGCGTGGAGGGCCATGACGGTGAGGGCGATGGTCTCCTGCTCGCCGGTGGCGAGGAGGACGTCCATCTCGCGCTCCTCGGGCAGGTGGGAGAGGGCCTTGGCGCGGGCGACGAGCTCGTTGGTCACGCCGCTGCGGGCGGAGACGACGACGACGACGCGGTGGCCCTGCGACCACTGGGCCTTGACCTTGGCGGCGACGTTCTTGATGCGCTCGACGTTGCCGACCGAGGTGCCGCCGTACTTCTGGACGATCAGGGCCATCGGGCTCAGGGCGCGAAGATGCGGAGGAGGGTGGGGGGCTCGAGCACGGTGCGGAGCCGCCCGAGGTCGGCGACGACGCGGGCCATGTCGCGCTCGTTGCCGGGGTAGGTGGAGAGGGTGAGGGTGCCGGTGCCCGTGCCGGCGTGCTCGTACTGGACGACCCGGGCGATGGAGACCTTGTGGCGGGCGAAGATGCGGTAGATGCCGGCGAGCACGCCGTGGGCGTCGCGCAGGGTGAGGCGGAGGTAGAAGGGCGAGACGATGGCCTCCTCGGGCGCCATGGGGACGGAGCGGCCGGCCTTGGCGAGGGCGTGGAGGTCGGCGCCGGGCCGGGCGCCGCCGCGGGCCTCGAGGAGGGCGTCGGCGAGGTCGCCGAGGACGGCGGAGGCGGTGGCGTCGGCGCCGGCGCCGGGGCCGGCGAGGGTGGTGACGCCGACGACGTCGCCGCGGAGGGTGATGCCGTTGTTGACCCCGGAGACCTTGGCGAGGATGTCGTCGGAGGGGACGAGGGCGGGGTAGACGCCGACCGACATCCAGCCGGCGCGGAGGTCGCGCCGGACGACGGCGAGGTGCTTCAGGGTGTAGCCGAACTTGCGCGCGAAGCCGATGTCGGCCGCGCTGACGTTGCGGATGCCCTCGACGAGGGCGCGGCGGCGCGGCGCCCACTTGCCGTGGGCGAGGAAGCCGAGGATGGAGGCCTTGTGCCAGGCGTCGACGCCGTCGACGTCGAGCGAGGGGTCGGCCTCGGCGTAGCCCTTGGCGCGGGCCTCGGCCAGGGCGGCCTCGAAGCTGAGGCCCGCCTCGCCCATGCGGGTGAGGATGTAGTTGGAGGTGCCGTTGACGATGCCGACGATGAGGTCGAAGCGGTTGGCGACGAGGCCCTCGCGCAGGGTCTTGACGATGGGGATGCCGCCGCCGACCGAGCCCTCGAGGAAGAGGCGGGCGCCGCCGGCCTTGGCCGCGGCGAGCACCTCGGGGCCGTGCTCGCAGAGCAGGGCCTTGTTGGCGGTGATGACGGTCTTGCCGGCGCGGAGGGCGCGGAGGACGAGGGCGCGGGCGGCGCCGGTGCCGCCGATGAGCTCGATGACGATGCCGACCTTGGGGTCGTCGACCAGGCGGCGCGCGTCGGTGGTGAGGAGGCGGGCGGGGACGCGGACGGCGCGGGCGCGGGCGCGGCGGCGGACGGCGACCCCGCGGAGGTCGATGCGCACCCCGAGGCGGGCCTCGAGGGCGGCCTTCTGGTCGGTGAGGTGCTTCCAGACGCCCTGGCCGACCGTGCCCAGACCGAGGAGGGCGACGCCGATGGTGGTGCGGGGTGTCATCGTGGGGTCAGGCCTTGCGGCCGAAGCGGTTCTCGGTGCCCGCGAGGAGGCGTCCGAGGTTGGAGCGATGCGTCCAGACATTGAACGCGGCGAGGGCGGCGGCGAACCAAAACTCGGCCGGGCCGAACCTCAGGGGTGTCGCGAGCGGCAGGAGCCAGCAGGAGAGGGGGAGGGAGACGCCGAGGGCGATCGACGCGAGGGAGACGTAGCGCGTGAGCGCGAAGACCAGGCCCCAGATGGCCGCCCCGATGAGGATCGGGATCGGCAGGAGCACGAGCAGCCCGCCGATGGTGGAGGCGACGCCCTTCCCGCCCCTGAACCCGAGGAAGCAGGAGAAGCAGTGGCCGAGCAGCACGCCGACGAAGCCGGCGGCCGTGATGGCGAAGACGAGGTCGAGGTCGGCGTACTTGCCGGGGCTGAGGATGCTTGTCTCGAGTTCCTGAAGCTGCTGCAGCAGGGTCTTGCCGGCGATTCCGGGGGCCGTCGGTCCTTGGCTGGCGCTCTCGGCCTCGCCCAGCTTCCGGAAGAGGGGCAGGAGATAGAGGGCGTAGGCGACGGCGTAGCCGAGCGCGGCGCCGGCGGCGCCCTTGAGGGCGTCGAGGGCGAAGACGAGGTTGCCGGGGCCCTTGCCGAGGACGCGCTTGACGTTGGTGGCGCCGGGGTTGCCGGAGCCGGCCGTCAGGATGTCGACCCCGTGGCGGCGGGCGACGATCACGGCGACGTTGACCGACCCGATGAGGTAGCCGAGCAGGGCGCTGGCGCCGAGGGCGATGGCCGCGGGCGTCTCCATCCGGTCAGGCCTCGAGCAAACGCGCGCTGACGATGGCCGGGTTGCGGCGGATCTCGTCGAGGGCGGCGGCGCCCGGGGCGGTGTCGAGCTGGTAGACGGCGAGGGCGTTGGCGCCGCCGGTGCGGCTCAGCGCCATGTTGGCGATGTTGACCTTGTCCTTGGCGAGGAGGGTGCCGAGGGCGCCGATGATGCCGGGCTGGTCGCGGTTCTCGATGAGGAGGAGCTTGCCCTCGGGGACGAACTCGAGGGTGCGGCCGTTGACGGCGACGATGCGCAGGGACTGGGCCTTGCCGAGGACGGTGCCCGCGGCGGAGGCGGCGGCGCCGCCGGCGAGGGCGGCCTCGACGAGGATGAGCTCCTTGTAGTCGGCCTCGGCCGAGGAGCGGACGGAGGAGAACTCGACGCCGAGGGCCTTGAGCTTGCCGGGCGCGTTGACGTCGTTGACGCCCTCGGAGACGCCGCGGAGGTAGCCGCGCTGGACGGCGCGGGCGAGGGCGTTGGCCCCCGACTCGGAGCCGGCGCCGAAGGCGGTGAGGCGGATGGACTCGACGCGCCCGGGCGAGGCGAGCTGGCGGACGAGGCTGCCGAGCTTCTCGCCGAGGGCGAGGAAGGGGCGCATGGCGGCGAGGGTCTGGCTGTCGACCGCGGGGAGGTTGACCGCGTTGCCGGGGAAGCCGCCGGCAAGGACGGTGATGCAGGCCTCGGCGACCTCGAGGCCGACGTTCTCCTGGGCCTCGGCGGTGGAGGCGCCGAGGTGGGGCGAGAGGTGGGCGCGGGGCAGGGCGCGCAGGGGGTGCTCCTTGGGCAGGGGCTCCTCGGTGAAGACGTCGAACCCGCAGCCGCCGCACTGGCCGGAGGCGAGGGCCTCGGAGAGGGCGGCCTCGTCGACGATGCCGCCGCGCGCGCAGTTGACGATCTTCACGCCCTTGCGCATCCGCGCGAAGGCGGCCTTGCCGACGAGGCCCTCGGTCTCGGGCGTGAGGGGCATGTGGACGGTGAGGTAGTCGGCGCCGGCGAAGGCCTCGTCGAGGGTGGAGATCTGGACGCCGAGGGCCTTGGCGCGGGCCTCGGTGAGGTAGGGGTCGTAGGCGAGCACCTTCATGCCGAAGGCGAGGGCGCGCTTGGCGACCTCGGCGCCGATGCGGCCGAGGCCGAGGATGGCGAGGTTCTTCCCGAAGAGCTCGGTGCCGGCGAGGGTCTTGCGGTCCCACTTGCCCTCGCGCATGGACTGGACGGCCTCGGGCACGGGGCGGGCGAGGCTGAGGAGGTGGGAGAAGGTGAGCTCGGCGGTGGCGATGGTGTTGCCCGAGGGGGTGTTCATCACGATGACCCCGCGCTCGGTGGCGGCGTCGACGTCGATGTTGTCGACCCCGACCCCGGCGCGGCCGACGCAGACGAGGCTGGGGGCGGCGGCGAGGACCTCGCGGGTGACCTGGGACTCGGACCGGACGAGGATGGCGTGGACGTCGCGGACGAGCTCGAGGAGCTTCTCGGGGGAGGAGCCGTAGGCCTCGACGACCTCGTAGCCCGGCTGGGCGCGCAGGAGCGCGACCCCGGAGGGGCTGATTTTGTCGGCAACGAGCACCTTTTTCATGGGAAAATCAGCGGGAAATAAGCCCTCGGCGGCTCGGCTTGGCAAGCGTCCAATGGCCTATGACCCTCGCGGGGCCTCAGAGGCGGCGGGAGGTGTAGTCGGCGACCTCGTAGACGGAGGGGTCCATCTCGTCGAGGAAGGGCGAGGGGCCGAGGGGCCGGTAGCCTTCCCCCATCGTGCTGAAGCGGGGGCAGAAGAGGTGAAGCTGGTCCATGGCCCGGGTGCAGGCGACGTAGAACAGCCGGCGCTCCTCCTCGATGTCGCCGTCGTCGACGGCGCGCTGGAGGGGGAGGAGGCCCTCGGCGACGCCGATGACCATGACGACGGGGAACTCGAGGCCCTTCGACTGGTGGATGGTGGTGAGGCGGAGGGTGTCCTCCTCGGGCTCGGGCGACTTGTCGGAGGTCTCGCCGTTGAGCAGGGCGACCTGGGCGACCATCTCGCCGAGGTCCTCGAAGCGGGAGGCGAAGCCGACGAGGCCTTGGAGGTCGTCCTCGCGCTCGCGCCAGTCGGGGAAGAGGGTGCGGAGGTGGGCGCCGTACCAGCCCTCGATGGCGAGGCGGACGGACTCGGCGGGGGTGCGGGCGACGCGCTGGCCGCCGCCGGCCTTGGGTTGGAAGAGGTCGCCCTCGCTCGGGGGGCCGGCGGGCGGGGGCGGCGCGCCGCGCGCGGCCTCGGTGCCCTCGAGGACGTCCTCGAGGGTGAGGGCGAGGTCGGTGAAGTCGTCCTTGGCGGCGGCGCCGACCTTGGCGGCGACGGCGGGGTCGCGGAGGCATCGGACGGGGTGGCGGCCGGTGGCGGCGGCGGCCTGCGCGGCGGCGAGGATCTTGGCGGCGGAGACGGGCCCGACCTTGGGCAGGAGGCAGAGGAGGCGGTTCCAGGCGACGGTGTCGGTCGGGTTCTGGACGACGCGGAGGTGGGCGAGGAGGTCCTTGACGTGGGCGAGGTCGAAGAACTTGTGGCCGCTGGTGATGACGAAGGGGATGCCGAGGGCGTTGAGCTCCATCTGGAGCTCGACGGACTGGAAGTGGGCCCGGTAGAGGACGTGGATGTCGCGCAGGGGCGTGCCTGCCTGGTGGAGCAGGGCGATGCGGCGGCCGACAAGCTTGGCCTGCTGCCCGGTGTCGGAGACGCGCCAGGCGGTGGGCGCGGGGCCGTCGGGGCGCACGGCGCGGAGCTCGCGCTCGAAGCCGGGCCGGGTGGGCCGGTGGCGGAGGATCTCGTTGGCGAAGGCGAGGATCTGGGGGGTCGAGCGGTAGTGGGTCTGGTTGCGGTGGCGGGCGGTGCCGGGGTGGCGGTCGGGGAAGCCGACGACGTTTTCCCAGTCGGCCCCGCGCCAGGTGTAGATGCACTGGGCGTCGTCGCCCACGGCCATGATCTGGTGCTCGGACGCGAGGAGGTCGAGGATGCGGGCCTGGAGGCGGTTGGTGTCCTGGAACTCGTCGACGAGGATGTGGGCGAACCGGCGGCGGTAGTGCTCGATGGCGGCGGGGTCGCGCTCGAGGATGCGGAGCCAGAGCTCGAGGAGGTCGTCGAAGTCGCAGACGTTGCGCTCGGCCTTGGCCTCGGCGTAGTCGGCGGCGAAGCCGAGGACCTTCTCGGTGCCGCCGCGCATCCAGGAGAGGCGCTCCTCGGCGACCTCGGCGAGGGGGCGCAGGGTGTTGCGGGCGTGCGAGACGGCGTCGAGGATGACGGGGGCCTTGGGGTTGGTCTTGTCCTTGATGAAGGCGGCGTCGCGGCGCTGGATGACCTCGGTCATCAGCTGGTCGGCTTCCTTGGCGTCGAGCACGGTGAGGTCGGGCCGGCGGCCGGCGGCCTCGGCGTGGCGGCGGAGGATGCGCAGGCCGATGCCGTGGAAGGTGCCGCCCCAGAACTGGCCGCGGGGGACGCCGGTGAGGTGCTCGACGCGCTCGAGCATCTCGCGGGCGGCCTTGTTGGTGAAGGTGAGCAGGAGGATGTCCCACGGCCTCGCCCCCTGGCTGAGGAGCCAGGCGACGCGGTAGGTGAGGGTGCGGGTCTTGCCCGAGCCGGCGCCGGCAAGGACGAGGGCGGGCCCGCGGGGCGCGGTGACGGCGGCGAGCTGCTCCTCGTTCAGCTCCCCGCGGAAGTCGATGGGGGGCGAGCCCTCCACGGGCTCAGGCGTTGCGCCGGCGGGCGAGGAGGTCGAACCTCACCGCCTGCTCGTCGGCCTTGTAGGAGGAGCGGACGAGGGGGCCGGACTCGACGTGGCGGATGCCGACCTCGAGGGCGCGGGCCTTCCAGCGGGCGAACTCGTCGGGGTGCACCCAGCGGTCGATGGGGGCGTGGTCCTTGGAGGGCTGGAGGTACTGGCCGAGGGTGAGGATGTCGACGTCGGCCGCGGCGATGTCGCGCAGCAGCTGGTCGACCTCCTCCTCGCGCTCGCCGATGCCGAGCATGACGCCGGTCTTGGTCACGAAGCCGCGGGACTTGGCGTGGCGGAGGACCCAGAAGGAGCGGTCGTAGCGGGCGGTCTTGCGGATGGGGCGCTGGAGGCGCTCGACCGTCTCGAGGTTGTGGTTGAGGATGTCGGGCCGGGCGTCGAGCAGGGTGTCGAGGTGTTGCTGCTCCCCGCGGAAGTCGGCGGGGAGGACCTCGATGGTCGTCTGCGGGTTGCGGTTGCGGGTGGCCCGGACGGTGGCGGCCCAGACGGAGGCCCCGCCGTCGCGCAGGTCGTCGCGGGCGACGGAGGTGATGACGACGTGCCGGAGCTTCATCCGGGCGATGGACTCGGCCACGCGGGCGGGCTCGCCGAGGTCGAGCTCGGTCGGGCGGCCGGTCTGGACGGCGCAGAAGGTGCAGGAGCGGGTGCAGACGTTGCCGAGGATCATCACCGTGGCGGTGCCCCGCGACCAGCACTCGCCGAGGTTGGGGCACTGGGCGGACTGGCAGACGGTGTGGAGCTTGTGCTCGTCGACGTTGCGGCGCGTCTCGAGGTAGTCCGGCCCGTTGGGAAGGCGGGCGCGGAGCCAGTCGGGCTTGCGGGCGGACTCGAGCATCCCGACACGGTGGCGGCCCGCCCCGTTTTTTCAACTGATTTGGGTCGGGGTGAGGGCCTCAGCGCCCGAGCAGCTTGGCGGCGTACTTGGCGAGGAGGTCGGACTCGAGGTTGACCCGGTCCCCGGGGCGCCGGGCGCCGAGGTTGGTGGCGGCGAGCGTGTGGGGGATGATCCAGAGGACGAAGCCGGAGGGGGAGACCTCGCCGACGGTGAGGGAGATGCCGTCGACGGCGACGCAGCCCTTGGGGACGACGAGGCGGAGGAAGTCGGCCGGGGCCTCGATCTCGAGGAGGCGGTCGGCGCCGCGGGGCTCGAGCCGGCGGACGAGGCCGGTGGTGTCGACGTGACCCGTGACGAAGTGCCCGCCCAGGCGGGTGGTGGGGAGGAGGCTGCGCTCGAGGTTGACGGCGTGGCCGGGGCGGAGGTCGCCGAGGTTGGTGCAGCGGAGGGTCTCGGCGAGGAGGTCGAAGGCGGCGGTGTCGCCCTCGAGCGCGGCGACGGTCAGGCAGCAGCCGTTGTGGGCGACGCTGTCGCCGACGGCGCAGCCGCGGTAGAGGGGGGAGCGGGCGGTCAGGCGGACGCCGCCGGCCGACGTGGGGTCAAGGGCGACGACGGCGCCCGTGGTCTCGACCAGGCCGGTGAACATGGCGCCGGGAGGCGCTCAGTTCTGCTTGCCGTCGTCCTTGCGGGACTCGGCCTCGAGGCGGGCGCGGATGCGGGCGCGCTCCTCCTCCTCGATCTGCTGGAGGCGGGCCTTGCGGCGGTCATCCTCCTCGACCGCGGAGCGGACCTCGTCCTCGACCTCCTCGGAGGCCTTCTTGAACTCGCGCTTGGCCTTGCCGAGGCCGCGGGCGAGCTCGGGCAGCTTGGAGCCGCCGAAGAGCAGGATGGCGAGGGCGAGGATCAGCCAGAGGACGGGGCCGTCGAGGACTGCGAGGGGGAGGGTCATGGCGTTTGCGGTTGAAGGGGGGTCGGCAACCCCATCAATCTCGGGGGACCACCGAGGATGTCAACCCATGTCTCCCATTGCGATGCCTGGTATAGCGGCCGGGTCCAGGGTGTCGGCTTCCGGGCCGAGGTCCTGGCGGTGGCCCGGGGCTTCGAGGTGACGGGCTTCGTCCAGAACCTGCCGGACGGGCGGGTCTGGGTCCACGCCGAGGGCTCGGAGCGGGAAAACGAGGCCTTCCTCGCCGCCATCGCCGAGCGGCTCGAGGGGCATGTCCGCGGCGTCGAGACCCGGGCGTTTGTCGGGCTCCGCACCTGCCCGCGCTTCGAGATTCGCACCTGAACCGCCCATGACGACGACACCTGCCATCACGGTCGAGGGATTGACGAAGGACTTCCGGGTCGGCCTGCGCGGGCTGAAGCTCCGGGCGGTCGACAACCTGACGCTGAGCATTCCCCGCGGCCAGGTCTACGGCCTGCTCGGCCCGAACGGCTGCGGCAAGAGCACGACCCTCAAGATCGTCCTCGGGCTGGTCGCGCCCACCGCGGGCTCGTTCACCCTGCTGGGCGACGCGACGGCCTCGGCGGGCGCGCGGGCGCGCGTGGGCTTCCTTCCCGAGGCGCCCTACTTCCACCGCTTCCTTTCCGGCCGCGAGCTGGTCCGCTACTGCGCCCAGCTGAGCGGGGTGCCCGCCGGCCGGATCGGCGAGGCGGTGGAGCGGGCGCTGGCCTTGGCCGACATGACGGAAGCCGGGGCGCGCCCCGTCGGCACGTACTCGAAGGGCATGCTCCAGCGCATCGGCCTCGCCCAGGCGGTGGTGCACGACCCGGAGCTGGTCATCCTCGACGAGCCGACGGCGGGGGTCGACCCGGTGGGCTCGGGCGCCATCGGCCGGATGATCCGCCGCATGCGCGACGAGGGCAGGACCGTCGTGCTGTGCTCCCACCTGCTCGGCCAGGTCGAGGAGGTCTGCGACCGGGTCGCCATCATGGATCGCGGCCGCCTGGTGCTCGAGGGGCGGCTGGACGAGGTGCTCGCCCGACGCGACCGCCACCAGATCACGGTCGAGAACCTGAGCCCCGCGGCGCGCGAGGCGGCCGAGGCCGCGCTGGCCGCGGCCGGGGCCCGCGTGGTGGGCGTCGACCACCCGCGCCAATCCCTCGAGGACCTGTTCCGCCGCATGGTCAGCGGCAGCCGCGACTGAGCCGCCCCTCCATGTTCGCCCGCATCCTTCCCATCGCCCGCGTGACCTTCCTGGAGGCGCTGCGCCAGCGCTTCTTCGGTTTCCTCCTCGTGCTCGCCCTGGCGCTGACGCTCGCCTCGCTGCCGCTCAAGGCGATCGACTTCGGCAACCAGGAGCTGAAGTTCCTGGCCGACCTCGGCTTCGGGGTGATGCTCCTGCTGGGCTCCGTCCTGGCCGTCGTGCTTCCCGCCCAGCTGCTGTACGCGGAGCTGGACAACCGCACGGCGCTGACGCTGCTGGCCAAGCCGGTGGGCCGGGCGGAGTTCCTGCTCGGCAAGTTCCTCGGAGCCTGGGCGGTGCTCGCGGTCTTCGCGGTCGCCGTGGCGGCCCTGATCGGCGCGATCCTCGCGTTGCGCGAGCCGGAGGTCGCGGCGAGGGCCGCCCGCCTCGACCTGGCCCCTCCTGAGCTGAGTTTCCCGGGGCTCGCCGCGCATGCGCTGCTGCAGGTGGTGCGGCTCGGCGTGGTGGCGGCGATGACGCTGATGCTCGGGGCGCTCGCCCGCACCTTCCTTTACACGGTGGTGGTCGGGGCGATGGCCGTCCTGGCGGGGCAGCTGATCTGGGTCGCGCAGGAGGCGCTGCAGCGTCCGGACCACGGCGCCGTGCTGAAATCCGTCCTCTGGATGTCGACCCGCCTCTTCCCCAACCTGCAGGGCTTCAACATCGGCGAGGCGCTGGTCCTCGCGCCCGGCACGGTCGAGGCGGGCACGGTGCCCGCGCTCCTGTTGGCCGGGGCGGCCTACCTGCTGCTCTTCCTTGTCCTGGGTTGGCTGGCCTTCCGCCGGAGGGAGATCTGACCGATGGGCGCGCGCGCCGGCATCCTGGTCGTCCTTGCGCTGGCCCTCGGGGCGGGCGAGGCCGCCGAGCGGGCGTGGTCGCGGGCGCGCTCGGCGGTGCCGGAGCTGAGGCGGGCCGACCTTGAGCTGACGGCGGGGCAGGGGGCGTTGCTCGGCGTGCTCGGCGGGTTCCGCCCGCTGCTCGCCGACCTCACCTGGATCCGCGCGTATGTGAAGTGGGAGCGGCGCGACCGCGGCTGCGAGGCCCTGCTGCGCCTGGCCTGCCTGCTCGACCCGCACGCCACGGCGTTCTGGGAGAACCGCGCCAACATGGTCGGGCTGGACATGGCGCACTGGGAGATCCGCGCCCGGGGCGGCTACCTCAAGGTGTCGCAGGCCGACCAGCAGGCCGCCTTCCGCCGGTTCGCCCGCAAGGCCCTGGAGGGTATCGAGGAGGGCGTGCCGGTGGCCCGGCGTCCCTCCGCCCTGCTCGTGCTGGGAGGCTACCTGGCGGAGACCAAACTGGGCGAGCCGCTGCTCGCGGCCGCCTATTACCGCCGAGCCCACGAGACGCCGCCGGCGCCGTGGTACTGCGCCTACTTCGTGGGACGCCTGCTCAAGGATGCGGGCCAGGCGCGCGAGGCCTACGCCTACCTGCGCGAGGTTTGGCAGCGGGAGCTCTCGCGCCAGCGCGACGGCTCGCCGACCGAGCTCGGCTTCCTGCGTCGGCTGGAGTCCGAGCTGGGATTGCCGCCGGCGCTCCGGATCCCGCGGCAGGATTGGGAAGAGGCGGAGTGGTGGGTGCGGTGAGCGGCGGCGCAAGGCGCCGCGGGGAAAGGATATCAGGGGAACAGGGGAACAGGGGCACGGACAGAGAAGCCGGTGCACGGGGGCACGGGATTATGGCTCTTTAGCTCGCTAGCTCGTTGGCTCGGGGGCTCGTTGGCTAATGGAGGCGTAGGAGGCGGAGGGGGCGGAGGAGGAGGAGGGGGGGCGGAGGGGGAGGGGGCGGCGGCGGGGCCGCGGGCTTGCGCCAAAGTGCACGGGATTATGGCTCTTTAGCTCGCTAGCTCGTTGGCTCGTTGGCTCGATAGCGGGGTTAGCGGGGTTAGCGGTGCTAGAAGGGAGCGGGAAATGGCTCGATGGCTCGGGGGCTAAAGGAGGCGTAGGATACGTAGGATACGAAGGATGCGAAGGAGGCGGAGGAGGAGGAGGATTCCGAGGGGCCGGAAGGGCGACAGGTAGCCGGATGGGAAGGATGGGACAGACAGGACAAAGCCTACGCTGTCCTCACCCTTCCGAATCCTTCGCTTCCTGCCTTTGGCCTTATTCCGCCTCGTCCGCCTTGGGCTTGCCCTTGCCGGGCTTGGCCTTGCGGGGAGGGAAGGCGAACCACCAGCCGCGCGACTTGTCGGGGACGAGCCAGGCGTTGAAGGGGCGCTTGGTGCGATTGGAGATGAAGCGTTTCTCGGCGGTGCGTCCCTTGGGGCCGAGCAGGTCCCGGATGTCGTCCGGGCTGATCGGGCACTGGAGCATGACGCCGTTGAGGCTGAAGGTCTTCTTGGCGCCGGCCTCGCGGGTCTTGGCGGGGCAGACGCGGTAGCCGGCGGCCGGGGTCTGGACGACGGGGAGGCCGCTGACGGGGCATTCGCCGAGGACGGGCCAGGAGGGGTCGAAGGGCTCGCCGTCGGGATCGCCGTCGCGCGGCGGGAGGTCGAGGGCGGCCTTGAGCTGGCCGTTGACCTCCTCGAGCTTGATATAGCCGGAGTAGTTGCGGCCGGACTTGAGGGACTTGAAGTCGTGGAAGGGGCCGATGCGGCGCTTCTTGATCAGCTCGCCCAGCTCGGTCTCGGCGAGGGCTCGGCCGCCGAGCTCGCGGTAGACGAGGACGTGGGCGACGGTCTTCTTGCCTTGGACGACGGTCTCCGCCGATCGGTAGGCGCGGTCGTCGCGGAGCATCTTGGTCCCGGCCGGCGAAAGGACCTCGATCTCCTCCGCGATCAGCGGCTTGTCGAGGTTCTCCTTTACCCGGCCCGTCATCTGCGCGGCGGTGGCGTGGATCTCGCGCATGAAGGCCTCGGCGCTGAGCTTGCCGCGCTCCATCTCGCGCAGCTTGTGCTCCCACTCGCCGGTGAGCTGGGGGTCGGCGAGGAGGAGGAGCTCGTTGGCCGAGAGGAACTTCTCCAGCTTGAAGGCCTTGGCGGTGGGCACGAGCTCCTTGCCCTGGCGCTCGATGTAGGTCTGGCGGAGGAGGCCCTCGATGGTGGCGGCGCGGGTGGCGGGGGTGCCGAGGCCCCGTTCCTTCATGGCCTCGGCGAGGGCCTCGTCGTCGACGAGCTTGCCGGCGTTCTCCATGGCGCCGAGCAGCGAGGCCTCGTTGTAGCGGGCGGGGGGCTTGGTGGCGTCCTGGCGGACGTCGACCGAGTCGACCTTGGCCTTGGCGGGGGTGCCGTCGGCCGGGCCGAGGGCGGGCAGGTTGGCGGAGCCCTCCTTGTCGCGGTCCTCCTCGGCGTCGGCCTCCTGGCCCCAGACGGCGCGCCAGCCGGCGACGACGAGGACCTTGCCGGTGGTGCGGAAGGCGTGGGGGCCGACCTGGGTGGTGCGGACGGTCTCCTCGAACTCCGCCATGGGGAAGAAGACGGCGACGAAGCGGCGGACGACGAGGTCGTAGATGCGGGCCTCGACGTCGCTCAGGCCGTCGGGGATGGTGCCGGTGGGGACGATGGCGAAGTGGTCGCTGACCTTGGCGTTGTCGAACACCCGCTTGCCGGCGCGGTCGACCCAGCCTTGGCCGAGGGCCTCGCGGGCGAAGGCGCCGGCGGCGTGGCCGGAGCCGAGGGAGGCGAGGACCTCCTTGGCGGTGGCGACGTAGTCCTCGGGCAGGTGGCTGGAGTCGGTGCGCGGGTAGGTGAGGGCCTTGTGGCGCTCGTAGAGGGCCTGGGCGGCCCCGAGGGTGGTCTTGGCGGCGAAGCCGAAGCGGCGGTTGGCCTCGCGCTGGAGGGTGGTGAGGTCGAAGAGGCGCGGGGCGCTCTCCTTCTTGGGCTTGCGCTCGTCGCTGACCGTGCCTGAGCCGAGGGCGCGGGCGGCGGCGGCGACGGCCTGGGCCTGGGCCTCGTCGTAGAAGCGCTCGGCCTCCTTGCGCTCCTCGACGCCGGGGACCTGGGCGGCGCCGCGGTAGGCGCCGGCGGCGACGCGGAGCTCGGCCTCGACCCTCCAGAAGGCGCGGGGGACGAAGTTGCGGATCTCGTGCTCGCGGCGGACGATGAGCATGAGGGTCGGGGTCTGGACGCGGCCCACGGGGTGGACGCTCTCCTTGGAGATCTTGGAGCCGCCGAGCATCTTGGTCGCGCAGCGGGTCATGTTGAGCCCGACCATCCAGTCCGACTGCGACCGGCAGATGGACGACGCCCGGAGGCCGGCCTTCTCGGAGGGCTCGAGCAGGCGGTCGAACGACTCGCGGATCGCCGACGGGGTCATGCTGGTCAGCCACAGGCGCCGCTCCGGCAGCTTGGAGCCGGCCAGCGTGGTGATCATGTGGAAGATGAGCTCGCCCTCGCGTCCGGCGTCGCAGGCGTTGACGACGGCGGCGACGTCCTCGCGCTGGAGCTGTTTCTTGAGCAGGTGGAAGCGCTCGGAGGAGCCGCGCTCCTCGCGGCAGCGAAGGATGCCCTTGCGCAGCTGGCCGTCGAACTCCGGCGGCAGGATGGGGAGGGACTTCAGGGTCCAGCCCTTCCACTCCGGGTTGATCTCGTGGGGCTCCTTGAGCTCGACGAGGTGGCCGACGGCGGAGGTGATGACCCAGCGGTCGTCCTCGAAGACCTCGCCCTTCTTGGGGACCTTGAGGACCTTGGCGAGGTCGGCGGCGACGGAGGGTTTCTCGGCGATGACGAGGGTCTTGCCCGGGCCGTCGGCGGCGGGGGCGGTTTTCCTGGCTGGGGATTTTTTGCTCACGCGTGCGAGTCTAACACGGTGTCAAGGGGGGCGTCACTTCCCCTGCTCGGCGAGGGCGTCGTCGAGCGCGGCGAGGAGGGTGGCGATGGAGGCTTCGGTCTCGTCGCCCATGTTGGAGACGCGGAAGGTCTTGCCCTTGAGCTTGCCGTAGCCGCCGTCGATGATGAGGGAATGGCGCGACTTGAGGGTGGCGTTGAGGCGCTCGAGGTCGACGTCGCGGGTGTTGCGGAAGCAGTTGAGGCCGCGGGTGCCGAACTCGCGGCGGGGCAGGAGCTCGAAGCCCTTGGCGAAGCCCCAGGCGCGGACGGCCTCGTTGAGGCGGAGGTGGCGGGAGAAGCGGGCCTCGTGGCCCTCGGCGTCGATCTCCTGGAGCTTCTGGCGGAGGCCGTAGAGGAGGGAGATGCAGGGGGTGGAGGGCGTCATGCCCTTGAGGTGGTTCTCGTGGAACTCGAGGAGGTCGAAGTAGTAGCCGCGGTCGGGGGCGGCCTTGGCGCGCTCGCGGGCGCGCTCGTTGACGGCGAGGAGGGCGAGGCCGGGGGGTAGGGCGAGGGCCTTCTGGGAGCCGGTCAGGAGGATGTCGATCCCGAGCCGGTCCTTGTCGATGGGCAGGGTGGAGAAGGAGCTGACGGCGTCGACGACGGTGACGACGTCGGGGAACTCGCGGGCGACCGCCATGATGTCGGCCAGGGGCGAGAGGGTGCCGGTGGAGGTCTCGGAGTGGATGAGGGTGAGGCAGTCGAACCTGCCGGTGGCGAGGGCGGCGCGGACGGCGGCCGGGTCGACGGCCTCGCCCCACTCGAAGCGGAGGGCCTCGGCGGGTTTGCCGCAGCGCCGGGCGACGTCGTTCCACTTGTCGGAGAACGCCCCGTTCATGCAGTTGAGGACGCCCTTGCGGCAGACGTTGCGGAGGGCGCCCTCCATCACCCCCCAGGCCGAGCTGGTGGAGAGGTAGACGGGGTCGGCGGTGCGGAAGAGGGCCTGCAGCCTGGGCTGCATCTCCTGGTAGAGGGCGACGAAGCCCTTGGACCGGTGGCCCATCATCGGCTGGGTCATGGCCTTGAGGACGGACTCGGAGACCGTCACGGGGCCCGGGATGTAGAGGCGGAGGCTCATGTCTCGAACGAGGCGATCAGCTCGGGGGAGCCGGCGGGGTTGCCGAGGCGGACGATCCGGCGGTTGCGGCCGCCCAGGGTGGCGGTGGAGGGCTTCCAGCCGTGGGCCTCCTCGCGGCTCATCCGGGCGAAGGTCATGACGACGAGCAGGTCGCCGGGCTTGCCGAGGTGGGCGGTGGCCCCGTTGAGGCAGACCTCGCGGGTGCCGGCCGGGGCGGGGATGGCGTAGGTCTCGAAGCGCTCGCCGTTGGCCAGGTTGCCCACGAGGATCTTCTCGTAGGGGAGCATGCCGACGAGGTCCATCAGCTCGCTGTCGACGGCCAGGCTGCCCTCGTAGTCGAGGCGCGCGGCGGTCACCTCGGCGCGGAGCAGCTTGGTCCTGAGCACATCGACGAGCATGGCGGGAAGGGGTCTTATCCATCGGCAGGCTTGCCCGCGTCAAACAAGTTTGGCACAAAGGTCCCGATGGCCACCAAGCACCGGGGTCCCGTTTCCGCGCTCGCGCAGGCCGTGGCGGCCTTCGCCGTGGACGTCGCCCATGATCGCCGGCCGGGCCCCCTGGCGGCCCTCCTCGCGGGTTTCCTGCGGGCCCTCTCGGTCGTCTTCGGCTGGCTGGTGGCCCTGCGGCTGTGGCTTTACCGCGAGCGGCTTTTCCACGACACCCCCCTGGGCTGCAAGGTGGTCGTGGTCGGCAACCTGACGGTCGGCGGGACGGGCAAGACGCCGGTTGTCATGCGCCTGGCCCGGGTGCTCTCGGAGCGGGGCCGGCGGGTCGCGATCCTCTCCCGCGGCTACAAGGGGCGGTCCGACTCGATGGCCCGGCGCTTCTGGCGGTGGCTGACCCAGGGGCGGCGGCCGGACCCCCTCGTGGTCTCGGACGGCAAGGCGGTCCTCGCCGGGCCGGAGGAGGCGGGCGACGAGCCCTACATGATGGCGCGCAACCTGCTCGACGCCGGGGTGGTCGTCGTGGTCGACCGCGACCGCGTCGAGGGCGGGCGCTTCGCGCTGAGGCGGTTCGGGGTCGACACCATCCTGCTCGACGACGGCCTGCAGTACCTGCCGCTCCGCGGCACGGTCAACCTCCTGCTCGTCGACCGGCACAACCCCTTCGGCAACCGGCGCCTCCTGCCGCGCGGCATCCTGCGCGAGCCTGTGCGCAACCTGAGCCGGGGCACCTTCGTCTTCGTGACCAAGTGCGACGACGGCCTGCCGCCGGAGCTCGCGGCGGAGATCCGCCGCCACAACCCCAAGGCGGACATCATCGCCTGCGCCCACCGGCCGCAGGAGCTGGTCGAGGTCGACGGCCCGGGCCGCCATCCGCTCGCCCACCTGAGGGGCAAGCGGGTGATGGCCTTCTCCGGCATCGCGACCCCGGAGCGGTTCGAGGCGACCCTGCGCGACCTCGGGGCCGTGCTCGTCGCCAACCGCCGGTTCCTCGACCACCACGCCTTCGCCGACGAGGACCTCGACGAGATCCTCGAGCGGGCGGTCCGGGCGAAGGTCGACCTCATCGTGACGACGGAGAAGGACGCGGTCCGGCTGCAGTCCGGCTTCCGCCCGCCCATCCCGCTCGTCTATGTGCGGCTGGATGTCGAGATCCTCGGCGACCCGGCGGGCTTCGACGCCGCGGTGGCGCGGATCTGCGAGGGGGCCTGAGGCCGCTCAGTCGGCGCGCCAGCGGTCGTGGACCTCGGTCCGGGGCTCGCCCTTGCGCTGCCCGGAGCGGAAGGCGGCGAGCTCGGGCTCGCGGCGCTCCGGCTCGAGCCAGAAGAGGCCGTAGGTGTAGACCTCGTCGCTGGAGCGCACGTCGAAGTCGCGGGGGAAGCGGATCCAGGGCCAGTGGGCGAGGCGGTAGCCGGGGATGCGGAAGGCGGGGACGAAGACCGCCTCCTCGTGGACGAGGCGCTGGGCGCGGTGGGTGAGGTCGCGCATCTCGTCCTCGCGGGTCGAGGCGCGGAAGGCGTCGATCAGCCGGTCGAGCTCGGGGTTGGCGGTGCCGGTGATGTTGTTGGTCTGGCGCTTGGGCACGGCTCGGCCGTCGGGGGTGCGCTCGAGGGCGTTGTCGCTGTGGTGCGACTGCCAGAGCTCGGGCCACTTGCCGGTGGCGTTCCAGGCCCAGAAGGCCATGTCGTGGCGCTTCTCCATGACCTTGCGGTACATGGTGGTGTGCTCGAGGGCCTCGGTGCGGAGCTCGAGCCCGCAGCGGCGGGCGGACTCGACGAGGGTGGCGAGGAACTTGCGCCGGTCGGAGTCGTCGCCGGTGAGGAGGAGGGAGAGCCGGCGGCCGTCCTTGTCGACGAGCACGCCGTCGGGCCCGGCCCGGTCGTAGCCGGCGCGGGCGAAGGCGGCGCGGGCGAGGGCGGGCGAGTAGGGGCGGGCGCGGATGGAGCGGTCGGTGAACTCGCCGTAGCCCTCGCTGAACTGCTCGAGCCGGCCGTAGTCGCCGCGGTAGAAGGTGTCGATGACGCGCTGGAAATCGAGGCTGTGCTGGACGCCGACGCGCAGGTCGCGGTTGTCGAGCGGGGGGCGCAGGCTGTTGAGGTAGATGCCGTAGGGCGGCCGGGGGATGTCGTTGTAGAACTGGACCTTGGTCACGTAGCCGAGGCGGTGGGACGGCTCGTCGTTGAGCCCGTACCAGTAGCGGGGCATGCCGGCGAGGGAGAGGTCGAACTCGCCCTGGAGGAACATCTGCCAGGCCTTGTCCGCCTCGCGCACGATGCGGAACTCGATCGCGTCGGGGTTGTAGCGGTGGCGGTGGAAGCGGCGCCGGTCACCCCACCAGTCGACGCGCGTGAAGGTGATGGACTCGTCGCGCCGGAAGTTCTCGGGGCGGATCTCGTAGGCCCCGGTGGTGGGCTGGAAGCGCTGGGCGTAGGCGGTGACGAAGTCGGGCCCGAGGTCCCTGAAGAAGTGGCGCGGGGTGGGCCCGAGGCTGCCCAGCCAGAGGAGCTGGTCGGGCCGCATGCGGGGGGCGTGGACGGCGAGGGTGTGGTCGTCGTACCGGGTGACGCCGCCCCACTCGCGCGTGTAGTAGTCGGCGTACCAGGGAGCCTGGATCCAGGGCGAGCGGTGGAAGTAGAAGGTGAAGAGGAAGTCGTCGGCGGTGACGGGCTGCCCGTCGGTGAAGCGGGCCTCGGGGTCGAGGCGGAAGTAGGCCGTCATGCCGTCCTTGGACATCGCCCAGTGGGTGGCGAGGCCGGGGATGGGCTTGAGCGTGTTGGGGTGGCCGCCGAGCAGGTTGAAGTCGTTGGCGTCGTAGGCGTAGCCGCGGAAGCCGTTGTTGGAGTTGGGGCCGACGCGGCGGAGGACGGGCGGCGAGGCGCGGAGGAAGAGCCGGTGGGTGCCGCCGCGGCGGGCGGCGGGATCGGCGAACTCCTCCTGCTCCGAGCCGTCCTTCCACTCGAGGTCCCTGGGCAGGTCCTCCGGCTTGGCGAAGCGGAAGAACGCCGGGTTCTCGCGGTAGAAGGCCTCGGCGCGCGGGTCGCGGTGGACGTCCTCGGCGCGCATGCGGGCGCCGGCCGGCGCGGCGGCGAGGAGGGCGAGGGCGGCGAGGAGGAGGGGTCTCATGCGTCGGTCTTGCGGGCGTCGAAGGCCTCCCGGACGGCCTCGCCGACGAAGTTCACGAGGACGAGCAGGCCGACCATGCAGGCCACGGTCGGCATGCCGATCCACCAGGCGGTCCAGTTCTCGCGGCCCTGGCGGAGGAGGTCGCCCCAGGAGGGCTGGGTCGGGGGCAGGCCGAAGCCGAGGTAGTCGAGGGCGGAGAGCGAGGCGATGAGGCCGGCGAAGCTGAAGGGGAGGAGGGTCACGGCGACCGTCACGGTGTTGGGCAGGATGTGGCGGACGATGATGCGGAGGTGGCCGGCGCCGAGGGTGCGCGAGGCGGCGACGTAGTCCTTGGACGCGGCGGAGAAGGCGGCGGCGCGCATCTGGTGGGCGAGGCCGATCCAGGAGAAGGCGACGAGGATGATCATCAGCGCGGCGAGCGAGGGCTCGAGGAGGGTCGAGAGCAGGATGACCGCGTAGAGGAAGGGGATGTTGGACCAGACCTCGATGAGGCGCTGGCCGAGGAGGTCGAACCAGCCGCCGAAGTAGCCCATGGCCGCGCCGAGCAGGAGGCCGATGAGGTACATCGCGGGGATGTAGACGCAGGCGGCGGTGAGCAGGGTGCGGAAGCCGCCGAAGAGGCGCGCGAGGACGTCGTGCCCCGACTCGTCGGTGCCGAGCCAATGGCCGTCGAGCCCGGGCGCGGCGGGCGAGGGGAGGTAGGTGAAGAGGACGCCCGAGGGTTCCCAGGCGCCGGCCGGCGCGGCGGGCTCGGCGGGGAACTGCCCGACGAGGCGGCCGTCGAGGAACTTGGCGCGCACGGCCTGGCCGGAGAGGACCTGGCGGGCGTCGCCGTGCAGGCGGCCGTTGGAGACGGTCCAGCTGCGCTCGCGCGAGCCGTCGGCGCGCAGGTTGAAGATGCGCCCCTCGGCGACGACCTTGCCGTCGGCCCGCCAGAGGCCGTCCTCGCCGCGCGCGGCGGGCAGGTTGACCTCGCAGACCTCGGTGGCGGAGAAGGGGATGGGCGGCATGACCAGCCAGCTGGCCGAGCCCTCGGCCTTCCAGCGCGCCTGGACGACGCGCCAGTTGGGCTCGCCCTCGCCCTCGAGCCCGATGGCGGTGGCGGGGATGGGGTTGGCGAGGACGGGGAAGCGGAGCTCGCCGCCGTGGGAGAGGAGGAGGGGGCGGTTGCCGACGAGGAGGGGGCCGAGGAGGGCGAGGCCGACGAGGACGAGGAGGATCTGCAGCGACCACCAGCCGCGGCGCATGGAGCGGAAGCGCGCGAGGCGGCGCCGGGTGATGGGGTCGAGGGCGATCATGCCGATTTGTCGAACCGGATGCGCGGGTCGGCCGCGGCGAGGCAGAGGTCGGAGAGGATGTTGCCCACCAGCATGAGGAGGCTGGAGAGGGTGAGGATGCCGAGGAAGACGGGGAAGTTGCGCTGCACGAGGGCGTCGTAGCTGACGAGGCCCATGCCGGGGATGTCGAACGTGACCTCGATGAGGAAGGAGCCGGTGAGGAAGAAGCCGATGATCTGGCCGAAGTTGGCCGCGAGGGGGATGAGGGAGTTGCGCAGGCCGTGGAGGAGGAGGACGCGCCAGCGGCCGAGGCCCTTGGCCCGGGCGGTGCGGACGTGGTCGGACGACAGGTTGTCGAGCAGGCTGTTCTTCACGAAGAGGGTCATCAGGGTGAAGGAGCCGACGGACATGCAGGCCAGCGGCAGGGCGGTGTAATGCCAGGTGCGCTCGAAGCCCGAGTGGGGGAACCAGCCCAGGTGGAAGCAGAGCCACTGCTGGAGGGCGACGGCGAGGACGAAGCCGGGGATGGCGTAGAGGACGAAGAGGACGCCGGAGCTGGCGGAGTCGAAGGCCCGGCCGTGCGCCATGGCCTTGGCCATGCCGAGGGGGATGGAGACGAGGTAGGCGAGGAGGATGGACCAGAAGCCGAACCAGGCCGAGACGGGGAAGCGCGCGACGAGGATGTCCCAGACCGGACGGTCGTCGACGGACGACTTGCCGAGGTCGAGCTGGAGGATGCCGGAGAACTCGGGGCGGTAGAGGACGACGCGCGGGGCGGGGTTGGGGTCGTCGGCCAGGGGCGCCGGCTCGATCACCCAGCCCGCGGGGGAGTCGACGATGAGGGGTTTGCCTCCCTCGGTGCGGAGGGCGACCTTGCGGGTGGCCTTGGGGTTGTCGGGCGTGGCGGCGGGCAGCTCGGCCTCGCCGGTGCCGTCGGTCTTGAGGCGGACGGTGACCCAGTCGGCCGGGCCGGGCCAGGCGCCGAGCCAGATGGCGTAGGCCTCGAGGAGGGGGCGGTCGAAGCCGTAGCGGCGCTTGAGGTTGTCGATTTCCTCCGGCGAGGCGGGCCCCGAGGCGTCGGAGGCGCCGGCGCCGCCCATGCCGAGGCGTTTTTGGGCGGCCTGCTGGCGTTCGGCCAGGGCCTGCTCGATGGGGCCGCCGGGAACGAACCGGGTGAAGAGGAACGCGACGAAGGTGATGCCCAGGAAGGTCAGGGGAATCAGCGAGAGGCGTCGCAGGAGGTAGCGCAGCACGGGGACGGGACAAAGTAGGGGGTGGGCTCGGCGGAGGGCAAGAAAGAGAGGAGCGGCGGCGCAGGGCGCCGCGGGGAAGGGCACGGCGGCACAGGGGCACAGGGGCTCGGGAGTATGGCTCTTTAGCTCGCTAGCTCGTTGGCTCGTTGGCTCGATAGCGGGGTTAGCGGTGCTAGCGGTGTTAGAAGGGAGCGGGAAATGGTTTGTTGGCTCGGGGGCTAAAGGAGGCGTAGGATACGAAGGATGCGTAGGAGGCGTAGGAGGCGGAGGAGGCGTAGGCGGCGGGTTTTCCCGGTGGCTGCGGCGACGGCGGTGTCGGCGGGCGAGAACTCGCTGCGCTCG
>JBKDBK010000063.1:0-2094 GCA_046315175.1 Opitutia bacterium | reverse complement strand
TTTCCTGGCGATTGACATGGTGCTGGATTTAGAGCGCGCCGCGGCTGATCCGATTGTGACGCGCTACCTGGCGGCGCAGCAGGGCTTTGCGCTGGTGCAGCAGGCGGCGTTGGGTGGTGATTTCATCGGCCAGGTGGTTAAGCTTTCCCGCGAATACGGGGAACTCAGCGCGGCATTCGCTCAGGCTCATGCGGATGATGGGAAGCTCTCGGCGGAAGATTTCCAGGGGCTGGCGCTGGAAGCGCTGCAGGTGGCGGGGCTGGCCATGTCCGTTGCTGCCATTGCCAAGGAAAGGGCGGCGGCATGAAGGCGCGGTTTTGGCGCGCGCTGTTTTGGCGTGTGGTGGAATGGCTTTTTGCCAAGGCGGGTAACGCACTGTTCGACGCTGCCGAATGGGCGTGTTCGCGTAAGCACAAGGCGCGGCGCGCATGAGTGGCGAAAAATGGCCTCAGGAAAAGGATGATCTGCTGCGCCAGCTTTGGCTGCGTGGTGATACCGGAACGGAAATTGCCCAGGAGATGGGCATCACGAAAAACGCCGTGGTGGGCAGGGCGCATCGGCTGCGCCTGCCTGCGCGCCTTTCGCCTATCAAGGCGGGGCAGCGGCAGAATAGCGCGCCACGCCATGGGGGTATTGTGGTGCGGCGCGCGGCGGCGGGTGTTGTCATTCCTCCGGCGCCCGCCGCCACAAGCTTGGGCGCCACGGGTGCCCCAAGGCCGGGCGCGGCGGCTTTCTCCGCGCAGCATGACGTTTCTTCCCGGTTAAACTTCCCCGCGCTGGCGGCGCGCTTAACGAACCCGTCGCCAGCGCGGGGCTTTTTGGATGCGGCAGAGGCGAAGCGGGAAAAGGTGGCGGCGCAGCCCAGGCCGCAGGTGTTTCAGGCGCGGGGCTGTCAGTTTCCGTTGTGGCCGCATGGGCCGCGCGTGGCGCTGGAAGATATGCGCTTCTGTGATGCGGCCCCGCGGCGCAACAAGGAATGCCGGCAAGATAGCGCTTACTGCGCGGAACATCATGCGCGGTGCTTTGCCAAGATGAAGGAATCGGCGTGATGCGCGGCGTGGCTTTTTCGGTTGGGATGGTGGTGGCGATTTGTGGCGCCGCTTTGGTCATTAATGCGCTGGCGCGCTGGGTGGTGTTTTCATGAGCGCGGTTTTGGCTGCGAAGCAGTTGACGCTTCTGACGTTGGCGGAAGTGTGGCTGAAGATGCGGGCTTACGATGATTTGGCCCTGGCGCATGCGGATATGGTGAAATTGCTGGATTTGCCCTTGCCCAGCATTGAAATGGATTTTTTCAAGATGCTGAATCAAGCGAAAATCTGGCGGCTGAAGCAAAGGCATGAAGAAGTCGCGCGCTGCCATGCGGATATGCGGGCCTTGCTGGAAAGTGTGGCCGCATGATCCGCTGGCTGCGCAGCATCTTCGCCTGGGAAACGCGGCGGGATACCGGCGTTTGGCTGTATCAGGAAAACACGGTGACGGGTGAGCGCCGCATTACGCGCATCAGTCGTTGTGGTTATCAGCCATGTGATTTTGGGTGGTTGAGGCAGGGTAATTTTGGCGCGCCCCCGCTGGCCGTTGAAAATTTTAGGTCATCCCAACCTTTGGAGCGCGAGTGATGCTGGGCCTTTGGTTGATTGCGGTCTTGGTGTGGGCCAGCTTGATTGCCGCCCTGGTGGTGTTGCTTTGAGCGCCGCTTTACCCTTGCCGGATCAACGCCCTGCGCATGGGTTGGACACTGGCATTTTCGCGCCGCCACCCAAGCGTGGCACCAAGGCCGGTGATGCGCCGGCCTGGGTATTAGCTGAAGAAGTCACGCGGTTTTCGGATGCCCATCTGGCGCGCGCCTTTGTCGCCATGGGCTTCACGCGCAAGATTTCGGAACATGCGCGCATTGCCACGCCGCTCATGGATTTCACGGCGCCGCTCAGCCGCTTGTCTTCCCTCAAATTGCAGTTGGCCACGCTGGAATGGCGCGTGATGTTGATGGCGCGGCCTGATGCCTCGGCCATTTATGTCTGCACTGTGTCCGGTAACTGGATCACGGAAACGGGCGGCGCGCGCGGTGAACGCTTTGCCAGCCTGATGGCCTTCATG
>JBKDBK010000062.1:0-9245 GCA_046315175.1 Opitutia bacterium | reverse complement strand
CCTTCGAGCTGCCCTTCGAGGTCGTCTCCGAGAACCCCATCGTCGAGGAAGCCCCCGCCGAGGAGGACGCCCGCGACGACAATCGCGACCAGAAGCCCCGCCGTCCCGAGACGGACGGCACGGCCCCCCAGGCCGAGTCATCCCGCTCGCCATCTCCCGCCAAGGGCGGCCCACCCGGGCCGCCCTTTTGCTTTCCGCACTTGCCCCTGTGTCCCCGACACCGCCTCGGGTAGGGTCACGGCTACGCCCGTGACCTCCTGTATTTCTCAACCTGCCTCGGGTAGGGGCGGTTTCTCCGAAACCGCTTGTATCTCCCAGCCCCTGTGCCCCCGTGCCCCTGCCTCTTCCCTTCGCCCCCGCCGCGGCCTCCGCCCCCTTCGCCACGTCTGCTCCGCGAATCAGCTAATCCGCTAAGCAGCCATAACCGCTATCAAGCTAGTGAGCTAGAGAGCTAGTCAGCTAGTTAGCTACCCCCTCCCGCCACTGGGCCCCATTCCCCTGAGGCATCCCTGCGCTTCCGCCCTCGGCCCGGCGGGGCAGGGTGGCTCGCATGCGCGCGCTCCTGCTCATACCGCTCGTCCTGACCGCCAACCCTTCCGACCGGGACGGCGACGGCTGGTCCGACACCGAGGAGACGGCCAAGGGCTTCCTGGCGAACGATCCGCGCTCCCATCCACCCGCGCCGCGCTATGCGCCGGCCGACCTCGGGGCGGTGGCCGAGCTCGGCTGGCCCGTCGCCCTTTCTGACGAGAAGCACCGCGTCCTGACCGAGCGCGGCTTTCGCTGGTCCTGGACCAGCGGCTGGGAGCGTCTCGCCCAACCGCCTCGTGCCGAGCGCGTCGAGTTTGGTGTCATCAGGTCCGACGGCGCCGTGCTTGCCCGCGTCGAGTCCTCCGAGGAGGGCATGCCGACCACCTCGCTCTGGCGCTGGGACGCCTCCGGAGTCCCCGCTCTCGTCCCCAGGACTCTCCATCGCTACTTGCCCGACGCCGATCCCGCGCCCTGGCTGATGCGCCCGCTCCGCTGGCTTCGCGGCGAGGGCTTCCTGCTCGCCGCCGACCCCATTGTCCTCGAGCCCGGGCCGCTCGGCGTCGACATCCTTGTCGGCGATGCCACCCAGGGCGTGCCCGCGCCCTCGCGGCGGCATCTCTCGCCTTCGGTCATCGCCAACGGGATCGGCGAGCGCTGGGTTGCCGACTTCCAGTCGCCCGACGGCACTTGGCGATTGGACGGCCATGCCCGGCGCCTGCCCGACGGTGTCGAGCCCCTGGCATGGAGCGACGACAGCGCCCTGGTGCATCGCCGCGGCGGCGCGCTCCAGCTCGACGAGCCCGGCGCCCCCGTCTGGCAGCTCCCCTTCTCCGCCTCGGTCGCCAAGGTCGCCCTGGCCGACGCCCCGGGCTCGCTCCGGTCGGTTGTTTCCCTCGACGCGTCCGACGCCTTGGTGTGGGACATCGATTCGCCCGATCGCGAGACACGGCCGCCCGAGCTGCTCGTTCATTTGGTCGACAGCGACGAGGGCTGGACCTCGCTCCTGCCCGTGGCGGTCGACGCCGCCGGCACCATCCTGGCCGTTGGACAACGCTCGGGCGCCTCCCTCCGCATCGTCCTCCTCGTGCCCTGCCGCGTCCGCGCCGACCTTCCTCGCCGCGTCGACGTCTCCGGCCTGCGGTCCGACTTCCCGCTGGATGATTCCGGCTTCACCACCTCCACCCGCCCCCTGCCGCTCTGGCTCAACGATGACCGGGATGAGGGCGGCATCACCCCCGACCCCCTCGCCGACCTGCCCGGGCAAGGCGCCGACACCCGGACCAATTTCCGACGCGACACCCTCGGCGGCCTCTCCGACCTGTCCGACTGGTTCCCCGTTGCCCTTCATCTCGGCGCGGCCGCGGAGGATTTGCCTCCCTTCGACCTCCGCCTGCTCGGCCCCTCCCACCTGGTCAACGCCGTCGAGACGTCGCTTCCCATCGCGCGGGCCGCTCAGTTTCTCCAGCGAGATTTCGGGCCGACCCACGGGCCCTCTCTCGACACACCCATCTCGGGCGCCTACAAGTCCCGTTCCAGCTCCGGAGGCTTGCCCCTCTCGCCGGCCTTCTCTCGCAGCGTCGTCGGCCCACGCCTCCTCGGCCGCGGGGAAGGCGTCTTCCTCGTCGAGGGTGCGGCCGCAGGCACCGGGACGATTTGGGTGACACTGGTCCGGCAGGGGACGCCTGTGGAAAGGGTTCCCGGACCTGCCGACATCCTTCTGCGCGCCCCGCTGCGCGTCACCGTCGCCCCCGTCGGCGATTTCCATCGCTCCTGGAATGCCCGCAGCCGATCTCCCTCCCTCTCTCCGCCTCCTCCGCTCGATTCCGGCGCCCGGTCCACCGCCCCGTGGCTCATCTTTGTCCACGGGTTCAATGTCGGCCCCACCCAAGGCCTCGCCTGGGGCGCCGAGATCTTCAAGCGCCTCCACCAAGCCGGCTCCGCAAGCCCGTTCATCGCCTTCCGCTGGTACGGCGACCAGGGCGCCGCCAACTACGGCTCCGCCGTCGAGTGCGCACCCGCCGCCGCGGATCGCCTCTGCCAACTCATGTCGGCACTCGCCAAGACCGACCCCGGCCGGCCCTTCGTGCTGATGGGACATTCCCTCGGGGCCTATGTCACCCTTCTCGCCGCAGAACCCGCCCGCGCGCCCAAAGGTGTCTCCATCCGGGCCTGCGTCCTCGTCAACGCCGCCATCCCCGTCGAGGCCCTCGACCCGTCGGCGCCCTTTGCGCCAGCCGACTACCCGGAGGGCCTCGGCTTGCCCCTGCGCCACCTGATGTCGCCTCCCGGCACGGCCTGGAGGGACACCTCCCCCTACGTCCTGCCCCAAGCACAGGCCGCGGGATGGGCGTCCAACTTCCCCTCCGATGACCTGCGCTCGACCTGCCGCTGGATTGGCCGCTTCTCCGCGCCTGTTCCCGTCATCAACCTTTACTCACGCTCCGAGGACGTGCTCTCGCCGCCGCCCGCCGAGGATTCCCGTTGGCCCGGTGTCCTCGCCGTCGCCGACCACGGCGCTTGGATCTACCAAGAGGCGACCAAGGGGCGCTGGCCGGGCCGCTGGGTCAACCCCGTCCGATCCCAAGCCGGCTGGGGGCTGTCACCCCAGGCCTCTGCCCGCGCCTCGAGCCTTCTCCGCTCCGGCGAGTCGGCCCAGGTTGAGCTCCTCCGCAAGCGCCCGCTCTTCGCGGATTATCGCGACAAAACCCTGCTGCATCCAAGGGTCGGTCCCTCTGCGCCCGGCTCGCGCTCCGTGGCGAAGACCAGCTCCGTTCTGCGCGGAATCGGCTCCGCCTCCCTTCCCTCGGGCGCGCGCTGGACGCTGCGCGACGAGCTGCTCGCCCACGCGATCCCCGCGCTCTCCCCCGCCGCGGGCTGTCTGCCGGTTTCCGGCGCTCGCAACTACCGCATGGATGGGTCCGGGCCCCATGATCCGCCCTCCGCGGATCTGCCTCCCTTTCCTCTCGGCTGGCCGACCGCGCTCGAGGCCGTGACCTATCTCGACGTCCCCGCGCCCATCTGGCGCCACAGCGACTGGCGCAACGTCGCCTATCCCTATGTCCACCCCGCCTTCGCGCTCATCGTCCGCGAGGCCGGCCTTTCCGAAATCCCGACCACCACGCCATGAAATCACCCGCCGCGCTCACCCTGCTCCTCCCGTTCTCCCTCTTGCCTGCCGTCGAAATCGATGTGCGCGTCGCCGATGAGCTGGGTCGCCCCCTCGCCGCCGCCGAGGTTTCCTGCGAGTGGGTGCCCCGCCTCTCGCCCGACCCTTGGAATCAGCCCCATCCGCGCATGCGCGACACAGCCCAGACCGACGACCGAGGGCGTGCCCGGCTCAGCGGCCGCCACGTGCTCGAGCAGTTGACCGTCACCGCCGAGGCCGACGGCTATTACGCCGCCTCGCGGCGCATCGTCGCCCGCGACCAAGTTGTCCGCATCGCCCTCCTCCAACAGGGTCCGCAGGTTCGCTCCGCGCGCATCGAGGTTTTGTCCTCCGCCCTCCCGCAGGATGGAGCCGGACATCCCTTCGACCTCGAGATGGGCGCTTTTCTCCCCCCTCTCGGCGTCGGACGTCGCGCGGACATTCTTCTGTCGGGACGCTGCGAGTCGGGCCGGCTCCCTCCCGGCTCGCGCGCCGTCTTCGAGGACACTCTGCACATGGCTTTTCTCGATGCGCGCGCCGGACACGTTCCCGCGCCTCGGCCCGGACAAGAAGGATTCTCGCAGTCCATCCAGCCCTTCCTCTCCGACCTCCTCCTCCACGGCATCGAACACCCCCTCGAGGCCCCCGTCGATGGCTACAAGAGCGAGATTGTTTACCGCTTGGCGCGAACCGCCGAGGCGCCTGCGCCGGGCGACGTCGCCTGGATCCGCCCCGCGCCCGGCGTCGTTCCCTCTCCCGGAAGAATCGGAAGCCCCCAATGGGTCTTCCGCATCCGACCAGGGCCCGCCGCCCTGCACGGTGTCATCACCGATTTCGGCTGGATCGAGGACGGGCGATTCAGGCTCCGCTATCGGATCAGCCAAGAACCCGGCAATCCCTCCCTGGAATTCGACGCGCCTGAGAGATAGCCAATGTCCCCTTCGGCGCTTAATCCTTAACCATGCGCCTCGTCCTCGCCCTCCTCGCCGCCCTCGTCGCCCTTCCCGCCCAGGCGGGGCAGGGCAGCGCCGAGGTCCTCTCGTCCCACCGCACCAAGGCCGTCTTCGAGGGCGCCCGCCACCTCCCCTGCCGCCATCGCACCTCCCTCTGCCCCGACCGCTGCGGCCACGCCCGGGATGTCGCCGTCTTCCGCATCGCCGAGTACCTCGCCCACGAGAAGCCCGGCGAGTACGGTGACGGCAAGGCGACCGAGTTCCTCCTTCCCCTTGCGGCCGGCGAGGAGGTCACCCCCGAGATCCTCGCCGCCGCCAAGGCCCTCGCCAAGGGCGACGCCGTCCGCCTCGAGTGGCTCCATGAATACGTGACCAAGGACGGGTCGAAGTATCCCCGCCGCCGGGTCACGCTCCTCGCCCGCTGAGCCCCGGGGGTTGACCTCCCTCCGCGGCTGGGCGAGGCTCCTCCTCCCGTGTCCCGCCCCTTGGCCATCGCCTTGCTCTGCCTCGCTTCCGGCCTGGCGGGCTACGGCCTCGCGCAGCTTGCCCAGTCCCCCGCCGGCCCTCTCTCGTCGACCGCCGAGGGGGAGCCCGTCCCCGGCGAGCGCTGGCTCGAGCTCGCCGAGGTCCGCCGCGTCACCCTCCGCCTCTCCGCCACCACCGAGGTCCAGCCCCAGCTTGCCGAGGCCGAGACCGTCCTGCGCAACCGCCTCGTGTTGGCGGGAATTCTTGTCGTCCCGGCAGGCCAGCCCGCCGACGCCGAGATCATCGCCCACCTGGACAGCCACCACTTCAGGGCCTTCGACGCCCATGGCGTCGCCGCCGAGCTCCACCTCGCGGGACGCCACACCGTCCGCGTCGGCGGCGAGCTGCGCCTCATCCCGCACGACATCTGGCAGGCCGACACCACCCGGCTCGTCCAGCCCGACGCCATCCCGCGCGAGGTCGTCCAGTCGCTCGACGAGCTCGTCCAGCAGCTCGTCGGCGCCCACGCGCGGGCCCGCGCCGCCAAGCGCTGAGCCGCATGCTCCACCTCGTCCTGCACAACCCGGAGATTCCCCAGAACACCGGGAACGTCGGCCGCATGTGCGCCCTCACCGGCTGCGCCCTCCACCTCGTCCACCCGCTCGGCTTTGAGATCACCGACGCCAAATTGCGCCGCGCCGGCATGGACTACTGGCACGCGCTCGACGTCCGTCACCACGCCGACTGGGACGCCTTCCTCGCCGCCCCCGGCCGCCCTCCGCGCCTCTGGTTGCTGACCACCAAGGCCTCGCGCAGCCTCTGGGATGCCGACTTCGCCGACGGCGATGGCCTCGTCTTCGGCTCCGAGAGCTCCGGCGTCCCCGCGTCCGTCCGCGACTCCATCCCCGCCGCCTTCCACCTCCGCATCCCCCACCTCGTCGCCGAGGACCGGCTCCCCTCCGTCGCCCTCGACGCCATGCGCGCCGCCCCCGCCGCCCCCCTTCCCGGCAAGGCCCGACGCACCGGACCCGCCCGCGAGATCCTCCGCTCCCTCAACCTCTCCACCGCCTGCGGCATCGCCGCCTACGAGGCCCTGCGCCAGCTCCACCACGGACGCGCCTGAGATGAGCCAGGACCTCAGCCCCAATCCCCTCACCCTCGCCGCCGAGACGCGGCGCCTCCGTGGGCTCCCCCTCGACGACCTCACCGTCGCCAACCCCGCCGACTGCGGCTTCGCCTGGCCCCGCGAGCAGCTCGCCGCCCTCCTCGGCGCCCCCGGCTGCGAGCGCCACCAACCCCACGCCTTCGGCCTCTCCTCCGCGCGGCGCGCCCTCGCCGCCTACTACGCCGCCCGCGCCGCCGCCGCCGACCCCTCGCGCATCTGCCTCAGCGCCTCCACCAGCGAGGCCTACACCTGGTGGTTCCGCCTGCTCGCCGAGCCGGGCGACAACCTCCTCGTCCCCGAGCCGGCCTATCCGCTTGTCTCCGTCCTGGCCGACATCGCCCGCGTCGAGATCCGCCCCTACCGCTGCGTCCTCCGCGACGGCGCATGGGCCATCGACGCCTCCACGCTCCGGCCCGACGCGCGCACGCGCGCCCTCGTCGCCATCTCCCCCGCCAACCCCACCGGCCACGTTCTCGGACCCTCCGACCTCGCCCTGCTCGCCGACGCCGCCCGCCGCGCCGCCCCCGGCTGCACCCTCCTCGTCGACGAGGTCTTCCTCGACTACCCCGCCGCCGGGGCCAAGCCCGCCGCCACCGCCCTCAGCCTCCCTCGCGACCCCGCCTTGCCCCTCGTCGTTCTCTCCGGGCTCTCCAAGGTCGCCCTCGCCCCCCAGCTCAAGGTCGGCTGGTCCGTGGTCAGCGGGCCCGACTCCTGGGCGGCCCCCATCCTCGCGCGCCTCGAGCACCACGCCGACGCCTTCCTCTCCGTCAACACCCCCGCCCAGGTCGCCCTGCCCGGGCTCCTCGACGCCGCGCCCGCCCTCCGCGCCAAGGTTGTCGATCGGCTCGATGCCAACGCCGCCACCCTCGCCACCTGGTGCGCAGGCGAGGGCAGGGGATGCGCGCTCCTGCCCCGCGCCGCCGGCTGGACCGCCATCCTGCGCCTGCCCCCGGGTGTCGACGAGCTCGCCTTCGCCCTCTGCGCCGTCGACGAAGGCGCCTTGGTGCATCCCGGACACTACTACGACTTCGCGCCCGCCGACGGCCCTCTCGCCGTCCTCAGCCTGCTGCCCGAGCCCGCCCGCTTCCGCTCCGGCCTCGGCGCCCGCGGCCGCGCCCGCGCGCGCCTTTGAGCGATAAGTTGCTCCAACGGGTGGCATAAGTCTCGCTGCCGTCAGCCCCGCGCGCGATTTCGGGATTCCCTCGCTGGCTCGGCCAATCATAGACGCATGATGTGTCCCGCCTGACACGCATCCTCGGTGTCGCCGCCTCGCTTCTTGGCTGGGTGGTCGCCTCCGGTCTTGCCTGGGACGGACTTCAGCTGCTCGCCTGGGCCAACATGGCTCGGCTCAACAGCCAAACCATGTCCGCCTCCGCCGCCATCCGGGAGGCCCTCACCGGCGCCCCTTGCAAGCACTGCCTATCCGTGCGCGAGGGTCGGAGCGAGTCCGCCAAGGGCGCGCCCCTGGCCCTTGGCTCCAAGGTCGTCGGCGACCTCGCCTTGCCCGAGTTGACCTCGGGCCTTGTCCATCTCCTGCCCCGCCAGCGGTTCGATCGCCCCGCAAACCAGTCGGCGTCGCTCTTGGCCCGTGAGGTCCCGGTGCCGCCTCCGCGCGCCTCGGCCTGATCCTCACCCTGCGCGGGGGCACCGCGCGCGGCGGAATCCCAACCCTTCCCCAAGGTCATCTCGACCGCGGGGGCGCGCAGTCCCGCATCCGCCCGGGACTGGGGCGCCAGAACCAACCCAACCACCATGAAAACCTTCCGTTCCCTGTCCCTTCTTCTCGCCGCCGCGGCCGCCCAGGCTTGTCCCTGCGGCTGCGTGCGCGCGCCGGCCGACACCCTCGGCCTGCGCCAACTCCAGGCCGACGGCCAATTCGCCTTCGACCTCCGCCAGGACACCATCGACCAGGATGATCGCGCTCTCGGCGCCCCCCACCATATCGCCGCCCAGCACCGCATTCAGACCTTCACCCTCGAAACCCAGCAGGCGGGCGTCACCTGGGGTCTCTCCGTGCCCCATGTCCGCCGGGAGATGTCGGTCGTCCATTCCGGCGCCACCCAGACCCTGGAAGGCCTGGGCGATGCCACCCTGTCCGCGCGCAAGTCGTTCGGCGACCTCACCGTGCTCGCCGGCGTCAAGCTCCCCACCGGGAGCTCCGATGACGAGCTGCTCGTCAAGCGGCGCTACCTCCAGCTCGGCACCGGCTCGACCGATGTCCTCCTCGGCCTGCGCTACGGCGGCGATGTCGAGGCCACCGGCGGCAGCTGGTTCGGCCAGCTCCAGGGCCAGGTCGCCGTCGCCTCCGACGACCAGTTCACGCCCGGCTCGACGGTTGGCCTCACCGTCGGCTACAGCCAGCCCCTCGCCGGCGGGCTCTCCCTCGTCCTGCAGGCCGCCGTCGTGCGCCAGTTCCGCGACGACAACACCCAGTCCCTCGTCGACCCCGGCTACGCCGAGGATTTCGAGTCCTCCACCCGCGTCGTCACCCTGACGCCCGGCCTCGTCTGGCAGGTTGGCGCGGAAACCACCCTCCAGGCCTTCCTCAGCGATCCTCGCTCGGTGCGCAACCACGCCCGCAAGGACGACGGGGGCGTCATCAACCCCATCCACGCCAGCCGCGTCCTGAGCATCGGTCTCACCCACCGGTTCTGAGCCCAGCCGGCCGGGGTCCTCACGGGCCTCGGCCGGTCCTCAGCGCCGGCGGCGCATCGCCCGCTGCATCTCGCGCTTGTCGTCCCGCGCCTTGATGTCCTGCCGCCGATCGTGCTGCTTCTTGCCCGTGCAGATCGCGATCAGCACCTTGGCCAGGCCGTGCTTGAAGTAGACCTTCAGCGGCACGATCGTCTTGCCGCCCGAGCGCACCTCCTCGGTGATCTTGGCGATCTCCGCCGTGTGGAGCAGCAGCGGGCGCGGCCGGTAAGGGTCGTGGTTCAGCCGGTTGGCGAAGTCCCACTCCGCGATGTGCGCCCGGTAAAGCACCGGC
>JBKDBK010000061.1:0-11454 GCA_046315175.1 Opitutia bacterium | reverse complement strand
GTGCCCCTGTGCCCCTGTGCTGCCGTGCCACTGATTACTTGTCCGACGGGAACCCCCCGCCGGTGGCGGCGGCGAGGCGGACGGCGGCCTGGCGGCGCTCCCAGGCGTAGCCGGCGAAGGTGCGGCGGGCGAGGAGGAGGTCGCGGCGGGCGGCCTCGACCTCGAGGCGGTCGGTCAGGCCGGCCTTGAGGCGGGCCTCGGCGTTGGCGAGGCGCGAGGAGACGGCGTCGAGGACGCGGCGGGCGAGATCCTCCTGCGTGGCGATGTCGCGCAGGTCGACGAGGGCGTCGTCGACCTCGCGGAAGGCGTTGAGGACGGACTGGCGCCACTCGGCCGCGGCGAGGTCGACGCGGGAGCGGGCGGCCTCGAGGGCGGCGGCGTTGCGGGCGCCCTCGAAGACGGGGAGGCTGAGCGAGGGAGTGAGGCTCCAGAAGCCGGAGCCGGAGCGGCCGAGGTTGGAGGCGGGATCGGCGGCCCAGCCGGCGTCGCCGATGAGGAGGAGGCGCGGGTAGAAATCGGCGCGGGCGGCGCCTTCGCGGGCGAGGGAGGCGTCGAGCGCGCGGGCGGCGGCGCGAAGATCGGGGCGGGCGAGAAGGAGCTCGGAGGGGAGGCCCGGGCCGAAGTCGGGCTGGCGGGCGACGGCGGGCTCGCCGGATTCGGCGGGGAGATTTCCGGGCAGGGCGGCGCCGGGAGGGAGGGCGACGAGGACGCGGAGGGCGTTCTCGGCGGCGGCGAGGCGGCGGGAGGCGTCGAGCTCGGCGGCCTTGGCCTGGGCGGCGGAGAGGCGGGCGGCGGCGAGGGCGTCGTCATCGACGAGCCCGGCCTGGGACCGGCGGGCGACAAGGTCCATGTCGGCAAGGCGGGAGGCGAAGTCGCCGCGGAGGCAGGCGAGGTCCTCGCGGGCGAACCGGACGGCGAACCAGGCGCGGGTGACGGAGGCCGCGAGGGCGACCTCGGCGGCGGCGGCGCGGAAGGCGGCGGACTCGGCGTCGCCGAGGGCGGCCTGGGCGCGGTCGGCGGCGCGGCCCCAGAGGTCGATTTCCCAGGAGAGTTGGATGCCGGCGGATCCGACGTCGCTGCGGCGGGGCAGGCCGGGGAAGTTCTGGCCGGTCTGGCTGGAGATGCGGCTCGAGGCGAGGGCGAGCTGGGCGTCGAGGCGGGGAAGGAGGTCGGCGTCGAGCGCCTGGACGGCGGCGCGGGCCTCGCGAACGCGGGCGGCGGCGACGGCGAGGTCGGGGTTCTCGCGAAGGGCGCGGGTGACGAGGGCCTCGAGGTCGGCATCGCCGAAGGTGCGCCACCAGGCGGAGGCGGCGCGCTCGCCGGCGGCGGCGAAGCGGGCGTCGGCGGCGAGGGGGCCGAGGTCGGGCTTGGTGGGCGCCTCGCCGGAGGCGCAGCCGGCGAGGGCGGCGGCGAGGAGGAGGGCCTTACTTCGCATCGGGGGTGGTGTCGATGTAGACGTCCATCTGCTGGCCGACGAAGACGGGGCGGTCGGCAGGACGGTCGAACTGGTAGATGACCTGGAGCACGCGGGTGTCGACGCGCTCGGCGCTGGCCCCGGTGAGTGAGGTCTTGGGGACGACAAAGGGCTCGATGCGGACAAAGCGGAGAGGGATGGAGCGGTCGGGGGCTCCGGGCCTGGCGACCTCTCCCTTGAGGAAGCCCTTGGCGGGAAGTCCCTCGCGCATGCGTGGCGCCATCTGCTCGTCGATGTCGCAGCGGATCTGCAGGCGGGAGATGTCGCCGACGACGACGGGGGCCTTGCCGCCGGCGGCGACGAACTCGCCGGCGCGGACGGAGACCTGGAGCACGGTGCCGTCGATGGGCGACCTCACGGTGGCGCGGTCGAGCTGGGCGGCGGCGAGGTCGGCGCGGGCGCGAGCCTCGCGGGCGGCGAACTGGGCCTCGTTGAGGGCGGACTCGGAGACGGCGCCGGTGCCGCGAAGCGGCTGCATGCGGCGGGCCACATCCTCGGCGCGCTCGGCGGCGGCGAGGGCGGCGGCGGCGGCGGGGCGAAGCTCGCGGGTGTCGAGGACGAGGAGGGGGTCGCCGGCCTTGACGGTGCGGGAGACCTTGGCGGGCACGTCGGCGACGAGGCCGGCGAAGGGGACGCCGACGAGGGTGTTCTCGGCGACGGCCTCGACGAGGCCCGAGGCGGAGAGCAGGCCGTCCTTGTCGCGCACGGCGGGCTGGTAGGGGGGCGGGGAAACAGCCGGGTTCTCCGCGGCGGTGGAGGCGAGCTGGGTGGCGGCGAGGACGCCGCCGAGGGCGAGGGCGGCGAGGAGGAGTCGGAGGGGGAACTTGCTCATGGGAATCTTTTTCAGGAAACGGGAGAGTCGAGGATCGAGGGGTCGTCGACGACGCGGCGGATGCGGCCGTCCTCCATCTCGGCGATGCGGTCGGCGTGGCGGAAGATGCGGTGGTCATGGGTGACGACGACGACGCAGCGGTCGGGGGAGCGGGAGAGCTCGCGGATCATGGCCATGACCTTCTGGCCGGTGTCCTTGTCGAGGGCGGAGGTGGGCTCGTCGCAGATGAGGAGACGAGGCTCGTGGACGAGGGCGCGGGCGATGGCGACGCGCTGCTGCTGCCCGCCGGAGAGCGCGGTGGGGGAGCCGTCCTCGCGCCCCTCGAGGCCGACCTTGGCCAGCATGGCGTCGGCCCGGCGGACGGCCTCGGCGCGCGAGGCGCCCTGGATGAGGAGGGGCACCATGACGTTCTCGCGGACGCTGAGGGTGGGGATGAGGTTGAAGGACTGGAAGACGAAGCCGAGGTTGGCGCGGCGGAAGGCGGTGAGCTCGGCCTGGCTGAGGCCGTCGAGGCGTCGGCCGAAGGCCTCGACCTCGCCGGCGTCGGCGCGAAGGGTGCCGGCGAGCACGGACAGGAGGGTGGTCTTGCCGCAACCGGAGGGGCCGACGAGCATGATGAGCTCGCCGGCGCGCGCGTCGAAATCGGCCTGCTTGAGGGCGAAGATGCTGGCCTCGCCGGCGCCGAAGGACTTGTCGACGCGACGGAGGCGGATGGCGGGAGAGGGGTCAGGCACGGAAGACGGAGGCGGGGTCGACCCGGGCGACCTTGACCATCCCGATGAGGGCGGAGCAGAGGCTGATGCCGAGGACGAGGACGAGGGTGGCGACGAGGACCTGGGGATAGAGCACGAAGGGGGGCATGCCTTTCTCGATCATGACGCGGCCGATGGCCTGGGCCATGCCGACGCCGAGGCCGAAGCCGAGGAGACCGGCGGTGAGGGCCTGGAGGAGGAGCATGCGGGCGAGCAGGCCGGAGCCGGCTCCCATCGCCTTGATGGCGGCGAAGTAGCGCAGGTTCTCGAGCACGAAGGAGTAGAAGGTCTGGCCGGAGATGGCGATGCCGACGAAGAGGCCGAGGAGGACGGCGGTGCCGAAGGAGAAGGGAATGCCGGTGTTGCGCCAGAACCACCAGAAGGTGCTGCGGGCGAGGCTGCGCTCCCCCCAGGTCCAGAGGTCGGTCTCGGAGGTCCAGGCGCGGAGGCCGGTCTCGGCCTCGATGCGGTCGCAGAGCTCGGCCGGGGTGACGCCGGCGCGGGGCTCGACGAGGACGTAGCTGAGGGTGCGGCGAACCCCGGCGGTGTAGGCCTTGGCCCGGTCGTAGGTGGTGTAGACGAAGGGGCCGCCGGTGAAGGCGCGCTTGACGCGGCAGACGCCGACGATGCGGGCCTCGGTGTCGTTGAGCTCGAAGGTGTCGCCCACGCCGAGGGGGATGGTCTCGACGGTGCCGTCGGGTCGCGTGACGGAGCGCCCGAGGAGGTTGGCGCCCCACTCGTCGATGAGGACGGTGTTGGGGAGGCGCAGGTCCTCGATCCGGCCGACGGTGAGGACGGCGGGGGCGCCGGCGAAGGTGTCGCTGTCGATGCCAACGAGGGAGATGAGCTTGAAATTCCCGTTGGGCAGCCGTGCCTGCATGATGGAACTGTGGAGGGGCGCGGCCCAGGAGACGCCGTCGACGGAGCGGACGCGGGTGACGTCGGTGTCGCGCATCGGCTTGGCGTCGTTGACCTGCTCGACCTCGCGGTCGCTGACCCAGACCGAGGCGCGGATGTTGACCATCGGCGTGTAGGTCCAGCTCATGATGCCGAAGAAGACCGAGCTCTGCTGCGCCATGAGGAGGGCGGAGAAGCTCAGGCCGACGAGGAGCATGGCCAGCTTGGCCCGGTCCCCGAAGAGCATGTTGAGGGCGAGGCGGTACATGGGTCAGGCCCGGAGCGCGCGCAGGCCGGCGACGCCGTGCGCGACAAGCCGGCCGAGTAGGGCCTCGGCGGAGAGGGGGCGGGCGGCGCGCGCGGCCCGCTCGAGCTCCTCGTTCATCAGGAGGTGAGTGGTGGAGCCGATGATCTGGGCAAGGCCGAGCCGGAGGTCGGCGGTCGAGGCGCGGGGGAGGGCGCGGGCGAGGAGACCCAGCACGCGGTCGAGGACGGGCTTGCCCTCGGCCGCGAGCGCGGACTGGAGAGCGGGGTCGCGGCGGGCGATCTGGGCCATGACCAGGCGCATGAAGAGCAGGTTGGCGGGGTCGCCGCCGCGGGCGAAGCGCACGACCGGCCCGAGGTGCGCGGCCAGGATCTCGGCGGCGGCGACCCGCCCGCGACGGGCCTCGAGCGCGTCGAGCAGGGCCACGCGCTCGGCGTTGATGGCGCGGAGATGGAGGAGGCACACCTCGCGGAAAAGGGCCTGCTTGGATCCGAAATGGTAGTTGACGGCGGCGATGTTGACCTTGGCCTCGCGGGCCAGCTGGCGGATGCCGAGGCCGTCGAGCCCTTGCCGGGCGAAAAGGGCGCCGGCGCGGGAGAGAATCCTCTCACGGGTGGCGGCTTGGCGGAAGGGAGCCATGCGCCCACGAAGACGGGGGCGGGGGCCGAGTCAAACGAGTGTTGGAGGAATCTCGCCGGCTCAGGCGGGGGCGCCGCCGCGGAGCGAGACCATCCAGATGCCCTTGAGGAAGCCGGGGCCCCAGGAGGCGTTGGTCATCCAGGCGAGAATCAGGGCGGCGAAGGCAAGCAGCCAGCAGGTGGCGACCTTGCGGGATTGGTCGGACTTGGCGGAAGCGTGCAGGAGGCCGACGGCGGCGAGGGCGAGCAGGGGGTGGAGGAGGGAGAGGGCTTTGCCGGAGACCCACCAGGAGGCGAGGCCGACGACCACGTTGATGTCGACCAACACCGCGACCACGCGCTGGTAGGCAACCTTGGGGCCCTTGGCGAGGGCGAGGATGGCGCCGATGAGGACGAGAAGGAGGATGGTGGTCCCGTAGTGCTTGTGAACCTTGGCGAGGATGTCCATGGAAGGAAACTTGGGGGCCGGGCGGACGTCCGCAAGCGCCGATGGATGAGGTTGGGCGATTCCGGGCAGGCCGAATGGGGTTGTTTCCCTCGACCAGGCGGGTGTTCGGCCCATGGAACCAACCCTGGCTGGGCGCGTTTGCCGCGGCGAGTTCGGGCCGGCTGGATGGTTCCCGTTCCCATGAACAACACCATGCACACCAACCAAAAGACCCTCGTGGCCGCCCTCCTGTTGGCGGTCCTCACGTCCCTGACCCCGTCGGCCCACGCCAAGACGGAGACCGGCAAGCCGACCTCGGCGATCGAGCTGAGCTCCGAGGAGCGCCAGCGCCTGACCGCGGCGCGCCGCGTGGCGGGCGACAAACCGGAGGTGCTCGCCGCGCACGAGCAAGCGAAGTCGGACCGCGCTGCGGTCCGGAAGCTGTACCTCGACTACAAGTCGGCGCGGGAGAAGGCCGCCATGTCGGAGGCCGCCTGGAAGAAGCTGATGGAGGACGCGCTGGCCAAGGCGGATCCGGCGGCGGCGGCGCTGGCCGAGAAGGAGAAGGCGGCGTTCCGCGCCCGGATGGAGTCGAGCCGCAAGTCGGGCAAGTCCGGCGCGAAGGTGGCCGCGGACGAGGACGAGGAGGACGGCGACGAGGGTTGATTGGACGGACGGACGCGGCCGCCGGGTCACTCGGCCCGGCGGCCTTTTCGCGCCCCTAGCGTCCGCCGGCCCAGTTGACGGCGTTGGTCAGCAGGCGGCGATACTCGGGATGGGTGTGGGCGCGCTCGTCGTGGCCGTGGGAAAGGCAGACGATGCGGGCCTTCGGATGGGCGACAATCCAGACGCTGGGGTGGGGCTTGCGCGTCTTGTTGTCGGGGTCGTTGGTGGCGAGGACGGTGACAGGGGCGCCGGGCTCGAGCTCGACGTGGTAGCTCTCGTCCCAGAAGGCGAAGGTGGGCGGGAGCCCGGCGAGGACGGGGTGGGGCTTGTCGCCGAGGCGGGTGGTGACGATGCCGGCGCCGTGGCCGCGGGCGCCGCCGCCGACGAAGCGGGAATTGTAGCCGGTTTCCTTGGGCCAGTTGTGCCAGACGCCGGCGTGGAGGGGAACGATGCCCTTCCCGGCGTCGGCGAAGGCGTTGAGCGCCTTTTGGAAGCGCTCGCGGCCGAACTCGGGCGCATTGGCGCTGAGGACAAGGACATCGGCCTCGGGGAGCAGGGCGGCGGCTTGGTCGGCATCGCCGCTGGTGGCGATGTCCATGCCTCCGGCGGCGCGGAGCGTGGCGGCATCGGTCCCGAGGAAGTGGCGGGGGAAGTCGTGGGAGGAACCGGCGCCGACGAGAAGGACGCGAAGGGTGCCGGGCTTGCGGGACTCGAAGGCCGGCGGGGGCGGGGGAGGAAGGCCTGCGGTGGTGGCGGGGCCGGAGGGGGGCTCGGTCTCGAGGGTGAGGGCGGCGGTGGTGGGGACGACGAGGTTGTCGGGGCTGCGGAGGACGAGGGCGGCGATGGGCGAGCGCGAGCGGATGTCGATCGCGAGGGTGCGGACTTGGTTGGCGTGGAGAAGTCCCTTGGCTTGGCGGGAGCCGGGCGCCTCGAGGTCGGGGTTGATGTAGTCGACGAAATCGCGGCGCGCGTTGAACTCGGCCTTCTGCACGGTGCCGTCGACATGGCGGATCTCGAGGCTCATGGCGGGCGTGCGACCGTCGCCCACGCTGCCCCAGCCGGCGACGGCGCCGAGAAGATGGAGGCGATGGGCGGCGAGGCCGACGGGGATGGAGACCTCGCGGGGGAAGCTGCGGGCGAAGGCGTCGCCGGGCCCGCCCTTGAGGACGATGAGGTTGGCTTGGCGGGGGTGCTGGGCGGGGTCGAGGACGCGGAAGGGCACGCCGTTGGCGGTGAGGTCGCCGAACTTGCGGAAGCGCAGGGTTTGGTCGGTCGCCGACTTCGCGGCGTAGATGCCCTTGCGGCTGTCGGCGGTGACGGCGGAGGAGAGATCGACGAGGAAGTGGCGACCCACCTGGGTGCCGGCGGCGGCGGGGCTGGCGGCCGCACGCATGTGGGCAAGGAGGTTGCGGAGCGCCTCGGCGCCGAGGGACTCATAGCCCTCGGGCATGAGGGACTGGGCGCGGGGCTCGCGCTTGGCGATGTCGGCCGCCGGAAGGACGCGGTCGGATCCCCCGGGAAGACGGAGGGTGACCCCGGCGGTGTTCTCGCTGGCGACGAGGCCGATCACCTGGGAGCCGTCGCGGAGGGTGAAGGCCCAGGCGCGACGCTCATCATCGACCATGCGGTTGGGGTCGACGATATGGAGAAGAAGGTCGCCCGGGGGATGGAGGCCGATGCCGGTGAGGTTGGGTCCGACGTCCATCCCCTCGTCGCCGAGGCGGTGGCAAATGGCGCAGGCCTGCTGGAAGACCACCCTGCCCTTCGCAGGGTCGGCCGGGCCGGCCATCTCGGGCAGGAGGCGGGCGATGATGTCGCCCTTGGCGGAGGCGCTGCCGGCGTTGAGCGCGGCGAAGGCCTCGGCGGCGCGGCGCGCGAGGGCGGCGTCGGGATGCCCGCTCAGGCGGGATTTCTGATAGGGGGAGAGCTGGAGCACGGAAAGCTTCCCGGCGGCGAGGAGGTCGAGGAGGCGGGCGGCGGAGGCGGGGCGGTCGAGCAGGCCGTCGAGCGCGCGGGCGCGGGCCGCGTCGGGCAAGGCGCCGAGGCGCGAGGCGAGGTAATCGGCGTCGGCGGCTCGGCCGGTCGCGAGGAGCCCGTCGACCGCGCCGAGGGACTGCGGGCTGGACAGGGCGGCGTCGAGCAGGCGGTCGGCGGCGGCATCGAGCCCGCGGAGCGCGGCGAGCGAGGCGGGGGCGGGTTGGCTGGCGGGCGCGGCGGCGAGGCGGCGGGCGAGACCGCGCAGGAGGTCGTCGGCGGGCTCAACCCAGCGTCGGACGAGGGGGGCGGCGGCGAGGGCGCGGGCGAGGTCGGGCTGGTTGGCGAGGGCCGCGAGCTCGGCGGCGGGAACCGCGGCGGGAGCCGAGCGGCTGGCGAGGGTGGCGAGGATGCCGGCGGCGAGGTCGGGCTGGGCGCCGGGTTGGGCGAGGGCGCGGAGCACGGCGGCCAAGGTGTCCTTGTCATCCAATGACAAACCGTTGGCCAGGCTGCGCGCGAGCGCCTGCTCGGCGGGGCCGGCGCTGCCGGAGGCGAGAAGGCCGGAGAGGATGGGGCCGGGCTGGCCGTTGGCCGCCGCCGCCGCGGCCGCCGCGGCCCAGGGGTTGAGTCGGCCGGAGGACTGGAGGGCGAGCAGGTCGGCGGCCGCCGCGGGCGCCATGGGGGCGGCGCCGAGGGCGCGGAGGGCGGCGAGCTGGACGCGGGCATCGGGGTCGGCTAGGCCGGCCTTGGCGAGGGAATCCGGAAGCGCGCGGCGGAGCGATTCGGCGACCAGGAAGACGTTGCGGCGGACGCCGGGCGAGGGCGAGGCAGCGAGGCGCGCCAGATCGGCGTCGGTCGCGGCGCCGAGCCGGGCGAGGGACCATAGGCCGAGGAGGGCGGCCTCGTCTCGGCCGGAGAGATGGGCGCGAAGCGCGGCGACGAGGCTGGCAGACGGCTGGCTCACCTTTTCATGAAGCAGGCGCTGGGCGGTGTGGCGGACCTGGCGGCTGGGATGGGCGAGGGCGGCGGCGAGCTGCTCGGGGTTGGCGTGGGTGAGGTCGGGGGCGGGGCGGGGCTTGGCTCCCGGGGGAAGGATGGCGTAGATGCGGCCGTGCAGGTGCTCGCGGTCGGGGCGCACGGCGGCATGGGAGCGGCTGTGGAGGGGGCCGCGGGTGTCGTTGTGGGCGACGACGGGGGAGTAGAAATCGAGGACGATCATCTCTCCCGTGGGCGCGAGCTCGAGGGCGACGGGGAGGAACCAGGTGTCGCCGGCGTGAAGCCACTTGCCCTCGTGCGGGCCGGGGTCGCCGCGGTAGGTGGGACCGTCGGGGATGAGGAGCTCGCGGGAGACGACGTCGAGGATGGGCTCGGTGAGGAAGACGTTGCGCTGGTAGTCTGCGGGCCAGAGGGGATCCTCGAGGACGAGCGTGGCGCAGGAGGCCGTGTAACGCCCCACTTGGTCGATCTGCATGTAGGGGGCGCGGGTCGGGAGGGAGACGCCGGCGACGCGGCGGCCGGGATTGACGGATTGGAAGGCGCGCGCGGAGGAGCCGCCGGAGCGGGCGAGGACGGACTCGGGGAGGACGACGTGCTGGATGGGGTTGCCGGTGGTGGCCTTGTTGTGGAAGACCTCGAGGTCGGAGGTCACCTCGGCGCCGAAAGCGTTGCCGCCGGCCGAGGCGATCTGCTCGATGGCGGAGCCGTCGGGGCGGAACCGGAAGGTGCCGGGGGAGAGGCGGGCCATCTCGCGCTTGGTGGCGGGATGGGTGGCGACGGTGCCGCTGCCGGTGGAGGCGTAGACCCAGCCATCGGGGGCGTGGGTGAATCCATTGGTGACAAAATGGGTGTCGCCCGGGGTGAAGCCATGAAAGAGATCCTCCTCGCGGTCGGCCTTGCCATCGCCGTCGGTGTCGCGGAGCCAGGTGATGCGGCCTTGGGCGACGGCGATGACGCCGTCGCGATGGAGGCAGAACCCGGTGATGAGCTCGAGCCCTTGGTGAAAGACGTCGCGGCGGTCGGCAACGCCGTCGCCGTCGGTGTCGGTCAGGATGGCGATGCTATCCTGGGCGGGACGGTCGGTGACACCGGGGACGAGCGAGCCGCCGTCCTTCCAGGCCTCGGTGTTGAGGGGGCGGCGGCCGTTGGGATACTCGGGCGTCTCGGCGACCCAGAGGCGGCCGGCGGCGTCCCATTGGACGGCGATGGGCTTGCGGATGAGAGGCTCGGCGGCGACGAGGCGGGCGGTGAAGCCGGCGGGGAGCCGTAGCGATTGCACGGTGCGCTCGGGGCGGCTGGGGCCGCCGGCGGGATAGCGGAGCTCGGCGAGCTCGGCGGGTTGGCAAAGGGCGTCGACCTGGGGAAGGCGCGCGGCCCAGGCGGCGGCGCGCTTGATGAGGGCGCGGACGGTCGGATGGGCGAGCGAGGTGGAATTGCCCTGAAGGAGGACGGCGGCGCGACGGGCGGGGGTCTCGTGAGTCCAGAGCTGGGGCTGGCTGTCGAAGACGGTGAGCTTGTCCGAGATGGCGTTGCCCTTGCCGAGACGGGGGGTGAAGCCGGCGCCGAGCACCCGGATGTCGGGCGCGAGGTCGAGGTCGAAGAGGGTGGAGTCGTCGAGGTCGAGGCTGGCGGCGTTCTGGGTGATCGGATGCTCGTCGGTGCGGAGGACGAGGAGGAGCTTCTCGGCATGGGAGCGGCTAGAGGGAGTCCAGCCGCCGCCGGCGACGGCCTTGCCCCAGGCGGCGTCACCCGAGGCGAGGCCGTGTCCAAGCACGACCACGCCGCCGCCTTGCTCGGCGAAGGCACGGATGGCGGCGAGGGATTCAGCCGGAAGGGCCTCGGCGCGCTCGCGGTGAAGGACGAGCACCTGGGCCCCGGAGAGGTCGGCGGCGAGGGGGCGCGGGGCCCAGCGGAGGGCGGCGGCGGCGCCCTCCCAGGCGGCCTTCATGGGCACGGGGAGGTCGGTCGAGACAACGACGCTCGGGGCGGCGGGACAAAGCGCGGCCAGGACAAGCGCCAGGGGGGTCAGCAGTCGCATCCCTCTGATACAACAGGGGAGCGGGCGAGTTTCAATCGCCGAGGGCGGCGCCGAGGGCGGATTCCAGCGATTCGATGGGCTCGGTGCCGACGGAAAGCCGAATGAGGTCGGGCGAGAGGCCGGCCTCGCGGATGCGGGCTCGCCCCTCGGGGGTCGTCACCAGCGAGTGGTGGGAAAGCCAGAGGAAGGGGGCAAGCAGGGTGAAGCCGAGGCCGAAGCTAGGCCCCTTGGCGAGATCCACCTTGTCGTAGAACGCGGCGAGGTCGCCCTTGAGCTCGAAGGTGATGAGGGCGCCGGGGCGGAGCGGGCCGCGCGCGACGCGTTCGTAGGCGGATGCGGTCTCGCCGCGATCGGCGGCGAGGACGCGGACGACGGCAGGGTGGCGGGCGAGGAAATCCGCGAGGCGGGAGGCGTTGCGGTTCTGCGCGGCGGCGACGGGCTGCATGGCGGGCAGCTGCTCGGCGAGCGCGGCGAGGTCGGGCGGGGGGAGGGGGC
>JBKDBK010000060.1:0-3492 GCA_046315175.1 Opitutia bacterium | reverse complement strand
TGCCGGCGGCACCCTCGACCTCGGCGGCCTGACCCACGCCACCACCGGCACCCTCGCCGTCAACACCGGCTCGCTTGTCAACGGCTCCCTCACCTCCGGCAACGTCTCCTCCTCCGGCAACGCCACCCTCTCCGCCAGCCTGTCCACCGCCGGCACCCTGACCAAGACCGGCGCCGGCACCGTTACCACGGTCTCCAACGCCTCCATCGGCAGCACCACCGCCGTCAACAGCGGCACCCTCGAGCTTGCCGGAGCCAACACGCTGACCGGAGCCACCAGCGTCGCCGCGGGAGCCACCCTCCGTCTGGCGGGCAACAACACCCTCGCCAACATCACCGCCAACGCGAGCGGGGCGGTCAACGTCCAGTCCGGCGTCAGCACCGCCGCCACGCTCAGCACCTCGGCCTCTCCGGGCGGCTCCTCCTGGACCGTCGCCACCGGCGCCACCCTCAACGCCACCAACTTCGGCAACTCCTGGAACCCGACCTCCTTCGTGATCGATGGCACGCTCAACCTTTCCAGCACCGCCGCCAACGCCTTCAACCAGTCGACCAACGGCGCCATGACCATCGCCGGCGCCGGCACCATCAACGTCGCCGGCGGCTACACCAACACCAACGCCAGCGGCACCGTCACGACCTTCAGCGTCGGCCGCTTCAACATCGGCGGCGGCACGAGCGGCGTCGGCATCACCCGCAGCGCCGGCACCATCCGCCTGGGCGCCACCACGCTCGGCGCCTTCGGCCAGAACTGGACCTCGGCCGCCGCCATCGAGCTGGTCAACGCCGCGACCGGCGCCACCTTCAACACCCTCGACTCCGCCGACGCCCAGACCGCCCGCACCATCACCCTGTCCGGCACGCTCAGCTCCACCGGCAAGCTCAACAAGGCCGGCGCCGGCACCCTCATCGTTTCCGGCACCAATTCCTACTCCGGCGGCACCTCCGTCACCGGCGGCACCCTCCGCTTCGGCGCCGCCTCCCTCGGCTCCACCGGCACCGTCGCCGTCGACGGCGGCCAGCTCGAGTGGGCCGCGGGCAACACCCTCGACCTTTCCTCCCGCCTCGCCCTCGGCGCGTCCGGCGGCACCCTCAACACCGGCGCCAACAACGTCGCCTTCGCCAGCGGCCTCTCCGCCCTGGGCGACGTCACCAAGGCCGGATCCGGCACCCTCACCCTCAACGCGTTCGGCACCGTTGCCGGCGCCGTCGCCGTCAATGAGGGCCGCCTCGTCCTGGGCAACTCCGCCGCCGTGGGCGACGCCGCCGTCGCCCTCGCGTCCTCCACCACGCTCTCCCTCGCCTTCGACCCCGCCTCCGCTGTCGAATTCGCCAACGACGTCACCGGCGCCGGCACGCTTGAGCTCGCCGCCGCCAGCGACACCCACCTCGTCACCCTCTCCGGCCTCTCCGGCTTCACCGGCACCCTCCGCCTCGTCTCCGGCTACCTCGACAACGCCGGCTACACCGGCGCCCTCACCTATGTCGGCGGCAGGCTTGCCGACGTCACGGCCCTCGGCGGCACCCTCATCATTCAGGGTAACTTCGACGCCGCCCAAGGCCTCCCCTCCGACGTCCTCCTCTCCTCCGGCGGCACGCTCGATTTCGCCACGGCCTCCGGCGCCGCCCTCGACGCCACTATCCGCTACTCTGGCGGCTCCCTCGACAACGCCGCCGCCTACACCGGCACGCTCGACCTCCAAGTCTCCGGCCTAACCCTCGCCGCCAACTCCCTCGGCTCCGGCACCGTCCGCCTTGGCAACGACCTTTCCGTCACCCTCGGCGCCGGGTTCGACAACGACATCCTCCTCGAGGGCACGGCCGCCATCACCAACGACCTCACCGCCTACGCCGGCACCGTCATCCTTGGCAACCTCGCCACCTACAACCTCGGCACCAATCCCGACTTCGCCCGCACCGCCTCTTTCCGCCTCACCAGCGGGTCCCGCCTGGCAGGGCAGGGCGCCATCGGCGACCTCACCATTGAGAATGGCGGAACGCTCGCCCCTGGCAATTCCCCCGGCACCCTCATCACCCAAGGCAACGCCACCCTTCTCGCCGGCGGTACCCTCGACTTCGAGGTCCTCTCCGCGCTCGGCCTTGTCTCCGGACCCGTCGCCGGCTCCGACTACGACACCATGATCGTCACCGGAGAACTCAACCTCGCCGCACTTTCCTCGGACAATCGTTTCGTCCTTAACCTCACCTCCCTCGGCGATGCGGAAACCGTCGGCCCGCTCCTCGACTTCGATCCGCTCGTCACCCACAGCTTCACCCTCATCGACTACGGCACCCTCGACCTCGGCGCCAACTCCGCCCTCGGCGCCAACCTGAGCTCCCTCTTTACCCTCAACACCGCTACCTTCCTCGACCAAGGCGGGATGGAGGTCGCCCTAGGTTGGTCCGTTATGGACAACGGCGACGCCCTCGTTCTCACCTACGCCCCCATCCCCGAACCCTCCACCTACGGACTCGCCCTCGGCGCTCTCGCCCTCGCCGCCGCCGCCCTCCGCCGCCGCAAGTTAGCTCGTTAGCTCTTTAGCTCTTTAGCTCGCTAGCTCGGAAGAATCCCCTGCCTCGGGTAGGGAGGCCTCTCCCGTGCCGCCGTGCCCCCGTGCCGCTGAAATGTAGGGAGGCCTCTCCGAGGCCTCCTTGTCTCTCCCGTGCCCCTGGCTACTGCGGTATCTGCGGCGATTGCGGCGTCCGCGGTGACAGAGGGCTACAACTCGCTAACGCTCGTTACCCTCGTCAATCCGGCAACCAGCCGCCACCGCCGCACAGTAATCTATCCCGCAGTCCCCGCCGACCCGCTAACACCGCTAGTAAGCTATTCAGCTAACGAGCTAGATAGCTAACGAGCTATATCTCCCGTGCCCCCGAGCCCCTGATACCCGTTGTGTAGGGAGGATGCTACGCATCCTCCGGGCAAATCTCCGCAGGGTAGGGACGTCTGCCCCCAGTCGTCCGTCCTCTCCCGCTCTCCCGCTAACCCGCTATCAAGTTATCAAGCTATTCAACTAACGAGCTAGTGAGCTAGAGAGCTATATTCCCGTGCCCCTGTGCCCCCGTGCCCCTGTGCACTTCGCCGTTGGTCCGTGCCCCCGTGCACTCCCCCGGATTATCCCGCCGCTACGCCGCCTCTACGTCCCATGCCCCTGTGCCGCCGTGCCCCTGTGCACTTCCCCGGATTATCCGGCGGCTACGCCGCCGGATAATCCGTATACCCCTTCTCCCCACCCCCATAGAAAGTCCCCTCATCCGGCGCATTCAGCGGCAGGCGCTCCTTCAGCCGCCGCGGTAGATCCGGATTGGCCAAGAACGGCACCCCATACGCCACCGCATCCGCCCAGCCCTCGCCGATCGCCGCCTCCGCCTGGTCCCGGTCAAATCCGCCCGCGGTCACGATCGGCCCCTTCCAGAATCGCCGCAGCTCCCTGGGTCCCACGCCGTCCTTCGCGCCGTGCGCCACATCCTGCGCCGTCACCCGCGTGAT
>JBKDBK010000059.1:0-46615 GCA_046315175.1 Opitutia bacterium | reverse complement strand
GGCCGTGTTCGTCGCGTTGCCGAGCGAGGCGCAGGCCACCGCCCCGTGCACGCCAAGGTCGGCCGAGTCCGTCGCCACCGGCAGGTGCACCCAGAAGTCGAACTCCTCCGCCAAGGGTCTCGGCAACAGGCTCCGCCGCGGGCTGTGCCAACCCGGCAGGTCGACCCCGGGCGCCGGCGGCACCGGGTTCTCGTAGGCGTAGCGGTCGTCCTCCGCCCATGCCTGGCATTCCAGGTCCCAGGCCCTCACGGGCAGCTCGCCGAGGCGCGCGGGCTCAAGCGGGTTCAGCGGGAGGAACCCCGCGCGACGCATCCGCCGGCTGTCGCCGTCGCAGACCACCACGCTGCCCGGTCCAAATCCTCGCCGGGCCAGGGCGTCTGCCGTCGCGCGGATCAGGTTGCGCGGCGTCGACATCCCCGGGCCGGGCGCGGTCGAGACCTTCAGCGCGCACCTTCCGCGCTCGCCCGGCGTCAGCCGGCGACCCGTCCGGGCCTCGAACTCCGCCAACGTCGTCTCCACCGCCCGGCCGTAGGCCGCCTCGCCAAAGTCCTCCAGCCGGGTTTCCAGCAGCAGCCGCCTGGGCTCCGTCGCGCCTAGCCCGGCAAGGGCGAGCAGCAGGGCGGGAAGCGCGATTCTCATGCCCGCCATCCTACGGGCCTCGGCCCGGCTCGCAAGCGGCGGATGAATGGGGTTTGCCCGTCGCCGTTCCGGCGCCAAAGTCCCCTCCATGGCCGATCGCTCCGCCCCCAGCCGCCGCGTGCTGGGACTCATCTTCCTGACGGTGTTCATGGACATCGTGGGCTTCGCGGTCGTCATCCCCATGTTCCCGAGCCTGCTCGAGCACTACCTCCGCACCGAGGGCGCCGCCGGGAGCCTTGTCACCGCCATGGTTGACGCCGCCCGCTGGCTCGCCGGCGGCGAGCCTCGCCCCGCCCTCGTCGCCGTCCTCTTCGGCGGCGTCCTCAGCACCCTCTTCTCCACCCTCCAGTTCATCTTCTCGCCGATCTGGGGAGGGCTCTCCGACCGCATCGGTCGCCGCCCCGTGCTGCTCGGGACCCTCGCGGGCAACGCCCTCTCCTACGCCCTCTGGGTGGTTTCCGGCGAATTCTGGGTCTTCGTCATTTCCCGCCTCCTCTGCGGGATGTCCGCCGGCAACATCGCCGTCGCCTCCGCCGCCGCCGCCGACGTCACCGACCGCGCCAACCGCACCAAGGGCATGGCCGTGGTCGGCGTCGCCATCGGCCTCGGCTTCCTCGTCGGCCCCGTCATCGGCGGCCTGGCCTCCCTCTGGGTTCTGCCGCACGACCCGCAGCCCGGACCCCTCGGCCTCAATCCCTTCTCCGGCGCCGCCATCGTCTCGGCCTGCCTCGCCGCCCTCAACCTTCTCCTCGTCTGGCGCTTCTTCCCGGAGACCCTCCGGGTCGCCGACCGCGCCGCGGAGGCCCGACCCACCTTCTTCGCCCTCGCCCGCGTGGGCGACGGCGGGGTGCGCCGCGCCTCCCTCGCCAACCTCCTCTACCAGGTCGCCTTCACCGGCATGGAGACCACCGTCGTCTTCCTCACCGCGGCCCTGTTCCTCTTCACGCCCGCCGACAACGCCTGGCTCTTCCTCGCCAACGGCCTCTGCCTCATCCTCGCCCAGGGCCTGGCGGGCAGGTTCCTCGGACGTCGCATCGGCGAGCGCGCCGTCGCGCGCATCGGCTTCGCGATTGGCGCCGTCGCCCTCGGCGCCATCGCCCTCATCCCCTATCCCGCTCCCGGCGCGCCCGCCCTCTCCCACCTCATCGTCCCTTTCTTCGCCGCCACCGGTCTCCTCGCCTTCTCCACCGGCCTCATCCTCCCCAGCCTTTCATCCCTCGTCTCGCTCTACTCGCATCCTGACGAGCAGGGCCGCAATCTCGGCATCCTCCGGTCCGCCGGGGCGCTCGCCCGCATCTTCGGCCCGATGACCGCGGCCTACGCCTTCTTCCACACCGGCACCCACCAATGGGTATACCTGGCCGGCGCCCTCCTGCTCCTGCCCGGTTTCTGGATGGTCGGGCGCCTCCCCGCCCCCTCCGCCTCAGCCAACGGCCAGGGCTGAGCCCAGCTCGCGCCCGCGGCGGAGCGTCGACATCAGGGAGACGCCTCCCCGGAAGCACCCGACAAAGGCCAGCCCCGGCAGCGCCGCCTCCGCCTCCGCCATCGCCGCCAGAAACCGCCCGTGCGCGTGCGTGTACTGAGGGATCGCGCGCGGCCATCGCGCAATCCACTGCCGCTCCGGCGCGCCCCGCGCGCCCACCAGAGCCCCCAGCTCCCGGTCCACCAGTTTCCCCAGCGCCGCATCGTCCAGCCTCGCCAGCGCGGGCGCCCGGGCCCCGCCGATGAAGGTAGCCAGCAGCGCCTTGCCCCTCGGGCAGAACGATGGGAAGACCGAGCCGGGGAAAAGCACCCCGAGCACGTCGCGCCCCTCCGCCCTCGGAACCAGCAGGCCGAACCCGTTGAGCGCATGCTCGACCTGCGATTGGTCGTAGCCCCTCACCACCAGGGCCACGGGAGGAGCCTCCACCAGCTCCGCCTCGCGGAGCAGGTTGCCCAGCGGCGCCTCGATCGGCAGCGCGGCCCATTGCCAGGGCGGCGCCGTCACCACAAGGTGGCGCGCCCGCGCCCCGCCGATCGACCCGTCGGCCTCGCGCCAGCCGACATCCCACCCGCCCGAGACCGGGCGCAGCAGGGAAGCCTGAGCGCCCAGCCTCAGCGCGCCCGCGGGCAGCCGACCGGCCAAGGCGTCCGTCACCCGCTGCAGCCCGCCCGGGAAACTCACGATCCGTCGCGCCGGACCCTTGCGCCGAGCCAGGCCCAGGATGATCGATCGGTGCTCCCCCTCCATCCGCGCGAGCGAGGGCAGGGCGTGCTCCGTCACCAGCCGCCCGGGGTCGCCGGCGAAGATGCCCGAGACCATCGGGTCGACCAGGCGTTCCGCCGCCTCCGTGCCCAGCCGCCGCTCGGCGAACGCCCGCAGCGTCTCGCCCGGGCCGCCGCCGCGCGGGCGCAGCATCTCCGAAAGCAGCCGGAGCCTGCCGCCGACGCTCAGGAGGTCCGAGCCAAGAAGGGAGAGCGGCGAGGGCGTCACGCCGTGCAGCCGCCCACCCCATGCGATGAAGCGCCTGGCGGAGGCGACGTCCGCCTCCAGCATCTCCGCGCCGAGGCCAAGGTGGTCGAGCAGCCGCGCGTCCTCCTCCGTCTCCAGCTGCAGGGTGTGTGGCCCCAACTCCACCGTCCAGCCGTCCTCCGCGACCGACCTCACCGCTCCTCCGGACCGGCCCGCGGGCTCGACCACCGCGACCCGTCCGCCCCGTTCCGCCAGAGCGGACGCCGTCGCGAGGCCCGCGGGGCCGGCTCCGAGCACGAGCGCGTCGAGTTCCATCGGGTTATTCTGCATAGTTCAGCCGCCAACTTAGCGTTTGGCAACCCCGCCCGCGCCCGCCATTTCTCCGCCATGCGCCCCGTCCCCCTCCTCGCCGCCCTCCTCGTCGCCGCCAGCCTGCCCGCCCAAGCCGTCCCGCCCGCCAAGGCCGTCCCGCCCACCCAGGACAGCGGCGCGCCCCTCGAACCCCTCTGGAAATACGAGGCCGACCTCGATGTCAGCGGGCGAACCGGCAACACCTCCGCCTCCGGCCTCTCCGCGGGCGTCCGCGCCGTCGGCGAGCACGCCAACATCTCCCGCACCGCGGCTAGCCTCCGCGGCAACCGCGCGAGCCAGGACGGCGAGAAGTCGGCCGATGAGCTCCGCGGACAGGCCGCCCACGAGCGCACCCTCGCCGAGAAGAGTTTCTGGTATGTACGCGCAGACGCCGGCTACGACAATTTCCGCGACCTCGACCTCATCGCCCTCGGCTCCGCCGGCCTCGGCTACCGCTTCCACAAGGATGACAAGGGCTCCCTCGACCTCCGCGCCGGCCTTGGCTATCGCCAGGAGGAGACCTCCGGCCCCCTCCTGGAGGATGTCAGCGCCGCCGCCCTCGACGCCGGCCTCAACTTCGAGCGCGACCTCGGCTGGGGCCAGCTTCGCATCCAGCTCGACCTCGTGCCCTCGCTCGAGGACCTCGCCGACCTGACCCTCCGCCACGAGGCCTCCCTCGAGCTCCTCGGGGGCAAGGACAGCCCCCTCGCCCTCCGCATCGGCCTCCTCCAGGATTACCGCTCCGAGGCCGTAGGCGAGGAGAAGCTCCAGAACACCTACTTCGTCCGGCTCGTCGTCCGCTGGGAATAATCTCCTTCCGCCATGCTCTCCGAATTCAAGAAGTTCATCCTCCGCGGCAATGTCGTCGACCTGGCCGTCGCCGTCATCGTCGGCGCCGCCTTCGGCGCCATTGTCACTTCCTTCATCACCGACCTTGTCACCCCCCTCCTCCTCCAGCCCGCCATGGAGATCCTCGGCGTCGCCGAGCTCGAGAAGGTCCAGTGGCGAGGCATCAAGTACGGCAAGTTCCTCGCGTCCGTCATCACCTTCCTCGCCACCGCCTTCATCGTCTTCCTCCTCATCCAGGCCTCGCGACGGCTCAAGGCCACCGAGGAAGCCAAGCCCGCCACCCCACCCGCGCCCTCCCGGCAGGAACAGTTGCTCGAGGAAATCCGTGATTTGCTAAAAAAGAGTTAATCCCTTTTGATTAAAGATAGGCAAACTTCGTCATAAATCGCACATTTTTACTCAAACACGGCTTTATTGCACGTTTTAGTCCAATTTAGGCATCTCCCCCACCCTTGGCACGGCGGATGCTCATTATTGGCACATTCTTACCACAACCATGAGCGCCCATCCCTCCCGCACCAACGCAATCGCCTCGATTGCCTCCCAACCTCGCCTCGCGGGGACCTTCGACTTCCGGTCGGAGAAGCTCGACCTCATCTACGGCCAGAACGTCTTCTCGTTGGACAAGATGGAGAAGCGCCTGCCCAAGGGCGTCTTCAAGTCGCTCAAGAACGCCATTGAGAACGGCGCCAAGATCGACAACAGCGCGGCCGACATCGTGGCCTCGTCCATGAAGGACTGGGCCCTCGAGCGCGGCGCCACCCACTACGCCCACGTCTTCTACCCCCTGACCGGCCTGACCGCCGAGAAGCATGACACCTTCTTCGAGCCCTCCGGCTCCGGCACCCTCGCCCAGTTCTCCGGCAAGGCCCTCATCCAGGCCGAGCCCGACGCCTCGTCCTTCCCCAACGGCGGCCTGCGCGCCACCTTCGAGGCCCGCGGCTACACCGCCTGGGATGTCACCTCCCCCGCCTACATCCTCGACACCGAGAACGGCTCCACCCTCTGCATCCCGACCGCCTTCGTCTCCTGGACCGGCGAGGCCCTCGACAAGAAGACCCCGCTGCTCCGCTCGATGGCCGCGCTCAACCGCGCCGCGCACCGCCTGCTCAAGCTCTTCGGCCACGCCGAGCCCGGCTACATCGCCGCCACCTGCGGCCCCGAGCAGGAGTACTTCCTGATCGACTCCCGTCTCTACCACCTCCGGCCCGACCTCTACACCTGCGGCCGCTCCCTCTTCGGCGCCAAGCCCGCCAAGGGCCAGGAGTTCGAGGACCAGTACTTCGGCACCATCCCCGCCCGCGTCCTCGCCTGCATGATGGAGGCCGAGCTCGAGTGTTTCAAGCTGGGGATCCCCATCAAGACCCGCCACAACGAGGTCGCGCCCGCCCAGTTCGAGGTCGCCCCGATCTTCGAGACCGCCAACGTCGCCCACGACCACCAGATGCTCACCATGTCGGTGCTCAAGAGCGTCGCGGCCAAGCACGGGTTCGTCTGCCTCCTCGCCGAGAAGCCCTTCGCCGGCGTCAACGGCTCGGGCAAGCACGTCAACTGGTCCCTCGGCGGCCCCAAGGTGGGCAACCTGCTCGAGCCCGGCTCGACGCCCCACGACAACTCCCAGTTCATCGCCTTCACCACCGCCGTCATCCGGGCGGTCGACCTGCACCAGGGCCTCCTGCGCGCCACCGTGGCCTCGGCCGGCAACGACCACCGCCTCGGCGCCAACGAGGCGCCCCCCGCCATCATCTCGATCTACCTCGGCGACATGCTCGCCGACGTCTTCGAGCAGCTGCGCAAGAGCGGCAGCGCCAAGACCTCCAAGGCGGGAGGCACCATGCAGCTCGGCGTCGACTCCCTCCCCGTCCTGCCCAAGGACGCCGGCGACCGCAACCGCACCAGCCCGTTCGCCTTCACCGGCAACAAGTTCGAGTTCCGCGCCGTCGGCTCCTCGTTCTCCGTCGCCGGTCCGCTCGTCGCGCTCAACACCATCGTGGCCGACTCCATCGGGTTCCTCTGCGACCGCCTCGAGGCCGTGATGAAGTCGACCAAGGGCGACTTCAACGCCGCCCTCGTCGTCGTGGTCAAGGAGGTGCTCGAGAAGCACCACCGCATCATCTTCAACGGCAACGGCTACTCCGAGGCCTGGCACAAGGAGGCGGCCAAGCGCGGCCTCAAGAACCTGCGCACCACCCCCGACGCGCTCCCCGAGATCGCCGCCTCCTCGACCGTGCAGGTCTTCGAGCGCCAGGGCGTGCTCTCCCGGCGCGAGCTCGAGTCCCGCGAGGAGATCTACACCCACTCCTACGTCCTCAGCGTCGGCACCGAGTCCAAGCTCACCCTGGAGATCGGCCGCACCATCATCCTCCCCGCGGCCTACGCCCATGCCCGCGACCTGGCCGCCTCCCAGGACGCCCTCAAGTCCGCCGGCGGCAAGTCCGCCGGCAAGGCCCTCAAGGCCGTGGCCAAGCTCACCGATGAGCTCGCCGACGCCCTCGACGCCCTCGAGAAGCTCCGCGACCAGGCCATGCCCGACACCCACGTCGCCGCCCGCCATGCCGTGACCAAGGTGCTGCCCGCCATGCTGCGCGTCCGCGCCGCCGCCGACAGCCTCGAGGAGATTGTGGCCGACGCCCACTGGCCCCTGCCCACCTACCAGGAGCTGCTCTTCCTCCGCTGAGGTCTCCCCCGCCTCCCGCCAAGGGCCGCCCGACAGGGCGGCCTTTTTTTGCGCTACTCGGGAATGGAAGGATTCGCAGGAGGCGTGGGATTCGAGCGATGCGGAGGCTGCGTGGGAGGCGCAGGATTCGAAGGAAGCGCAGGATGCGGAGGATCAGCCTGGCAGGTCGAGGCCTCGCCCCTGACTTGATGCCTCCGCCCCCTCCGCGACCTTCGCCCCCTCCGCCACCTAGCTTATTCCCGTCCAAACAAAAACCCCGGCCTTCTCGGGCCGGGGTTTCTCGGGGAGAGCGCTCAGCGCCTCACTTGTTCTCCCACTTCTTGCGGAGGTAGGCGTTGAAGTCCTTCACCTTGCGCTTGCGGCGGCGGCGGGTGGTGGGCTTCTCGTAGCCGCGCTTGGCGCGGGCGTCCTTGATGATGTTCTCGCGGTCGACCTTCTTCTTGAGGCGACGGAGGGCCTTGTCGACGGCCTCTCCCTTGCGAATCTTGATTTCAACAGCCATGGGTGTGAGGGGCGAGGGAAAGGGCAGGGTGGGGGCGGGGTCAACCCCGAAACCGAGGGGCCTCCGCCCGGCGGGGTCCGGCCACTCGGCGCTTGCCGCCACTCCGGGCGGGGACAAGTCTGACCCTCACCCCGCCGATGTATCTCAAGGAAATCGTCGCCCACGGCTTCAAGAGCTTCGCCGACCGCACCCGCATCGGGCTCGGGCCGGGGATGACCGCCGTGGTCGGGCCCAACGGCTGCGGGAAATCCAACATCGTCGACGCCATCCGCTGGGTCCTGGGCGAGCAGAGCGCCAAGTCGCTCCGCGGCGCCTCCATGCAGGACGTCATCTTCGCCGGCACCGACACCCGCAAGGCCCTCCCGATCTGCGAGGTCGAGCTCACCTTCGCCGACTGCGAGAAGGAGCTGGGCACCCAGTTCGCCGAGGTCTCCGTCACGCGCCGCCTCCACCGCGAGGGCGCCAGCGACTACTTCCTCAACGGCAAGCCCTGCCGCCTCAAGGACATCCAGCGGCTCTTCATGGACACCGGCGTCGGCCGCATGTCCTACTCCTTCATGGTGCAGGGGCAGATCGACCAGATCCTCTCCGCCAACCCCGCCGAGCGCCGCTACCTCTTCGAGGAGGCCGCCGGCATCACGCGCTACAAGGCGCAGCGCAAGGAGGCCCTCGCCAAGCTCGCCCTCGTCGAGCAAAACCTCGCCCGCGCCACCGACGTCGTCGAGGAGGTCGCCCGCCAGATCGCCTCCCTCAAGCGCCAGGCCGCCAAGGCCCTCCGCTACCGGCGCCTGCGCCACCGCCTCACCCACCTCGACCTCGCCTGGCAGGGCCACCAGTGGTCAGACCGCCGCGCCCGCCTCATCGAGCTCGAGTCCGGCGTCGCCGCCGCCCGCGACGAGGCCTCGTCCCTCGGCGCCGCCCTCGCGGGCCGCGAGGCCGCCCTCGCCGAGGCCAAGTCCGCGCGCGCCGAGGCCGCCGAGCGCATCCAGGCCGCCCAGCAGGCCCTCTACGAGCTCCGCGCCGCGCGCGACGCCGCCGAGGGCGAGGGCCGCACCGCCGCCCTCCGCGCCGACGACCTCCTCGCCCGCGCCGCCGAGGTCCGCCGCGAGGCCGCCGGCGCCTCCGCCGAGCTCGCCGAGCTCGACGCCCGCCTCTCCGGCGGCGCCGCCGAGAAGGACGCGCGCGCCGGCGAGGTCTCCCAGGCCGACACCGCCTTCCGCGAGCGCATGGACCAGGCCGAGGAGGCCGCCCGCCGCCTCGCCGCCGCCGAGGCCGCCCTCCGCCAGCACCGCCACGACCTCCTCATGGCCGAGGGCGAGATCACCCGCCACCGGGCCGACGTCACCAACCTCGAGGTCGACCTCCGCAGCTTCCAGGCCCGCCGCTCCGCCCTCGCCGACGCCCTGTACCAGGCCCGCGACGAGCGCGCCGCCGCCGAGCGCCGCGCCGCCGACGGCGCCGCCGTCGTCTCCCGCCTCCACGCCGAGTCCGAGGCCGCCCGCGCCGCCGAGCAAGGCGCCGACGACCGCGGCCGGGCCCTCGTCGCCGAGTTCCGCGCCCTCCAGCAGTCCATCGCCGAGCAGGACCGCGCCGTCGCCAAGCTCTCCGCCCACCTCGCCCTCCTCGAGCAGATGCAAGGCCGCCTCGAGGGCTTCTCCGACGGCGCCAAGGCCATCCTCCGCGGCGAGCTCGCCGACGCCGTCCCCGCCGGCAAGGCCGCCGCCCTCTCCGCCCTCGTCGAGATCGCCGACACCGCCCTCGCCCCCGCCCTCGAGTCCCTCCTCGGCGCCGCCAGCGAGGCCGTCGCCCTCGACAGCGCCGACTTCGTCCCCGGCCTCGTCGGCCGCCTCGCCGAGCGCGACCTCGGCCGCGCCGTCTTCCACGTCCCCGCGCCCGCGCCCGCCCGCCCCGCCGGCCTCCCCGCCTGGCTCACCCCCGCCGCCGACGCCGTCCGCCCCCGCCTCGCCGCCGCCGAGCCCCTCGTGCGCAGCCTCTTCGCCGGCTGCCACCTCTGCCCCTCGCTCCCCGACTTCCTCGCCTGGTGGCGCGCCAACCCCGGCTTCGAGTTCCTCCTCGTCGCCACCCCTGCGGGCGACCTGGTCGACCGGCGCGGCCTCGTCTACGCCGGCCGCCGAGCCTCGCCCGACGAGGCGGCGCGCGGCGTCTTCTCCCGCGAGGCCGAGATCCGCGAGGGCAAGGCGCGCCTCCACGCCGAGAACGACCGACTGACCGCGCTCAACGAGCGCGCCATGGCCCTCCAGGCCGAGATCGACGCCAACGAGGCCGAGCGCGCCTCCCGCCGCGAGGCCTTCCAGGTCGCCACCCGCGAGCACTCCGTCGCCGCCGCCGACGAGCGGGCCGCCCGCGCCGCCCTCGCCGCCGCCGACGAGCGCATCGCCCGCGACCAGCGCCAGCACGAGGAGCTCGAGGCCTCGCAGGCCGACGCCACCACCCGGCTCGACCGCGCCAAGGGCGCCCTCGCCGCCAAGGAGCACGCGATCGAGGACCACCGCCGCGGGATCGCCGAGGGCGAGTCCGCCGTCGAGTCCCGCCGCGCCGAGGCCGAGGCCGCGCGCCAGGCCCTCGGCGAGTTCCGCCTCGGCCTCGCCGAGCGCCGCCAGTTGCTCGAGCTCGCCGACCGCGCCGTCGCCGAGCTCCAGCAGCGCCGCCGCGAGACCCTCGGCCGCCAGGAGTCCCGCCAGCGCGAGGCCGCCTCGGCCGACGAGCAGGTCGCGGCCCTCCGCGCCGCCGCCGCCGACTGCGGCCGCCGCGCCGCCGACGCCGGCGCGCGCGCCGACGCCGCCGCGGACGCCCTCGAGGCCGCCCGCGCCGCCCAGTCCGCCCGCGAGCAGGCCCTCGACGCCGAGGAGCAGGCCCTTTCCGGCGAGCGCGAGCGCCGCCGCGAGGCCGAGGCCCGCCTCTCGTCCCTCAGCGTCGCCCTCGCCGAGGTCACCTCCCAGTGCGGCTTCATCGCCGAGAAGGTGCTCGCCGAGCACCAGCTCGACGTCGCCACCGTCGACTGGCGCCGCCAGCTCTGGCTCGCCGACGAGCCCTTCGAGCCCTCCGCCGGCCTCGGCGAGCTCGAGGACGACGAGGAGGGCGCCCCCGCCGAGACCCCGGCCCCCCGCGCCGCCCGCGGCGAGCCCTCGGCCGACGACCTCGCCGCCCTCGACGCCGCCGACTGGCCCCCGCTCGTCCGCGAGATCACCGCCCTCCGCGAGCGCCTCGCCGGCATGGGCGCCGTCAACCTCGTGGCCGTCGAGGAGTACGCCTCCCTCCGCCAGCGCCACGACTTCCTCAAGGCCCAGGGCGACGACCTCTGGAAGTCCAAGGAGGAGCTGGTCAAGGCCATCGACGAGATCAACGCCACCTCCCTCCAGCTCTTCACCGACACCTTCGAGCAGGTCCGGCGCAACTTCGCCTTCACCTTCGAGCGCCTCTTCAACGGCGGCAAGGCCGACCTCCACCTCGTCCAGGCCGAGGACGTGCTCGACAGCGGCATCGAGATCATCGCCCAGCCCCCCGGCACCAAGCTCCGCGGCATCTCGCTGCTCTCCGGCGGCCAACGCACCATGACCGCCGTCGCCCTCCTCTTCGCCATCTACATGGTCAAGCCCTCGCCGTTCTGCGTGCTCGACGAGCTCGATGCGCCGCTCGACGACGTCAATGTCAACCGCTTCACCGACATCGTTCGCGAGTTCACCCGGCACTCCCAGTTCCTCGTCATCACCCACAAGAAGGGCACCGTCGCCGCCGCCGACGCCATCTTCGGCGTGACCATGCAGGAGAAGGGCGTCACCCGGGTCTACTCGATGCGCTTCAACCGCGACCGCAACGAGGCCGAGGCCACCCCCGCCGCGCGCTGACCCCGCTTGCCTTCGCGCCGGGGCGGGGTAGGGTGTCCGTCCCGCCATGACCCGCCTCCTCCTGATCCTGGTCGCCGCCGTCGCGTCGGCCCAGAAGGCGCCCCTCGTCACCGACCCGCGCCCCCTCGACCGCTCCCGCCCCGGGGCGAGCCACGCCGACATGCTCGCCCGCGTCACCCCCGCCGTGGTCAGCGTCCGCCTCGCCCTCGAGGTCTCCGAGTCCGACCTCCGCCGCGTCCCCGTTCCCAACCCCCGCCTCGTCCGCCGCGACCCCGCCACCGGCAAGTTCCTCGTCCCCGTCACCCTCGGCTCCGGCGTCGTCGTCCACCCCTCCGGCGTCATCATCACCAACAACCACGTCGTCACCGCCCAGGGCCAGGTCATCTCCCGCGTCGCCATGGTCCAGTTCGCCGACGGGCGCGACCTCCGCGGCACCCTCGTCGGCGCCGACAGCCGCACCGACATCGCCGTGATCAAGGTCGACGCCAAGGACCTCCCCCACGCCCGCTTCGCCGACAGCGACCAGCTCCGCGTCGGCGACGTCGTCTTCGCCATCGGCAACCCGCTCGACGTCGGCCTCAGCGTCTCCGAGGGCATCGTCTCCGGCCTCGGCCGCAACAACCTCAGCCTCCGCGGCGGGCCCGACTACCAGGACTTCATCCAGACCAGCGCCCCCATCAACCCGGGCAACTCCGGCGGCGCGCTGGTCGACGCCGAGGGCCGCCTCGTCGGCATCAACACCGCCGTCCGCGCCGACGGCGCCGGCATCGGCTACGCCGTCGCCGGCAACCTCGCCCGCTTCATCGCCGAGTCCCTCGTCGAGCGCGGCACCGTCGTCCGCGGATACGTCGGCGCCGTCGGCGAGGACGTCCCCTTCGCCGAGGCCGTCCGCCTCGGCGCCTCCCGCGGCCAAGCCGCCCGCATCACCCAGGTCAGCCCCGCCTCCCCCGCCGAGCGCGGCGGCCTCCGCGAGGACGACCTCGTCACCGCCGTCAACGGGTTCCCCGTCGCCGGCTGGAGCGAGCTCCGCCTCGTCATCTCGGGCCTCCGCCCCGGCACCCGCGCCGAATTCTCCGTGCTCCGCGACGGCAAGCCCCTCCGCCTCAGCCTCCCCATCGACGAACGCCCCAAGGGCTACTGACCCATGGCCGCCCGCCTCCTCACCCTCGCCAGCGGGCGCGTTCCCCTCGGGCCCCGGCTGCTCGCCTGGACCTGCCTCATCCTCCTCCTCGGCGCCTGGGCCGTCCTCGACCCCGGCCATCGCGCCGCCCCGCGCCTGATTCCCGCCCCGCCCGAAACCTTGCTCCTTCCGCCTCGCTCACCCTGGGTCGAACGCGCCGAGCTCGCCGACCCCGCCAACCTCTTCCTCCGCGCCCCCTCCCGCCTCGCCGACGTGCCCGTCACCGCCCAACCCGAGGCCACCCCCTTCCTGGCCTACGGACCTGATCTCCGCACCCAGCCCGGCCAACCCCTCGGCGCCCTGCCGACAACCCCCAAGGCAAACTCCCAGATTCCCACGGCTCTCCTTCTTAAGCCTGATTCCTACCCGCTTCGCACCCTTGGCCAAGTCGCCCATGCAACCCCTCCCACGCCAAGGAGGCCGACTTGCGAAGTCATTTCAGATTCCGGTGAAGTTGTTTTTCGGCTCGAGATCACAGACGATTCGCCCGCTGGTAGTATTCATAAAATACTATCAATTAGCAGTTTAACATCAAATAAGCCAGCCGAGTTTAGGATGGGTATCGATGCCTTTGGTCTACAGGCTAAGCCGTTTTTGACCGTTTCTTCAGGCGACCCGAGTCTCGATCAAGCAGCCCTTGGATGGGCCGTTTCTCAGCCCTGGGCCCGCCGTCTCCCTCCGGGCTCCTACCGACTGCGAGTCGGCCCTTGAGCCAGGGGCGAAGCCCCCTGTCAAATCCCCGTCAAAAATCCGCTTGACGGTGGCGCGGCCGGTCTTCATCAACCCCCTTCCTTTGCGCGGAGCGCCCCTGTAGCTCAGTTGGTAGAGCGCGTCCTTGGTAAGGACGAGGTCGGCGGTTCAAATCCGCTCGGGGGCTCCACCACTTTCACCACCACCACAAACCACCACCCTCCCACCCGCACCACCATGGCCAAAGAGAAGTTCAACCGCACCAAGCCCCACGTCAACGTCGGCACCATCGGTCACATCGACCACGGCAAGTCGACCACGACCGCGGCCATCGTCGCCGTCCAGGCGCGCAAGGGCCTCGCCCAGAACCGCTCCTACGCCGAGATCACCAAGGGCGGCACCGTCCGCGACGCCACCAAGACCGTGACCATCGCGGCCTCCCACGTCGAGTACGAGTCCAACAACCGCCACTACGCCCACGTCGACTGCCCCGGCCACGCCGACTTCGTCAAGAACATGATCACCGGCGCCGCGCAGATGGACGGCGCCATCCTCGTCGTCTCCGCCGCCGACGGCGTCATGCCCCAGACCCGCGAGCACATCCTCCTCGCCCGCCAGGTCGGCGTGCCCAAGATCGTCGTCTGGCTCAACAAGGTCGACCTCTCCGAGCCCGACCTCATCGACCTCGTCGAGATGGAGGTCCGCGACCTCCTCAACAAGTACCAGTACGACGGCGACAACGCCAAGATCGTCCGCGGTTCCGCCACCGCCGCCCTCGAGGCCAAGCCCGAGGGTGAGCAGGCCATCCAGAACCTGCTCGACGCCCTCGACTCCGAGATCCCCGAGCCCAAGCGCGAGGTCGACAAGCCCTTCATGATGTCCGTCGAGGACGTCTTCTCCATCACCGGCCGCGGCACCGTCGTGACCGGCCGCATCGAGCGCGGCGTCATCAAGGTCGGCGAGGAAGTCGAGATCGTCGGCCTCCGCGACACCCAGAAGACCACCGTGACCGGCGTCGAGATGTTCCGCAAGGAGCTCGACCAGGGCCAGGCCGGCGACAACGTCGGCCTCCTCGTCCGCGGCATTGAGAAGGCCCAGGTCGAGCGCGGCCAGGTCCTCGCCAAGCCCGGCACGATCAAGCCCCACACCCAGGCCAAGGCCCAGATCTACGTCCTCAAGGCCGACGAGGGTGGCCGCCACACCTCGTTCACCAACAACTACCGCCCGCAGTTCTTCTTCGGCACCTGCGACGTCACCGGCACCGTCATCCTGCCCCAGGGCACCGAGATGGTCATGCCCGGCGACAACGTCACCATCACCATCGAGCTCGGCAAGGCCGTCGCGATGGAGAAGGGCCAGCGCTTCGCCCTCCGCGAGGGCGGCAAGACCATCGGCGCCGGCCAGATCCTCGAAATCGTCAAGTGACCGCCGCCTGAAACCCACCTGCGGTGATGCCGCGGGGCCCGCGAGGGCCCTTGCGGCATCGTCGCTTCAACCAACCCACCCTTAGGACGGTAGCTCAATTGGCAGAGTAGCGGTCTCCAAAACCGTTGGTTGTGGGTTCGACTCCCACCCGTCCTGCCACCTCCACCCACCCGCCATGCTCCGACTCCTCGGCAACCTCCGCGCCTTCTGGAACGAGACCCTCTCCGAGGTCTTCGTCAAGTCGTCGTGGCCGACGGGACGCGAGCTGGTCCACTCCACCCTCGTGGTCACCGCCCTCGTCGCCCTCGCCGGCGCCGTGGTCGTCCTCTGCGACCTCTCCCTCGCCGGCCTGGTGCAGTACGCCACCGGGCTCGTCCGCTGAGACCCCAACCATGTCCGAAGCCTCCCGAGCCCCCGTCTCCAGCCAGTCCCTCTGGTACACCCTCCAGACCTTCTCCAACAACGAGGCGAAGGTGAAGCGCGCGATTGAGCGCGCCATGGCCACCGACGACGCCGTCCGCGGCTCCATCGAGCAGGTCCTGATGCCCGAGCGCACCGTCAAGGAGACCCGCAACCGCAAGGAGAAGCAGACCAAGGTGAAGCTCTACCCGAGCTACCTCTTCATCCGCGCCCGCCTCGGCACCGCCGACGGCGAGCTCGACGAGTACACCTGGAGCTTCCTCCGGCAGCTCGACGGCGTGATGGGCCTCATCGGCGGCGACAACCCCGTCGCCCTCAAGGAGGCCGAGATCCGCTCCATCCTCGAGCAGGTCGAGGAGAACGAGAACAAGGTCCTCCCCAAGGTCAGCTTCGCCGTCGGCGAGCGCGTCAAGATCACCGACGGCCCCATGATGAACCTCTCCGGCACCGTCGACAGCACCGACGCCGACCACGGCAAGCTCCAGGTCTCGGTCGACATCTTCGGCCGCCCCACCCCCGTCGAGCTCGAGTTCTGGCAGGTCGAGCGCGACGACCGCTCCTGATCTTCACCTCCTCCCACCCTTAAACCCGCACCAACATGGCCAAGAAAGTCGTCGGAGAAATCCGCCTCCAGCTCCCCGCCGGGGCTGCCAACCCCGCCCCTCCCGTCGGCCCCGCCCTCGGCGCCAAGGGCGTCAACATCATGGCGTTCTGCAAGGAGTTCAACGCCCGCACCAAGGACCAGGCCGGCCTCATCCTGCCCGTCATCATCTCCGTCTTCCAGGACAAGTCCTTCACCTTCATCCTCAAGTCGCCCCCCGCCTCCGTCCTCCTCAAGAAGGCCGCGAAGATCGAGTCCGGCGCCGCCGTCCCCAACCGCGACAAGGTCGGCAAGGTCACCCGCAAGCAGGTCCTCGAGATCGTCGAGCTCAAGAAGAAGGATCTCAACGCCGTCAACCCCGAGCACGCCGCCCGCATGATCGAGGGCACCGCCCGCTCGATGGGCATCGAGGTCGTCGGCTGAGCCCCTCCCCCTTCCCCCCAACCCAAACCCCAACACTGCTACCCGCAGGAGACCCCAAGTCGCCATGAACACCCACGCCAGCAAGCGCTACCGGGAGGCCGCCAAGGCCGCCGACCTCGCGCAAACCTACTCCGTCGCCCAGGCCGCGGAGATCCTCAAGAAGATGCCCTCGGCCAAGTTCGACGAGACCGTCGAGATCTCGGCCTGCCTCGGCGTCGACCCCAAGCAGTCCGACCAGATGGTCCGCGGCACCGTCTCCCTCCCCGCCGGCTCGGGCAAGAAGATCCGCGTCATCGTCTTCACCGAGAATCCCCAGGAGGCCCTCGCCGCCGGCGCCGACGCCGCCGGCCTCAACGACCTCATCGACAAGGTCCTCGGCGGCTGGATGGACTTCGACGTCGCCGTCTCCACCACCCCCGCGATGAAGGACGTCCGCAAGGTCGCCCGCGTCCTCGGTCCCCGCGGCCTCATGCCCAATCCCAAGTCGGGCACCGTGACCGACGACGTCCCCAAGACCCTCGCCGAGGTCAAGGCCGGCCGCGTCGAGTTCAAGATGGATAAGACCGCCAATGTCGTCATCGTCGTGGGCAAGAAGTCCTTCGCCGCCGACAAGCTGCAGGCCAACATCGCCGCCGCGCTCGGCGCCCTCGCCAAGGCCCAGCCCTCCGGCTTCGTCGGCCCCCGCTTCGTCAAGTCCGTCACCCTCAGCTCCACCATGAGCCCGGGCATCCGCATCGAGCTGCGCGCCGTCGTCGCTCCCGCCGCCTGAGCCACCCCGCAACCCCTCCGAACGCACCGACACCCATGCGCGCCGAAAAGCAATTCCTCGTCGACGAAGTCGCCGGCCACCTCGCCAAGTCGAGCTACCTCCTGGTGGCCAACTTCACCGGCGTCACCGTCAAGGACGCGACCGACATCCGCAACCAGCTCCGCCCCCTCGGGGCCGAGTACCACGTGGTCAAGAACAGCATCCTGTCCATCGCGGCCAAGCAGGCCAACCTGCCCAGCCTCGACGGCCACCTGTCCGGCCACACCGCCCTTGTCACCGGCGGCGACAACCCCTCCGGCGTCGCCAAGATCCTGGTCAAGTTCTTCAAGGACTTCTCCAAGCTCGAGGTCAAGGCCGGCGTCCTCGACGCCAAGCTCCTCTCCGCGAAGGACATCGAGGCCCTCTCCAAGCTGCCCTCCCTCGAGGTCATCCGGGCCCAGCTGCTCGCCCTCCTCTCCACCCCGGCCACCTCCGTGGTCCGGATCCTCGTCGCCAAGAGCGAGGCCGCCGAGAAGGCCGCCTCCCCCGCCGCCTGAACCCCCTTTCCGCCGGATCCGGGCCGCGTCGGCCCGGGCGAGGCGGGGAAACCAACCCAAACCCAACCCAACCCACCAACGAACCCTGGTTCGGGGCCCCGGCCCTCAAATGACCCTCGCGGGTCGCGAACCGTTCAAGGAACCACCAACATGAGCAACATCACCAAGGAACAAGTCATCGAGTGGCTGAGCGCCCAGTCGGTCATCGACATCGCCGCCCTCGTCAAGGACCTCGAGGCCAAGTGGGGCGTCAGCGCCGCCGCCCCCGTGGTCGCCGTCGCCGCCGGCGCCGCCGCCGAGGCCGGAGCCCCCGCCGAGGAGAAGACGTCCTTCGACGTCATCCTCAAGGAGAAGGGCCCCAACGCCATCAACGTCATCAAGGAGGTCCGCGCCATCACCGGCCTCGGCCTCAAGGAGGCCAAGGACCTCGTCGAGAGCGCGCCCAAGCCCGTCAAGGAAGGCGTCTCCAAGGACGAGGCGAAGGACCTGGAGGCCAAGCTCAAGGCCGCCGGCGCCGTCGTCGAGGTCAAGTGACGCCCCGCGCGCTCCCGCGCGCCGCCTGAGAGCGGGGCGCGGCCGGACCCCCCGGGGTCCGTCCCGCCCCCCGCTGATTCCCAACGGCCGCCCCGTCCGCAACCGGGGCAAACCAACTTCCAAGCCCACCACCGCCTTCCCGCCATGTCCAACGAACGCAAGAATTTCGGCAAGCTCCGCGAGGTCATCCCTCCGCCGAACATGATCGAGAACCAGATCGTGTCCTTCCAGGAGTTCCTGCAGATGGAGACGCCCGCCGCCCAGCGCTCCAACCTCGGGCTCGAGTCCGTCTTCAAGGAGGTCTTCCCCGTCGAGAGCAACAACGGCAACTTCCGCCTCGAGTACCTCGACTACTCCCTGACCCCTCCCCGCATGGGCGAGCTCGAGTGCATCCGCGAGGGCACCACCTACGCCGTCTCCCTCCTGCTCAAGCTCCGGCTGGTCGAGAAGGGCGCCTTCAAGGACGAGGAGATCCTCATGGGCGACCTGCCCATGGTCACCGACCGCGGCTCCTTCATCATCAACGGCGCCGAGCGCGTCGTCGTCTCCCAGCTCCACCGCTCCCCCGGCATCGCCTTCGAGGAGGCGCCCCACACCAGCGGCAAGCTGCTCCACGCCTTCCGCATCATCCCCGACCGAGGCACCTGGATCGAGGTCCAGTTCGACCAAAACGACCTCCTCTGGGTCTACCTCGACCGCCGCCGCCGCCGCCGCAAGTTCCTCCTCACCACCCTCCTGCGCGCCTTCGGCTACAACCAGGACCGCGACATCCTCTCCCTCTTCTACGAGCAGCGCGAGCTGACCGTGAAGCAGGCCCTCGAGCTCAGCCCCGAGGAGCAGGCCCGCCTCGTCTTCGCCGACGACCAGGTCAACGTCACCCTCGGCAAGCCCATCGCCAAGCAGTACGACAAGCTCGACACCGCCACCCTCAAGGCCCTCCTCGCCTCCTCCGGCCCCAAGTCCCGCCTCGCCGTCTACGACACCGAGCCCGACGGCGGCGCCATCATCCTCGCCCTCCGCAAGGACACCGAGGGCAACGGCATCAAGAACGAGGAGGACGCCGTGAAGGAGATCTTCCGCAAGCTCCGCCCCGGCGAGCCCGTCAACACGAAGAGCGCCAAGGCGCACATGCACCGCCTCTTCCAGGACCCCCTCCGCTACGACCTCGGCCGCGTCGGCCGCTACAAGCTCAACCAGAAGCTCGGCCACCGCGCCGAGGCCGCCAAGCCCTTCCGCAACAAGCAGGAGGAGGCCGAGGCCGAGCTCCGCTCCCGCACCATCGACAAGGACGACATCGTCGCCGCCACCAAGCAGCTCTTCCTGCTCCGCCGCGGCAAGATGCACATCGACGACATCGACCACCTCGGCTCCCGCCGCGTCCGCAACGTCGGCGAGCTCCTCGCCAACCAGTGCCGCGCCGGCCTCAAGAACGTGGTCAAGACGGTCAAGGCCCGCATCAACGAGTACGACCAGTCCGTCGACTCCCTCACCCCCCAGAAGCTGGTCAACCCCAAGCCCTTCGGCAACGCCATCCGCGAGTTCTTCCAGCGCAGCCAGCTCTCGCAGCTGATGGACCAGATCAACCCCCTGGCCGAGCTCACCCACAAGCGCCGCCTCTCCGCCCTCGGGCCGGGCGGCCTCAACCGCGACCGCGCCGGCTTCGAGGTGCGCGACGTCCACCCCTCCCACTACGGACGCATCTGCCCGATCGAGACCCCCGAGGGTCCCAACATCGGCCTGATCAACTCCCTCTCGACCTACGCCCGCATCAACCCCTACGGCTTCATCGAGGCCCCCTACCGCAAGGTCGTCCGCGGCAAGGTCACCGACCGCGTCGAGTACATGACGGCCGACCAGGAGGAGCGCTTCAAGGTCGCCCAGGCCAACTCCGTGGTCGAGAAGGACGGCCGCCTCCGCGGGCCCGTCACCTGCCGCGTCATCGACGACATCCAGGAGCTCGACCCCGAGGACGTCGACTACATGGACGTCTCCCCCCAGCAGGTCGTCTCCGTCGCCGCCGGCCTCATCCCCTTCCTCGAGCACGACGACGCCAACCGCGCGCTCATGGGCTCCAACATGCAGCGCCAGGGCGTGCCCCTCGTCCTGACCGAGTCGCCCTACGTCGGCACCGGCCTCGAGCGGCGCGTCGCCATCGACTCCAAGACCGTCGTCGTGGCCGAGGGCCCCGGCATCGTCGCCGCCGTCGACGCCCGCCGCATCCTCGTGACCAAGGACGGCGAGGTCACCCCCTCCCAGCTCGACAACCGCAAGCTCCGCTCCAACCCGGAGAAGGGCCTCTGGGTCTACGACCTCCGCAAGTTCCTCAAGACCAACTCCAACACCTGCTTCAACCAGCGGCCCATCGTGGCCCGCGGCCAGAAGGTCAAGGCCGGCGACATCATCGCCGACGGCGCCGCCACCGACAAGGGCGAGCTCGCCCTCGGCCGCAACGTGCTCGTCGCGTTCATGCCCTGGAACGGCTACAACTTCGAGGACGCCATCCTCCTCTCCGAGCGCCTGCTCAAGCAGGACACCTTCACCTCCATCCACATCGAGGAGTTCGAGGTGACCGCCCGCGACACCAAGCTCGGGCCCGAGCAGATCACGCGCGACATCCCCAACCTCTCCGAGACCGCCCTCCGCAACCTCAACCGCGACGGCGTCATCCGCATCGGGGCCGAGGTCCAGCCCGGCGACATCCTCGTCGGCAAGATCACCCCCAAGAGCGAGGGCGACCTCGCCCCCGAGGAGAAACTCCTCCGCGCCATCTTCGGCGAGAAGGCCCGCGACGTGAAGGACACCTCCCTCGTCGTCCCCTCCGGCACCTCCGGCATCGTCATGGACGTCAAGGTCTCGTCCCGCACCGACGAGGATGACGGCAAGCTCGACGCCGCCGAGCAGCGCCGCGCCCTCAAGAAGGTCAACGAGGAGCACCGCACCCTCGAGTCCAAGCTCCGCGAGGAGATGACGGACACCCTCTCCAACTTCCTCCTCGGCGAGAAGATCCCCCTCGACGTCCGCAACTCCGACACGGGCGAGGAGATCATCCCCGCCAACCGGAAGATCACCAAGACCCTCCTCCGCCGCCTCGCCTCCGTCTCGCGCACCATCGAGATGAACGACTCGCCGGTGAAGCAGAAGATCCGCAGCATCCTCGACAACTACCACCGCCGCTTCGACGAGCTCGAGACCGAGCGCGCCCGCAAGACCGAGGCGATCGAGCAGGGTGTCGACGAGGGCGGGGCGATCAAGAACGTCAAGGTCTACGTCGCCACCAAGCGCAAGGTCCAGGTCGGCGACAAGATGGCCGGCCGCCACGGCAACAAGGGCGTCGTCGCCCGCATCGTGCCCGTCGAGGACATGCCCTACCTGCCCGACGGCACCCCCGTCGACATCTGCCTCAACCCCCTCGGCGTGCCCTCGCGCATGAACGTCGGCCAGGTCCTCGAGACCCACCTCGGCTGGGCCTGCTCCAAGCTCGGCCTCAAGGTCGCCACCCCGATCTTCGACGGCATCCCCGAGGCCCAGATCCGCGAGTACCTCAAGGAGGCCGGCCTCCCCGAGACGGGCAAGGCCATGCTCTTCAACGGCCACACCGGCGAGCCCTTCGACCAGGACGTCGTCGTCGGCCACATCTACATGATGAAGCTGAACCACCTCGTCGCGGACAAGATCCACGCCCGCGCCACCGGTCCCTACAGCCTCATCACCCAGCAGCCCCTCGGCGGCAAGGCCCAGTACGGCGGCCAGCGCTTCGGCGAGATGGAGGTCTGGGCCCTCGAGGCCTACGGCGCCGCCTACACCCTGCAGGAGCTCCTCACCGTCAAGTCCGACGACGTGGCCGGCCGCACCAAGATCTACGAGCAGCTGGTCAAGGGCGAGAACACCCTGGTCAGCGGCACCCCCCAGTCGTTCAACGTGCTGATGAAGGAGATGCAGGCCCTCTGCCTCGACGTCCAGCTCAACTCCCAGGGCCGCCCCGAGCGCGCCTGACCCCACCCCCACCCCTCACGAAAATGATCCAGCCCGAGCACACGCCCGAGTTCACGCCCAGCGAGTCCAAGGAGCAGTCCTTCGACTCGGTGTCCATCTCCATCGCCTCGCCCGAGGAGATCGTCGCCTGGACCGGCGACCAGCTCCTCGACGAGACCGACGAGTGGGGCAACCGCAAGGCCAAGGGCCTCAAGGAGGTCAAGAGCCCCGAGACCATCAACTACCGATCCTTCAAGCCCGAGCCCAACGGCCTCTTCTGCCAGCGCATCTTCGGGCCCGTCCGCGACTACGAGTGCTACTGCGGCAAGTACAAGAAGGTGAAGTACAAGGACGTCACCTGCGACAAGTGCGGCGTCGAGGTCACCGTCTCCCGCGTGCGCCGCGAGCGCATGGGCTACATCCGCCTCGCCATTCCCGTCTCCCACATCTGGTTCCTCAAGAGCATGCCGAGCCGCCTCTCGCTCATGCTCGACATGACCACCCGCTCCCTCGAGCAGGTCATCTACTACCAGAAGTACCTCGTCGTCGACCCCGGCCAGACCGGCATGCAGCGCAAGGAGCTCCTCACCGAGGACGAGTACCGCGCCGCCGTCCAGAAGCACGGCCCCGACGCCTTCAAGGCCCGCATGGGCGCCGAGGCGCTCCAGCTCCTCCTCCGCGAGATGGACCTCGCCTCCACCGTCGAGGAGCTCCGCGACCAGCTCAAGAACACCCGCTCCAAGCAGATCAAGAAGAAGGTCGCCCGCCGCATGAAGGTCGTCCAGGGCTTCCTCGAGTCGTCCAAGCGTCCCGAGCACATGGTCCTGACGGTCCTCCCCGTCATCCCGCCCGACCTCCGCCCGCTCGTCCCCCTCGAGGGCGGCCGCTTCGCGACCTCCGACCTCAACGACCTCTACCGCCGCGTCATCAACCGCAACAACCGACTGCGCTCCCTCATCCAGATGAAGACGCCCGACGTCATCATCCACAACGAGATGCGCATGCTCCAGGAGGCGGTCGACGCCCTCCTCGACAACGGCCGCCACGGCAAGCCCGTCAAGGACCGCGACCGCCAGCTCAAGTCCATCAGCGACATGCTGAAGGGCAAGCACGGCCGCTTCCGCCAGAACCTCCTCGGCAAGCGCGTCGACTACTCCGGCCGCTCCGTCATCGTCATCGGGCCCGAGCTCAAGCTCACCCAGTGCGGCCTGCCCAAGAAGATGGCCCTCACCCTCTTCGAGCCCTTCATCATCAAGCGCCTCAAGGAGCTCGGCCTCGTCCACACCGTCCGCAGCGCCAAGAAGTACATCCTCGAGCGCCGTCCCGAGGTCTGGGACCTCCTCGAGGAGGTCACCAAGGGCCACCCCGTCTTCCTCAACCGCGCCCCCACGCTCCACCGCCTGTCCATCCAGGCCTTCGAGCCCGTCCTCATCGAGGGCGACGCCATCCGCCTCCATCCCCTCGTCTGCACCGCCTACAATGCGGACTTCGACGGCGACCAGATGGCCGTCCACGTGCCCCTCTCCCTCGAGGCCATCATGGAGTGCAAGCTCCTGATGATGTCGTCCAACAACATCTTCTCCCCCTCCAGCGGGAAGCCCATCCTCACCCCGTCCCAGGACATCGTCCTCGGCGCCTACTACCTCACCTACGAGCCCTCCACCAAGCCCGAGAAGGACCGGCACCTGCCGCTCTTCAACTCGGTCGAGGACGCGCTCTTCGCCGAGGCCGACGGCTCCCTGCACTTCCACGACTGGGTCCGCCTCCGCAACCCCGACCGGGGCCGCGACACCGTCTACGGCGACAAGGACGCCGCCACCCTCGTCACCACCGTCGGCCGCATCCTCTTCAGCACCATCTGGCCCCGCGAGCTCGGCTTCGTCAACTTCACCGTCAAGAAGGGCCAGGTCGGCGACCTCATCCTCAGCACCTACCGCTCCGTCGGCGGCGAGGCCACCATCCCCGTGCTCGACGCGCTCAAGGAGACCGGCTTCCGCGTCGCCACCCGCGCCGGCATCTCCATCGGCGTCAGCGACATGATCTTCCCCAAGGACAAGGACAAGGTCGTCCGCGAGGCCTCCGACCGCGTGGCCAAGACCAAGCGCGACATCGCCGAGGGCACCATCACCGAGGAGGAGCGCCGCAGCAAGGTCGTCGAGATCTGGAACGGCGCCACCGACCAAATCGCCCAGTCCGTCTACGCCACCCTCGCCGGCTCCGCCCGCGTGGCCGGCGTCCGCAAGGGCGACCCGCGCCACCCCGGCCGCTGGATCGTCAACCCCGTGCACGCCATGATGGACTCCGGAGCGCGCGGCAACAAGGCCCAGGTCAAGCAGCTCTGCGGCGCCCGCGGCCTCATGGCCAAGCCCTCCGGCGAGATCATCGAGCGCCCCATCCTGTCCTCGTTCCGCGACGGCCTCTCCGTCCTCGAGTACTTCCTCTCCACTCACGGCGCCCGCAAGGGCCTGTCCGACACCGCGCTCAAGACCGCGGACGCCGGCTACATGACCCGCAAGCTGTGCGACGTCGCCATGGACGTCATCGTGACCGACGACTCCGTCGGCCCGCCCGACGGCGAGGTCATCAGCCTCGGCGAGGCCGCCCTCGGCCGCCACCTCTCGGGCGACGTCGCCAACCCCTCGGGCGGCTCGCCCAAGGTCCTCGGTCGCGAGGGCGACGCCCTCACCGAGGAGCTCGTCGCCAAGCTGCGCGACGCCGGCGTCGACCGCGTCTCCGTCCGCCTCCCCAACGGCGTCTGGAAGGCCGCCATCTACGACGGCGACGAGATCCTCCTCCCCCTCGCCGACCGCATCCTCGGCCGCTGCGCCGCGGACGACATCGTCAACCCGCTCAACCCCTCCGAGGTCCTCTGCAAGGCCGGCCAGCTCGTCGACGAGGCCGCCGTCCAGCGCATCGAGAAGGCCGGCGTCGAGCGCGTCAAGATCCTCTCCCCGCTCACCCACATGCGGGTCAACGCCATCCCGCCCCGCGCCTACGGCCTCGACCCCTCGACCGGCCGCCTCGTCGAGCGCGGCACCGCGGTCGGCATCATCGCCGCCCAGTCCATCGGCGAGCCCGGCACCCAGCTGACGATGCGGACCTTCCACATCGGCGGCGTCGCCCAGCTCAAGACCCCCGAGCTCAAGGCCCGCGTCGGCGGCCGCGTCCGCTACGTCGACCTCAACTGCGTCGACCTGGCCGACGGCTACATGCTGGCCATGAACGGCAACGGCTCCCTCCACATCCTCGGCGAGAAGGACGAGGTCCTCGAGGACTACCGCGTCCCCGCCGGCGCCATCCTCGGCGTCAAGGACGGCAAGAAGGCCGCCAAGGGCGACTACCTCTGCCGCTGGGACCCGAACTTCACCCCCATCATCGCCAACACCGCCGGCAAGGTGCGCCTCGGCGACATGATCTCGGGCGTGACCTACACCGAGGAGCGCGACAACTCCGGCTCCGTCTTCAAGTACGTCATCGAGCACTCCGACGAGCAGAACCCCCGGATCGAGATCGTCGACGCGCGCGGCAAGGCCCTCGCCACCTTCTCCATCCCCGCCGGCGCCCGCGTCGAGGTCGGCGAGGGCGACAGCGTCCAGGCCGGCTCCTCCCTCGCGAAGATTCCCCGCCAGGCCGCCAAGACCCAGGACATCACCGCCGGCCTGCCCCGCATCTCCGAGCTCTTCGAGGCCCGCCCTCCCAAGGACGCCGCCGAGATCGCCAAGATCGACGGCACCGTGCGCTTCGAGCCCTCCGTCCGCGGCAAGAAGAAGCTCGTCGTGGTCGACGCCATCGGCCGCGAGGAGGAGCACCTCATCCCCCACGGCAAGCACATCGTCGTCGCCGCCGGCGACAAGGTGAAGCAGGGCCAGCCCCTCACCGACGGCGCCATCGACCCCCACGACATCCTCGACATCCTCGGCCAGTCCCGCGTCCAGGATTACCTCATCACCGAGATTCAGAAGGTCTACCGCACCCAGGGCGTCGTCATCAACGACAAGCACATCGAGATCATCGTCGCCCGCATGCTCCGCAAGGTGCGCGTGACCGACCCCGGCGACTCCGAGCACCTCTGGGGCGAGCAGGTCGACCGCACCCTCCTCATCGAGCAGAATCGAGAAATCCAGGGCAAGGGCGGCATGATCGCCGAGTCCGAGCCCATCCTCCTCGGCATCACCAAGGCCTCCCTCGAGACCGAGTCCTTCATCTCCGCCGCCTCCTTCCAGGAGACCACCCGGGTGCTCACCGACGCCGCCACCATGGCCAAGGTCGACCACCTCACCGGCTTCAAGGAAAACGTCATCATGGGGCACCTCGTCCCCGCCGGCACCGGCCTCCCCCTCTACCGCCGCATCCGCGTCATCCCCACCGCTGGCTGACCCCAGAAAACCCCAGACAACCCGAATAGAAGCCCCCAATGGGGGGGTATTTCGTGTTGCTTAGCCCCTTTCCTTCCTTAGCCTGCCGTCACACCCCACATAAACCCGGATGAAAACCTCCGTTGCCCTTCCCCTTCTCCTAGGTGCCAGTCTCCTGAACGCCGGCTGGCCCCCCGAATCGCCCATCCTCCGCATCGGGTCCGAGCTGGACATGTTCCTGACCGCCAAGGCCAAGGCCGAGTACACCGACAACCTTTTCTACCGCCCGAATCCAGGCCCTCTCCCCGATCAGGGCCTCAGCCTCGAGCTTACCCCGGGTCTCGACTTCCAGTACGGCAAGGACCTCCCTCTCTCCGCCTCCCTCACCCTCGCCCGCACCTACGTCGACTTCGTCGACTCGAAACTCAGCTCCCTCGACGATGAGCAGGACGCGCTCGCCCTCTCCGCCAACTACGACGGCGGCGGCCCCCTCCTCGTCTCCTTCGGCGCCTCCTACGTCGAGACCGCGCGCAATAACGCCGAATTCCAGGCCCTCGTCGGCGAAATCGCCACGCTCGTTCGCCAGTCCTCCGCCAGCCAAAGCCTGTCGTTCACCTACGGTTTCACCGAGAAGTTGTCCGCCACCCTCGGCGCTCGCAACACCGCGGTTCGCTACTACAACCAAAGCAGCCTCTCCAGCCTCATCAATTCCAAGGGCTTCGGCATTCCCCTCGACCTGCGATTCAAGCAAACCGAGAAGCTCGTCACCGGTCTGTCCTTCGACTTCAGCAGCACCGATATCCACGACCCCAACACCGGAGTCTTCCGCTGGTCCTACGACCGGTCCTTCTACGGAATCAACCTGAGCTACCAGCCCACCGAGAAACTCCAGGGCGAGTTCAAGGCCGGCCTCCAGAGCACCGAGTATGACTTCGGCTTCAAGAGCGACTCGCCCTCGTACACCCTCAGCCTGACCCACTCCATCACCGACAAGCTCGACCAGTCCTTCAGCGTCGGCCAGGAGGCCACCACCTCCCCCACCGGCTCCGTCAGCGACGCCCTGCGCCTTAGCTACGGTCTCAACCACGCCAACAGCGAGGCTTGGCGATCCTCCTTCCGTCTCGGCTATTCCGACTACTCCGTCGACCGGGTGGTCGACCCGCTCGCCCCCAACGTCAACGGCTCCACCGACGTCCGCGCCGTCACTGTTTCCCTCGGCCTGACTTACAGGCCCGACGACCACTGGTCCTTCGGCGCCAATTACTCCTTCAGCCGCACCCTCGAACCCGTCGAGTACAACGTCAACCTGGTCAGCCTCGAGGCTTCCCTGCGCTGGTAATCCCAGCCCGGGTGGCATCCGGCGCCTTTCCTTTTCCCATGTCTGTCCGACGCGCTCTTCACTCGTCCGCCGCAGCCCTGTTCCTCGCCCTCGCCGGCTGCGCCGGGCCCGTTGAGGAGACCAACTCCCTGCCCGCCCCCTCGGTCGACCCCTCGGCCACGGTCGCGGAGCAGGTCTCCTACCGCCTCCGCGCCCGCGATTTCGTCCGGGTCGGCGTTCTCAACGAGAACGACACCTTTGTCGAGCGTCGCATCAATCCGGACGGCACCATCGATATTCCCTTCCTCGGCCAGGGCAGCTTGGTCAAGGTCGCCGGTCTCACCATGACCGAGGCCCAGGCCGTCCTCGCCGCCCGCTTCGCCAAGTTCTTCAAGTCGCCCGTCGTCACGGTGGAGATCCGCGGCTACGCCGAGCGCCGCGTCTACGTCGACGGCTCCGTCGGTCGCAACGGCGCCATCCCCATCCCCCCCGAGGAGACCCTCACCCTCAAGAAGGCCCTCGCCTCCGCCGGCGGCATCCTCCGGGGCGGCAACCGCACCGCCGTCGTCCTGCGCCGCCGCCAGCCCGACGGCTCGCTCCGCACGCTTGAGGTCGATGTGCGCAAGATCGACCTCGGCGAGTCGCCCGACATCCCCCTCGAGGACGACGACCACATCTTCGTCCGCGAGAGCCGCATCTGATTCATCATGGCGCCCTCCAACCCCGGCAAGGACTACGGCTACGGCAACAGCGGCTACGGCGGCGTCGGCTACGGCGGCGTCGGCTACGGCGGTTATGCCGGCTACGGCCAGTACGGCGGCTACGCCGGCTATGGGTACGGCTCCGGCCAGTCCCCCAACCCGCTCTCCAACTACCTGATGATGGTGCGGGAGCGGATGTGGTACCTCGTCCTCTCCATCCTCGTCTTCGTCACCGCCGCCCTCATCTACACCGTCAACGCCACCCCTGAGTACCAGGCCAACGGCCGCCTCCGCGTCTACAAGTTCGCGCCCAACATCGCCGGCCGCGGCGCGGGCGAGGAAATCTACGCCATCATGTCGACCGAGGACTTCAACACCGCGGTCGAGGTCATGAAGAGCGGCGGCATCATCGAGGCGGTGGAGCGACGCCTCACCGCCGGCGAGCGCAAGGCCGTACTCGAGCCTTACCAGGGCGGCAACATCTTCACCGGTCCCCTCACCTCCCAGGAGGTCTTCGGCCGCCAGCGCGCCATCGCCCCCCAGCGCGCCACCCTCGTCGTCAACGTTCAGTTCACCCACCCCGACCGCGACCTCGCCCGCCAGGTCGCCCGCCTCTTCTGCGAGGCCATCCAGAAGAACAGCGAGGACGAGCGCCTCACCGTCACCAACCCCCTGGTCGAGAAGGCCCGCGTCGAGATCGAGTCCCTCGAGGAGCGACTCAACCGCCTTTACCGAGAGAAGAACGAGCTCGTGCAGCGCGAGAAGATGCTCTCCATCGCCCGCGACACCAACACCCTCGGCTCCGAGCGCGCCAGCCTCGTCCGCGACCGCGAGGAGGTCCGCAAGCAGATCGACGAGCTCGCCATCGTCTGGCAGCAGATCGAGGAGAGCCGCGCCTCGGGCAAGGACCTCCTGCTCATCCCGCTGGTCAGGGGCGACGACCGCGTCAACCTCCTCTCCAACCGCCGCACCGAGCTGGAGGTCACCCTCCAGACCATGGTCGAGAAGTACACCGACAGCCACCCGACCCTCCGCCTCACCCGCGAGCAGGCCGAGGTTGTCCGCAAGGAGCTCGCCATCGCCACCGACCAGGCCGTCAGCCGCATCAGCGGCCAGCGCGCCACCGCCCAGCAGCGCATGGTCTCCGTCGAGCGCGCCCTCCAGGCCAAGGAGTCCGAAATCGCCCGCCTCCAGAACGCCAACGTCGAGCTTGAGCGCATCGAGAAGGACATCCGCCTCGGCGAGGAGTTCCTCGGCCGCCTCAAGCTCAGCTACGAGGACGCCAAGCTGCGCACCTCCACCACCGGCACCTCCACCTCCGTCCGCATCCTCGACTCGCCCAGCGTGTCCGACCGGCCGATCAACAAGAACTACTACCTCAACGTTTTCATCGGCCTTGGCCTCGGCGGCGCCTTCGGCATCGGCCTCGTCATCCTCCTCGGGGTCATGGACGACCGCATCAAGTCCGCGTCCGACATCGAGGGCGGGCTCGGGCTCCCCCTCCTTGGCACCGTTCCCCGCGTCCGCCAGACCTTCGGTCCCGACCGCTCGCTCCTCGGCCGCCAAGGCAAGGACCGCATGGCCATCGAGTCCCTCCGCGCCATCCACTCCGTGATGAAGATCAACCCGGCCGCCGCCGGCGCCAAGGTCCTCATCACCACCTCCACCCGCCCCGGCGAGGGAAAGACCTTCGTCACGACCAACATCGCCCTCACCTTCGCCCAGCACGGCGAGAGGGTCCTCGTCATCGACGGCGACTTGCGCCTCCCCAACGTCGCCGCCTCCGTGGGCATCGACTCCGAGGCCGGCATCAGCCAGTACTTCAACGAGACCCTCTCGCTCGACCAGGCCATCATCCGCGACCTCGAGCCCGGCCTCGACGTCCTTCCCGTCGGCAGTGTCTGCAAGAACCCCACCCAGGTCATCAACAGCCCCCGCTTCGCCGAGATGATCACGGAGCTTCGCGGCCGCTACGACCGCATCTTCATCGACACCCCGCCTCTCGGCGCCGTCTCCGACGCCCTCCATCTCGTCCCCAAGGTCGACGGCGTCATCTACGTCGTCCGCTTTAACATGGTGAAGAAGCGCAACGCCCTCTCCTGCATCGCCCGCCTCCGCGAGGCCGGCGTCCCCATCGTCGGCGCCGTCCTCAACTCCATGGTCACCCGCATGGCGGCCTTCTACACCGACAGCTACGACTCCTCGTACAAGAAGTACTACGGGGCCCCCGAGTCCGCCGCGGCCCCCGCGCCCGCGCCGGGCGCGGATACCGCCGGCAAGGCATGACCCGCCGGATCGCCGGCGCCCTCCTGCTCGCCGCCCTGCTCGCCGCCTGCCGCACCGTTCCCGGCAGCGGTCGCAGCCAACTCAACCTGGCCGACGAGTCCGCGCTCGCCGCCGAGGCCGCGGACGCCTTCCGGTCGATGCCCCGGTCCAAGGATCCCCTCGCCCAGGCCCGCGTCCGAGCCATCGCGGCCCGCGTCATCGACGCCGCCCGCACCGATCCCGACTTCGGCGACCCCACCCTCCCGCCTCCCTCCGCCTGGGAGGTCGCCGTCATCGCCGACGACACCCCCAACGCCTTCGCGCTCCCGGGAGGCCGCATCGGCTTCCATTCCGGCATGTTCCGCCTCGCGACCAGCGACGACGCCATCGCCGTCGTCCTTGCCCACGAGGTCGCCCACGTCGTCTGCCGCCACGGCAACGAGCGCGTCTCCCAGCGCCTCCTCGCCGCCCTCGGTGCCGTCGCCCTCGACCAATCCATGCGCGACAAGTCCTCCGGCCGCCGCCAGGAGGCCCTCGCCGTCTACGGCGCCGCCGCCAGCCTCGGCCTCATCCTGCCCTACAGCCGCCACCATGAGAACGAGGCCGACCACCTCGGCCTCTTCTACATGGCCCGCGCCGGCTACCGCCCCGCCGCCGCCGTCGCCTTCTGGCGCGGCTTCTCCCAGGAGGGCGGCGTCAAGCCCCCCGAGTTCCTCTCCACCCACCCCTCCGACTCCACCCGGGTTGCCCGCCTCCAGGCCCTTCTCCCCGAGGCCGAGCGCCGCTTCCGTCCCTGGACCGAGCCTCAGCGCGCCTCCACGCCCACCGGGCCGATCAGGTAGATTCCCCGCCGGTCGTTCAGGTGGCGCAGCGACTTGAGCGAGCGCCACTTTGCGCGCAGCTCGCGCAGCACCGGGTCGGGGTTGGCGCCCGCGAACAGCGGCGCCGGCTCACCCTCCTCCATCAGCGCCTCCAGCAGGCTTTGGCGGTTCTCGCCCAGCGACGGCACCTGCACCACCTCCAGCTTGCCCTTGCCCGCCTTCTCGGAGGCCAGGGCGATGGCCGACCTAAGGCCTCCCAGCTGGTCGACCAGCTTCAGCTGCCGGGCCCGGGCTCCCGACCAGACGCGCCCCTGGGCCACCTCGTGCACCGCGTTGCGCTCCAGCTTCCGGCCGCGGCCCACCACGCCTAGGAAGGTCTCATAGACGGCGTCGACCGACGACTGCACGATGGCCATCTCCTGCTCGCTCGCCGGCCGGTGGGGCTCCAGCAGGTCGGCGTAAGGGGCCGTCTTGACCCCGTCCGTCCCCAGCGCGAAGCGCTCGGCCAGCCCGCCGTAGTTGAAGTGCAGGCCGAAGACGCCGATCGACCCGGTGATGCTCATCGGGTCGGCCATGATCGAGGTGCCGGGCGCGGCGATGTAGTAGCCGCCGCTCGCCGCCGTGTCGCCCATCGACACCACGAGGGGCACGCCCTTGCCGCGCAGCAGCTCAAGCTCCCGGTGCATGATCTCCGAGGCGTAGGCCGAGCCCCCGGGGCTGTTCACCCGGAGCACCACGGCCTTGACGTCGTCGTCGTGCCGCAGCCGCCGGATGATACCCGCCAGCCGGTCCCCGCCGATGCTGCCCGCCCCGCCGAAGCCGTCCACGATGTCGCCCTCCGCGTAGACCACCGCCAGCTTGCCGTCCTTGCCCCTCGGCAGCCGCGCCTTCGCCGCGTAGCGGGCCAGGCCCACCTGGCGGAACGAGCCGTCGTCGTCGGCCGCCGCGCCCGCCTCGACCAGGAAGCGCACCAGCTCGTCGCGGTGCATCACCTTGTCCACCAGCTTCAGCTCCAGCGCCTTGGCGGCGGGGAAATAGCCCGGCTTGCCCGCGAGGTCGCGCAGGCGCGCCGCCGGCATCGAGCGCGACTTCGCCGTGTCCGCCACGAGGCGGCCCCAGATCTCGTCCAGCAGCTCCTGCATCTGCCGGCGGGCCGGGTCGCTCATCTTGTCCTCGGTGAACGGCTCGACCGCCGACTTGAACTGCCCCACCTTCGTCACCTGCACCCCGATGCCCAGCTGGCGCAGCGTCGCGCCCAGGTAGCTCGAGTAGGCCGAAAGCCCCGCGAACGTCACCTCGCCGGCGGGATGGAGCGCGACCGTGGTCCCGACCGTGCCCAGCCAATAGTCGCCGACCCGCGGCGACTCCATCCAGCTCACGATCGGCTTGCCCTGCTTGGCGAATTCCTGGAGGGCCTGCCTCAGTTCGTTGCGCGTCGCCAATCCGGCGTCCAGCCCCTCCGCCAGGAGGATCCCGGTGATCGCGCTGTCCTTGGCCGCCAGGTCGATGGCCTCCAGGGCGCGCCATAGGTCGACGGAGTCGCCCTCGCCGCCCCCCAGCAGGTCGCCCAGGCTCACCGAGCCGTCGTCCGGCGTGTCGGTGATCGCCAGGCCGTTGCCGATGACCAGGAACGTGCCGGGCTTGACCTTCGGGGCCTCCGGTCCCTGGTCGCGCGCCCCGCCGGCCAGCGCCGCGACGAGGATGAGCAGGGCAACGAAGCCCGCCCCGATCGCGAGGCCGAAGCCGAGGGCGGAGGCGACAATACCCTTGAGGAAGTCTTTCATGCCTCCCATTTCACCCAAGGACCGGCCGGGGACAAACCCATTTGCAAGTCGCCCCCCTTCCCCTAGGGTTTCCCCATGTCCGAAAACGCCGAGACCGACTCCGCCCACGGCCGGCTGGCCGAGCGGCGCGCCCTCGGCATCAACCTCGACCGCTCCCTCTACGGCACCTTCGCCGAGATCGGCGCAGGCCAGGAGGTGGTCCGGCACTTCTTCAAGGCCGGGGGCGCCTCCGGGACCGTGGCCAAGAGCATGTCCGCCTACGACATGCGGATCAGCGACGCCATCTACGGCCACCCCGCCCGCTACGTCTCCCGCGAGCGCCTCGTGCACATGCTGGACCACGAGTTCGCCCTCCTCGTCGACCGGCTCGCCGCCGAGCGCGGCGCCACCACCCGCTTCTTCGTCCTCGCCGACACCGTCGCCACCACCCCGCGCGAGGGCGAGGGCCAAGGCCATTGCTGGCTCGGCCTCCGCTTCCAGCACCAGCCCGGCGCCAAGCCGTCCGACATCCAGCTGCACCTCCGGCTCTGGGACCGCAGCTCCGCCCGCCAGCAGGACGCCCTCGGCCTCGTCGGCGTCAACCTCCTCCACGCCGCCATTCACGACCTCGCCGACGCCGACCGCTTCCTGCGCTCCCTCCTCGAGGGCGTCGGCCCCGACCGCGTCGAGGTCGACTGGTTCCACGTCTCCGGCCCCGCCGTCGCCCACCTTGATCCCGCCCACGCCGCCATCCGCCTCGTCCGCCTCGGGATGACCGACGCCGTGCTCTTCGACCCCTCCGGCGACCCCGTCGTCCCCGGCGAGTATCTCTACCGCAGGGACATCCTCCTCGCCCGCGGCGCCCTCCGCCCCGTCTCCCGCGTCAACCTCGACATGCTCGAGCGCGGCGCCCGCCTCGCCTCCACCCCCTCCACGCTCCGCCTCCTCGAGATCAGCCTCCGCGACGACCCCACTCCCGAGGCCGACGTCGTCGCCCGCGCCCGCCTCGCCAACGAGCTCGGCATCCCCGTCCTCATCTCGCGCTACCGCGGCTACTACCGCCTTCCCGGCTACCTCCGCCGCTACACCCAGGGCACCGTCACCCTCGTCGCCGGCATCAACAACCTCGTCGAGATCCTCAACACCGAGAACTACAGCATGCTCGAGGGCGGCCTCCTTGAGGCCCTCGGCCGCCTCTTCAAGGGCGGCGTCCACCTCCTCGTCTACCCCATGTCCGGGGCCCAGCTCAACCGCCTCTACGAGGATCCCGTCGCCCGCCGCGTCTGCTTCCCCGACGGCCTCGCCGTGCCCGACGACAGCGTCGTCACCCTCGCCACCCTCTGCCTCCGCCCCGAGGTCGCCAACCTCCTCGACTACCTCCGCGTCACCCGCGCCCTCGCCGCCATCCCCGACGGCGACCCCGCCGCCCTCGCCTGCCAACCCCGCACCCTCGTCGCCCGCATCCAATCCGGCCAACCCGGCTGGGAGGCCGAGGTCGACCCCCGCACCGCCGCCTCCATCCGCCGCCTCGGCCTCTGGCGCGACTGACCATGGAGACCCGCCCCTCCTCCGCCCTTCCCTCGCGGGCCGACGCCGAGCTCAGCCTCGCCCTCGAGCGCGCCCACCGCGAGACCCTCGTCCTCGACCGTCTCCACGCCCTCTGGGCCCTCCTCCTCGCCAAGTGCTGCCTCCTCCAGGCCGCCATCGAGCGCTGGCGTGTGCCGGTCGACGGCTGGCTGCTCGTCTGGGCCTCCTCCCTAACCCTCGCCGGCTTCGCCACCGTCCTCTACCTCCGCGCCCACCGCGCCGACCTCGGCCGCATCCCCGCCAACACCCGCGTCGCGGCCGCCCTGCTCGCCGGCCTCGCCATCCTCGCCCTCGGCGCCGCCCACGCCTGCGTCGGCCTCGGTCTTTTCGGCGCGCCCGCCCTCGGGGCCGCCCTCCTCGGCCTCGCCGGCCTCCACGGCCTCGTCCACGCCGCGCTGCGCCGCCGGGCCGAGCCCCTCGTCGGCGCCCTCCTCGCCTGGGGCGCCGCCTGGAGCTGCCTCCACGCCGCCAGCCCGGCCGAGACCCTTGCCTGGTGCGGCGCCGGCCTGCTCCTCGGCTCTTCGCTGCCCGCGTTCGCCCTCGCCCGCGCCGCGCGCCTGCGCGAGGCCTGATCGCTCAGGCCCGCCCCGCGGTCAGCAGGGCGATGAAGCGCTTGAGCGCCGGCGAGAGCACCCGACCCTTCCGGTGGATGATGGCCAGCGGCCGCGCGATCCGCCGGTCCCGCAGCCGGAGCTTCACCAGCGAGCCCTGCTCGACCTCCTGGCGGATGGTGTCCTCGGGGACCAGGGCCACGCCCGCGTCCACCTCCACCGCGCGCTTGATCGTCTCGATGTTGTCGAACTCCATCGTCGGCTCGAGCTCGATGCGCAGCTCGCGCAGGAAGGCGTCCAGCGCCTTGCGCGTCGGGATGTCCTGGTCGAAGCCGATGAACTTCACCCCCGCGAGGTCCGTCAGGTTGATCTCCTCCTGCTTCGCCATCGGGTTCTTCGGCGAGCAGATCGGCACCAGCTGGTCCTCCATGAAGGGAATCACCTCCAGCTGGCGGTGCTTCTGCGGGAACGCCACCAGGCCGATGTCCACCGCGTTCGTCAGCACGTCCTCGTAGACCAAGTTCGACCGGCGGTACTCGACCCGCACGTTCACATGGGGAAACTCCTGCAGGAAGCGCTTCTGGTAGGGCGGCAGCTCGTGCAGCCCGATCGAGACGATGGTGGAGACGTGGATGCTGCCGCTCACCACCTTGCGCATCTCCTGCAGCTCGCCCCGCGCCCCCTCGTAGTGCGACAGGATCTCGCGCGCCGCCTCGTGCAGCCGCTGGCCCTCGCGCGTCAGCGAGAACTGCTTCTGCCCGCGGTCCACGATGAGCACGTTGAAATGCCGCTCCATCGCCCTCAGCTGCTGGCTCACCGCCGACTGCGTGATGCCGTTCAGCCGAGCCGCCTTCGAGAAGCTCCGATTGTCCACCAGGTCGCAGAAGATCTTGAAATTCTCGATGTGCATGGCTGATTAATAAGGCTAATGGAAGAGGGCTTCAAGGTTAGTCCTTCTTATCAAAAATAGCCTAATCCTTGGATTTGACACCGCAAAGGGCAGGGGGATGATGGTAAACAGATGGTCACCTATGCGGAATTCGAGGCCCGTGCCCAAGCCCTTGTGGCAAGGGTCGCCGCCGCCTGCGCCGCCGCCGGGCGCGACCCCGCCTCCGTCCGCATCCTGCCCGTCACCAAGACCCATCCGGCCGACGCCGCCGCCTTCTCCGCCCGATTCGGCTTCACCGCCGTCGGCGAGAACCGCGTCCAAGAAGCCGCCGCCAAGCGCGCCCTCGCGCCCGCCACCCTCCGCTGGGAGCTCATCGGCCACCTTCAGTCCAACAAGGCCAAGCTCGCCGTCGCCACCTTCGACCTCATCCAGTCGGTCGACAGCCCCGAGCTCGCCACCCGCCTCGGCCGATTCGCCGCCGAGCAGGGCAAGGCCCTCCCCGTCCTCCTCCAGGTGAATTCCGGCGACGACCCCGCCAAGTTCGGCTGCGACCTCGCCGACGCCCCCCGCCTGCTCGACGCCGCCCTCGCCTCGCCCGCCCTCCGCGTCGAGGGACTCATGGCCGTCGCCCCGCTCAGCGACGACCCCGCCGTCGCCCGCCGCACCTTCGACCGCCTCCGCGCGTGCCGCGACACCCTCGCCGCCCGCTCCGGCCTCGCCCTCCCCGAGCTCTCCATGGGCATGAGCGGCGACCTCGAGCCCGCCGTCGCCGCCGGCTCCACCTGCCTCCGCGTCGGCTCCGCCCTCTTCGGCGCCCGTCCCGTCCCCGCATGATCCGCCGCCTCGCCATCCGCGACCTCGCCCTCATGGACCGCGCCGAGCTCGAGCTCGGCCCCGGCTTCACCGTCGTCACCGGCGAGACAGGCGCCGGCAAGTCCGTCCTGCTCGGGGCCCTCTCCCTCCTCGCCGGCCACCGCGCCCCCAAGACCGTCGTCCGCAAGGGCGCCGACGCCGCCGTGGTCGAGGCCGAGCTCGCCATGGACGACCCCGCGCTCGACGCGCTCCTGCGCGAGATGGACCTCCCGCCCTGCGACGACGGCCTCCTCCTGCTCCGGCGCACCGTCTCCGCCACCCAGGCCGGCCGCGTCACCGTCAACGGCGGCTCCGCCACCCTCGCCCAGCTCGCCCGTCTCGGCGAGCGGTGGATCGACTTCCACGGCCCCGGCGAGCCCCAGCGCCTCATGCGCGAGACCGTCCAGCTCCAGTGGCTCGACGCCCACGCCGGCCCCGCCCACGCCTCCGCCCTCGCCGCCTTCGCCGAGGAGCACGCCGCCTGGCGCGGCGTCCACCAACGCATCGACGCCCTCCGCGGCGCCGAGCGCCTCTCCGAGGACGAGGCCGCCTTCGTCCGCTCCCAGCTCGAGAAGTTCGAGGGGCTCGACCTCGCCGATGAGGCCGTCGACACCCTTGAGCGCGACCACGCCGTGGCCTCGCGCGCCCAGGAGCTCCTCGCCCTCCTCGCCCAGCTCGACTCCGGCCTCGGCGGCCAGGGCGTCGGCGCCGCGCTCCCCCGCCTCCTCAAGGCCGCCGCCGAGGCCGCCTCCATCGACCCCTCCCTCGCCGAGGCCCGATCCCGACTCGAGTCCCTCGCCGCCGAGGCCGAGGACCTGCGCGCCGACCTCTCCCGCGCCGCCCGGCAGCTCGGCGGCGGCGGCGTCCCCGCCTCCCTCGAGCGCCGCATGAACGCCTGGCTCGACCTCCGCCGCCGCTACGGACCCGACGCCGCCTCCGTTCGCGCCAAGCGCGACGCCCTCGCCGCCCGCCTCGCCGGCAGCGAGGGCGCCGACGCGCGCATCGCCGAGCTCCAAGCCGAGGCCGACGCCGCCGAGGTCCGCCTCCGCGCCTCCGCCAAGGGCCTGCGCAAGGCCCGCCAGAAGGCCTCGCTCGCCCTCGCCGAGTCCGTGCGCCGCCTCCTCGGCCACCTCGGCTTCCGCAAGGCCGACTTCCGCGCCGAGGTCGTCGACGCCGACCTGTCCGCCACCGGCGACAGCGCCGTGCGCTTCCTCTTCTGCCCCAACGCCGGCCAGGACCTCCTCCCCCTCAGCCAGATCGCTTCCAGCGGCGAGGCCGCCCGCGTCATGCTCGCCCTCAAGACCACCCTCGCCGCCGCCGACCGCACCCCCGTCCTCGTCTTCGACGAGGTCGACGCCAACGTGGGCGGCGAGGTCGGCGCCCAGGTCGGCCGCGAGCTCGCCGCCCTCGGCGCCGCCCACCAGGTCGTCTGCGTCACCCACCTCCCGCAGGTCGCCGCCCTCGGCCACCGCCACCTCGTCGTCACCAAGGACCAGGACGACCGCTCCACCACCGTGCGCATCGCGGCGGTCGACGCCGACAAGCCCGCCCGCCTCGGCGAGCTCGCCCGCATGCTCGGCGACCGCTCCAGCAAGTCCGCCCTCGCCCACGCCCGCGAGCTGCTCGACGCCCGCTGATCAGCGCGCCCGCCGCCCCAGCTTGCGCTCGATCGCGCGCAGCCCCAGCGCCGCCGCCCAGGGCTTCGGCAGGCGCGCCCCGAACCACGACAGCGCGCGGTTCGACCAGCCCGTCACCACCTGCGCCCGGCCCGACGCCATCGCCTCGAGCGCCTCGTCCACGCACTCCAGCTCCGTCTGGCCCGGAAGCCCCGTCGGTTGGCTGAAGCCCGCGCCGCGGAAGAAGTTGGTCGACACCGGCCCGGGGCAGATCGCCACGCTCCGCACCCCGCGCGGCCGCCCCTCCGTGTCCAGCGCCACGCTCCAGTTCAGCAGGAACGCCTTCGTCGCCGCATACGTCGCCATCAGCGGCACCGGCTGGTAGCCCGCGAGCGACGCCACGTTCGCCACCATCCCGCCGCGCGCCAGCAACTCGGGCCAAAGCAATCCCGTCAGGTGCACCGGCGCCCGCACGTTCACATCCAGCATCCCCAGGTTGTGGGCCAAGCCCGGCGCGGGAAACTCCCCGTAGGCCCCGAAACCGCTGTTATTCACGAGCAGAATCCTGCCCTCCCGGGGCATCAGTTCCCGTAATGCCGCCGCAACCGCCTCCACCTCAGCGGGTTTGGACAAGTCGCAGGGCAGGTGCACCCGGTCGGGTCCCGTCGCCCACCCCTCGGGAATCGTCCGGGACACGTTGCAAACCCGCGCCGACGTCGCAGACTCCTCAATGCGCCCAAGCAAGGCGCGCCCAATACCCGAGGAACCTCCCGTCACCACGATGAAAGAGAAACCACGCAGGAAAAGGGCGGTTCGATCGGACAAGGGGCGCGGCTCCATGGTCGCACCCAAACAAACCAAGAAACCCGCCATGAGCAATGCGTCCGTCGTCATCTCCGGGGTCCACCTGGAGCTCACCCAAGCCATCAAGGGCTACGTCAACGAGAAGGCCGAGAGGCTTTTTCGCCACAATCCGAAAATCCAGCGCATCCTCTTCGAGCTCGTCCACGGACGCGCCCGCGACCACGCCGCCGAGTACGCCGCCCAGGCCCGCATCGAGGTGCCCGGGCCCGACATCGTCGTGCGCGTCGAGTCCGAGGACCTCTACAAGTCCGTCGACCTCCTCATCGACAAGCTCGACCGCTCCCTCCGCCGCCGGCACCGCCTCGTGAAGGTCAAGCGCCACCGCGAGCCCAACGGCAAGGAGTGATCCGCCGCCCGTTCAAAGCCGGCGGGGTAGCTCGCGCCCCCCGGCCTTGATCGCCCCCAGCAGCTCCTCGCGCAGGCGGTCCGCGTCGGCCTTCCGCTCGCCCGCCAAGTCCTTGGTCTCGCCCGGGTCCTTCGCCAGGTCGTAGAGCTCGGTCTTCCCGTTCTCGAAGAAATGCACGGCCTTCAGGTCGCCCCGGCGGATCGCCGCGTGCGGCTCGATGCCCGGCCCCTTGTTCCCCCACACGTGAGGGTAATACCAGATCAGGGCGCGGTCGGCCGCCTTCTCTCCCCTGAGCAAGGGGGCCAGGTCGCGCCCGTCGATTCCCTCCGGCGCCTTGGCTCCCGCCGCCGTCACGGCGGTCGGCATCAGGTCGACAACGCTGGCCACGCCCTCCACCAGCGAGCCCGGCTTGGCCACGCCCGGCCAGCGGATGATCAGCGGCGTGCGCAGGCCGCCCTCGTAGGCCGACCCCTTCCCGCTGCGCAGCGGCAGGTTGCGCGGGAAATACCCACCGACCCGCTGGGCGTAGCCCCCGTTGTCCGAGAGGAAGACCACCATCGTGTCCTTAGCCAGGCCCAGCCGGTCGAGCGCGTCGAGGATCCGCCCCATGCTCTTGTCCACGTCGGCCACCATCGTCGCGTAGTCCCGCTCCTTCTGGACGAACCGCGTCCCCTCGTAATCCTTGGCGAACTCCGCCGCCGGCTCGATCGGCGTGTGCACCCCGAAGTGACCCAGGTGGAGCAGGAAGGGCTTCCCGTCGGCCTTCGCCCGCTCGATCTCGGCGATGGCCTTGTCCGTGATCGCCTGCGTCACCGTGATCTCCTTGCCGTGGTACTCGTCGAGGTCCCTCACATCCCAGAGCGTCCGATCCGCCTTGCCCATGGAGAAATTGCGGGTGCCGAGGAAGCTGCCCGGCTGGCCCGCGGGCCCGCCCGCGATGTTCACGTCAAACCCAAGCTTGCGCGGGTCGGCCCCCGGCGTCCCCGTCGCGCCCAGGTGGGCCTTGCCGACATGGATGGTGCGGTAGCCCGCCTTCCGCAGCAGGAAGGGCAGGGTGTCCTCCGTCTCAAAGGCGCGCTTGGACCCGGCCCCCCGCGGCTGGAGGCCGTCGCAGTTCCAGGCGGGCAGGGCCAGGGCCTTCGTGCGTATCCCGAGGTCCTTGCCCGGGTGGAGCGTCCAGTTGGTCACGCCGTGCCGGGCCGGCCCCAGCCCGGTCAGCAGGCTCACCCGGGTCGGGGTGCAGACCGGCGTGGCGTAGGCCTGCGAGAAGCGCGCGCCCTCGCGGGCAAGGCGCTCCAGCGCCGGCGTGCGGTAATGCGCGTTGTACTGCGGGTCCTTCGGCAGGCCCTGGTTCACCGAGGTGTCGTTCCAGCCTTGGTCGTCCGTCAGGAAGATGATCACATTCGGCCGCTCCGCGCCCTTGGCCAACGCGGCGGTCAGCGCGAGCACGATGGCCAAGGCGAGGCCGGAGAGGAGCCGCTGGATCATGCTACCTCCGACCCCGCCCCGGGTCCGCGGTTCCTCTCAGCGGGCGAGCGGGAAGCGCCCCAGCAACTCGTCGCGGCGCCGGCGAGCCTCCGTCACGTCCTTCGTCCGGAGCGACTGACGCACCCGGCGCGCCGTGTAGTCGGACAGGTGCACCGTGTAGTGCACCCACCAGGTGCCGTTATTGTTCCAGATGTGGTGGTTCTCCCCTCCCTTGGTTCGAAGGGAGAGGGCGGTGGGCTGGGCGGCGGCGGTGTCATTGCTGTGGATCATGGTCGTGGTGGGGAAGGGTGGTTCCGCGCATCACGGCCAGGTCGCCGGGGAGATGGGTTTGATCCTGGGGGATCCTCATCCCGAGGCCTTTCGGCTTCGGAGACCACCGTGGCCCTCCCGGGCTCGGTTGGTGCAAGTTGCTCGGCTAGGCCGAGGCTTGCTCGTGATGCGTGGTGACTGAAAGAACGCTCCAACGGTAACATGGACGTCAAGCCCGCCAAGCCCGCCTTGTGTCATACGGGAAGGGAAGCACGGGGGCACGGACTCCGAAGAAAGTGCACGGCGGCACAGGGGCACAGGGGCACGGGAGAGGCAGGGCATAAATGGGGCGGAGGTCGCGGAGGGGGCGAAGGGGGCGGAGGATGGGCGGTAGGGAGATGCAGGGATGCGAAGGATTCGAAGGAGACGAAGGATGCGAAGGAGGGAGATGGTTGTCCTCGTGTGTTACGGGCTCCTGTGTTCCTGATTCCCGACTTGGTTGGGGGGATGTCTTTCCGGGGCACCCAGTCTATGCCTTAAGCCTTCCCTCCGCACCCTCCGCAACCTCCGCCCCCTTGTCTTTGTCCCACCCCTCTCTTTTCCCTTCATCCCTTCATCCTTTCATCCCTTAATCCCCATTCCCCTGACCCCTAGTCCCCCGTTCCCCTAGTCCCCTTGTCTTCCCACCCACCCTACGACGTCGCCATCATCGGCGCCGGCATGTCCGGCCTCGCGGCGGCCCTGCGCCTCGGGATGTTCGGCAAGAAGGTCATCCTCCTCGAGCGGCACAACGCCCCAGGCGGCCTCAACTCCTTCTATGCCAAGGCGGGCAGGAAATATGACGTCGGCCTGCACGCCCTGACCAACTGGGTCCCCGAGGGCGCCAAGGGCACGCCGCTCACCAAGCTCCTTCGCCAGCTGCGCATCCGCCGCGAGGAGCTCGACCTCTGTCCCCAGCTCGGCTCGCGCATCGTCCTGGGCGGCCGATCGCTCCGGATGACAAACGACTTCGCCGTCCTGGAGTCTGAGGTCGCCCGCGAGTTTCCCCGCCGGATCGACGCCTTTCGGGAGGTGGACACCGCCCTGCGCGCCATGGACGAGAACGCGCTCGACGCCCCCGAGGGCATGACCCGCGCCTGGCTCGCCGAGCGCCTCCGCGAGCCCGCCCTCGAGGAGCTCCTGCTCCTGCCGGCGTGCTACTACGGCAGCGCGCACGAGGGCGACATCGAGCTGCGCCAGTTCGCCATCCTCTGGCGCGCCCTCTACCGCGAGGGCTTCGCCCGCCCCCTCGAGGGCGTCCGCGTCATCCTCCGCGCCCTGACCGACCGCCTGCGCGCCGCCGGCGTCGAGCGCCGCATGAAGTGCGGTGTCCGCCGCATCCGCGTCGCCGGCGGCAAGGCCGCCGAGCTCGAGCTGGACGACGGCACCGCGGTGCGCGCCCACCAGGTCCTCTCCTGCGCCGGCCTCCCCGAGACCCTCCGGCTGTGCGAGGACCAGCCCTCCGACATCGCCGCGGACCGCCTCGGCCGCCTCGGCTACGCCGAGACCATCGCCACCTACCGCGCCGAGCCCTTCGCCACCTTTGGCTGGACCGATACCATTGTATTCTTCTGCGACGGCGACCGGCTCGACTACCGCGCCCCCGAGGGTCTCGTCGACCCTCGCTCCGGCGTCATCTGCATCCCCAATAACTACCGGTACGGCCCCGGCCGCGCCCTCGACGAGGGCTGGCTCCGCGTCACCGCCCTCGCCAACCACGACGACTGGAAGGCCCTCGCTCCCGAAGCTTATGCCGCCGCCAAGGCCGATTGGTTCGCCCGCCTCAACCGCGTCGCCCGCGCCCATCTCCCCGCGGTTGCGGATGAGGCGCACGACGCCGCCCTCGTCGCGACCGACATGTTCACGCCCACCACCGTCGTCCGCTACACCGGCCGGCTCAACGGCGCCATCTACGGCTCCACCGAGAAGCGCCGCGAGGGCCGGACCCACCTCGACAACCTCTTCCTCATCGGCGCCGACCAGGGCTTCCTCGGCATCACCGGCGCCCTCCTCTCCGGCATCTCCATGGCCAACCTCCACTGCCTCCGCGCCGAGGCGGGCTAGGCTCGGCCTCCTTGGCCCGAGGCCCAATTGCCCCGCCATTCCCGGTTGCAGGGCCCAGGCGAGTTTCCGGGGGCGACGAAACATCGGTGTCGGCAGGATTCCCTTCGACTGACCCAGGGGGCCGGCTAGGCTCCTGGCCATGCAACCTGCCCTCCGCCTTCTTCTCCTCCTGCCCTTGCTGCTCGCTTTCCTCGCTTCGGATTGTCGCGCCATGTTCATTGGGGTTGAGACCGAGAATGTCCCGGTGGAGCGCGTCCTCCGCAATTTGCAGGTGCGGCTGGAAGCCGACCCGAGCAACGCCGAGCTGCATTACCAGGTGGCCCGGCTTCACGCGCTCGCCTCGGTGCGCTCCCCCCAGAGCCTCTTGCCTGTTTACAAGGCCAGCCGGCCGGAACGGGCTGATGCCTACATCAAGTCCAGGGAAGGGTTTCCCTATTACGGTGGCGGAGACGGCAGCGGCGTCCCTGACGAGGTCAAGCGCCGCCCCCATGATGCCGCGCACCTCGCCAAGGCCATCGAGCACTACGAGACCGCCATGGCCCTCATGCGCGCCAACCCGAGCGCTTCCTCGGTGCGCTCGATCCTGCTGCGCACCCAGCTCGGGCATGCTTGGTGCCTGGCGAGGGCGGGGCGGCGGGACGAGGCCATCGCCTCCTATCGCCTTGTTCTGGAGGTCGCCTGGACCAAGGAGATCCTGATTCCCCGGGGGAACTCCGACCTCTCATGGATTGCCCAGTGGGTTAAGCGCGAAAAGTCGCCCCCGGGAAGTCCCGGCGTTTCCATCAACTCCGACGCCTCCGTCTGCTTCAGCGAGGAGAGCATCCGGTCCCTCTTGCTCTTGCTTCACCCGGAAAAGGACAGGGTGGAGATCGCGGAATTGTCGTCGCGATTGGGCAAGCTTGGTGGCATGAGCCGCTCCATCACGCCCATCCTCGTCCCCTTGGTCGACGCTCCCTTGGAGGAGCTGATCGCGCCCGGCGCCCAGGTGGCCTTTGATCTCGATGGTAGCGGCCTGCCTCGTCGGTGGGGTTGGATCACGCCGAAGGCGGCGTGGCTCGTCCATGATCCAAGAGGTTCCGGGAAGATCACCTCGGGGCTCCAGCTCTTCGGCAGCGTGACCTTCTGGATATTCTGGCGCGATGGCTACCAGGCGCTCGAGTCGCTGGATGACAGCGGCGACGGCTTGCTCACCGGCGCCGAACTCGCCGGCCTCGGTCTCTGGCAGGACGCCAATGGGGACGGCGTCTCGGATCCCGGCGAAGTCCGGACCCTGGCCGAACACGGGATCGTCGGTCTTTCCTGTCGGGGTGAGCTGGTGCGCCCTGATTTGATCAGAAGCGACCGTGGCGCGCGCCTTTCCGACGGCTCCACCCGCCCCACCTTCGATTGGCACGTGCCCATGACCGGCCCATCCAGGCGCGAATGACCTCCGCCGGGCCCGCCCGGCCCCAGGTCTCAGCGGGCGGCCCCGGGCGATGGCGCGGGGCGGGATTTGTCGCGGAAGAATTGCCAGACGCGATCCGCGCCCTTGAAGGATTGGATCGGTTGGTTGTCGGCTCGGCGCGAGGGCCTGCCCGGCCAGCCATGGCCGCCCTCGGCGTCGACCACGAACTCAACCGGCGCGCCGTCCGCGCCGCCCATGTAGGCGCGCGTCGTGACCGTGCCGACCACCGAAACCCTGGGCGGCTCGACGCAGCGGTTGGCCGTGACCCAGAAGGCCACGACCTCCTCGAGCGGGAGGTAGGGGGTGGACTGGGCGCCGCGCACAAGGGCGTTGTTGCTCATGCCGCCCCCGATCGGCACTTCGTCATCCCGGCCGCCGTTGATGATCAGCATCGGAACGGGCGCCTCGGGCATGGGTTCCGGCCGGAACATCGATGCGACGACCGGGGCGGCGGCGGCTAGGCGGCGGGGGCGTGTCGCGGCGTAAACGAAGGTCATCATTCCGCCGTTGGAGCCCCCGGTCATGAAGATGCGCGCAGGATCGGCGCCGTGCCGGGCGACAAGCCGGTCGATGAGCGCGTCGAGGAAGGCGATGTCATCCGATCCGCGCACCTGGCGCCGGAGGAGGTGGCCGGTGTTCCACGCATGCATTCCCCTCGAGAGCTCCGTCCCCTCGGGATAGACGGCGGCGAAGCCCTCGGCGCGGGCCAGCTCCTCGAAGCCCGAGGTCGCCCGCATCTGCTCGGCGCTTCCCATCCCGCCGTGCAGGATGATGACCGCGGGCCGAACCCCCTTCTCCGGCGCATGGGAGAACAGGGCGCGCCGCTCCGCGCCGCCGACGACCAGCCGAATCTCGCCTTTCGCCGGCCGCGGGGACTCTTCCGGGGCGCCGGCCTTCGCCGTCTCGCCGAACACCTCGCGGTAGAACGCCCAGTTGGCCTCGCCGAGGGCCTCGAGCATGCCCTCGGGGTCGTGTCCTAGCCCCGGGATGACCGTCCAGGCGTGCGGCACGCCGAGGGCCTCGAGGTCACGGTGGAAGGCGAGGTTGTTGCCGTAGGTCTCATCGCGCGAGCCAATCGCCACGCGGATGCGCGTCCCGGCGGCCAGCGCCTTGGCGTTGGTCTCGGCCCAGCGCCGCGGGCTTGCCTCGAGAAACCGCGCCTGCGAGCCGCCGAACGCGTCGCGCAGCAGCTCCTCGGCCTGCGCGCGGCTCGCCCGCGGGGTCTTGTCGAGCCGGGGCTGCAGCGGTCCCGAGGCCAGCATCGAGACAGCCGCGAAGGTCTCGGGGAACTTGAAGCCGAGCCGTCCCGCGCCGTAGCCGCCCATGCTGAAGCCCTCGATCAGGCGTCCCTCGCGCCGCGCCACGGTGCGCCAGGTGGCGTCGACATGAGGCAGGAGCTCGCGGATGATTTGGGTCTCCATCGGGCGAGACCCGTCGGCCCAGTCGACGTACATCCCCATCTCGAGCCCGTTGACAAAGACGATGAGACACGGGGGCATCTTGCCTGCGGCCATCGC
>JBKDBK010000058.1:0-7437 GCA_046315175.1 Opitutia bacterium | reverse complement strand
GATGCGGGTTAGAAGGTCAGTCATTGGTTTAGTCCTCCTGTTTGTCAAGGTTGCTCGTTACCAATATGCCGTCTGGCGTTAAGTCCATGATGGCCGGACCCAAGCAACCATAGGAAGCCAGCCAAAGCGGCGTGTTTTTTTTCATAAGAAACTCGCCGCCCTTGTATCCGGTAAGGTCGGCGCCCAGCACTCCGCTGCAAGCGCGGTGCAACTGCGCTGCCGTCCACACGGGGCCATCTACCGGATGCAAAGCAAGATCGGAGTAATAACCCCTGTAACTACCCAGCCCCTCGATACCACGCCCATCGGATGTAAGCAGTCTGCGATTTTTTGGCATCTTTTCTAGGCGCTTGATGAGCTGCCCCAGCGTCAGATGATACTTGGATCGCGTTTCTTCCGCCATCTCGCTCATAACATTGAGCATTGCTTGAATGTCAGTCATTGGTTTGCTCCTTTGGTTGTGATGCTACCCAATTAAGGAATTGCAGGACTTCATCGGGCGATTGCCAGCCTTTCACCCTATCGCCGTCTTTAGGGTCAATCTCCACCAAATCTCCGCTTGGGTTTATTGCCGCAATCTCCGCATCCTTGCTTTCGCGCGGCATTTCTTCGTTGTCCGTGCTGCAATACATGCCGTAACCCCATTGGACTGAAGCGGTCCAGCCGTTAGCGAAGGTGGTCTGGAATCCCCTTCCGATGTTCTGTGATTCATCGCCAATGCGGGGGGTGATTCTAAAGGTCATTCCTTTTCTCCCTTCTGCATAGGTAAATTGACACCCTTCTCCTGGGCCAATTTCATCAGCGCCGCGCGATATTCGGCTGGCGTATGACATGGGAGCAGCGCCGCCGTCAGTGCCGACGGCCAGCCTCCGGGATAGGACGCTGCCCTAATCCAAAAGCGGAATAGAACCCCGTCTAAGTCGTCATCGTGATCAGTCATTCCTTTTCTCCTTTCTGTTGCGGCCTTAATCTTCATAGAGTCCTAAGACCTTGTGTTTAGTTTTGACTACACGCCAATATGGGTTGTATCCCCTTTCATCACGCGAGTTGTAGGGGCCAGAAATAACAATGGATGGGTCTTCGTTATCGACAACCCAATACTGATAGATGTAATGGGTGTTTTTACCGGCAAGTTCAGCGGCAAGTTCGGATGCCTGTCCATCAAGCCGGTTGTTATAGGCTTGGTCTTTTGGCTCGCTCATTCCTTCTCTCCTTTCAGCGTGTAAATCGTGAATGAACCCTTGGCGCCCGCCACCCCGAAGCACCGATGCTGTTGCGCTTTAAGCCCATGCTTGCGCCGGATCATTGAAAGCCAGTTGTTTGCCGTGCCTTTAGTCCATCCGGTGACTTGGACAATAGCTTCTAAGGTGGCGCCTGTTCGCAACAGTGCGAGGGCTGTTTCACGTTTGGTCACGTTGATTGGCCTTTCATAGCTTGTTTGTAGTTTTCAATTTGTCGCTTCAACCTTTCGTTTTCTTCCAAAAGATCATAGATATACCATGCCATATCCTCCAGAACCTCCAGAGTTGGGCCTTGTCCGTCCTTACGGACAAAGGATGCGCGGTAGTTGTAGGTGAAGCCTTGCAGGGTGTAGCCTGGGGGCGTGATACCTTCCCACCACTTCTGATTCTTTTCCGCTTCTTCTTCCTTGGTCATTCTTCATCTTCTCCTATGTCAATGGTTTTGGATTTAAGCAGGGCTTCTATAAACTCTGCTACGTCATCATCATCCACCCCTGGCAAGTGACCGCCAGAGGTTAGATATTCCTTTAGGATTTGATAGGCTGCGAAAGCGGCCCCGGACGTTACACGCATTTATGCGGCTCCTTTTTCTTGGCCTCGGCTTTAACTAGGTGCCGAAGTTCGTCCTTAGTTAGCTGCTGGCCATGGATGATTTGGGTAACGGGGTTAGAACTATGCCTCTCTCGTTGGTTTAGTTCCCGAAGGGCATCAATGGCACGGACATATTCCTTTACGTCCATCCCTTCATACTGCCCGTAGTCTATAACTAGGTAGATGGTCATGGGTTAGGCTCCTTTTGGTTGGTCGGACGAATTACGCACTTGTGCGGCTCCTTTGTTAGCGCCATCAATGCCTCCAAATATCGCCGCGAAAACTCATCGCCTCGCTTGGCGTCAAGGATGATTTCCTTTGCTTTAGCTGGCGAGTGTCCAAGCAGCTTCAAGGCTTCGTAATCGGTCACTGGTCAGGCTCCTTTGTTAACGCCATCAATGCCTCCTCAGCATCGGCGCGGGTTGGAAACGGGAAGCCATGAAAGGCTCCCAGGTTGACGATATAAAACCAGCCGTTGATTTCTTTAATCATGACCGGGGTGGATAACTTCAAGATTCGCGTATCCGTTTTTGCGATAAGTGAAAACTAGGCTTGAGCCGTCCGGGTAAGTATAGCGAACGTATGTAACGCGCCCGTCTTTGTTTCGGCGCTCCTGCTCAAGCTTGCCTTGGGGAAAGGTTTTCCGGGTTCCACCTGTCACTGAGTAGCCATAGGCTAGGGCATAGGCGGACGCACCCGCGCAACCTTGCGCGGCTTGGTTTGCTTCGGTCATTGTTCACCCCCTGCGATTTCTGCATGGTCGTCGTCCCGTAGGGCGCGCATTGCTGTGGAGTTAATATCCCGGAGTCGGCCACAGGAATCGGGGCCAGCGTCACGCCAAGCTGCCGCGCCCCAGGCCGTGATAGTTTTGGAGAGTGCCGCCCGCAAGGCTGCGATGCGTTGCTTCTCGGTCATTGGTTAGATTCCCTCCAATTCAAAAGGCTTATCCCTTCCATTGCTTTCTTGTATATCGCATCGCGCGCCGCTTCACTCACACGCAGGGCCTGCACCGCCTTCTGGCGTTGGTAAACCGTGACACGGCGGATATAAACAAGGTCATAGTGCCCCGCACTTGTGCGCCGTAGGGTGTAAGCGGTCCCAATGGCACCGTGCTTGTAGGCGCTCGCAGAAGGTCCGCCGCTTTGCCGCACCACTTCGACGCCTGCACGAGCTGATTTCGGAACGCCAAGGGCTTCTAGCCGTGCCTCTGCCCATGCTGCTGATTCTAGCGCATCGCTGGCCCGTAGGGTGAAGCTGTCGGCCTTGCCGTTGATCTCGTCAAACCTATCAGAAACCGCTTTGTAGTTTGGCGCTTGATACCAAGCCGCGCCTAGGTTTTCCCTGTAGTTTTCGAGGGAACGCTCTAGGCTGGTGCGCGTTTCCTTTCCGATCACCCCGGAAAGGTTGGCGCGGCTCAGGGATGAGGGTGCGGCGTCTATTTTTAGATAGAACGCCACGGCGTTAGCCGGAATCCTGGCTTTGGTCATTGGTTAGGCTCCATGTGCTTGCCAAGCCCTCGCCGGTATGGCGGGGGCTAGAAAAGCGGGGCTTGCGCCCCAAGGGTTAAGTAGGAATGCCAAGCAGGCGACGTTCTAAGTATTCCGCGCGTTCAGCCTTAGCGGTTAGAAATCGCCTATCTTTCTCTTCCAGGGTTTTCATTTTCAATTCAAGCCGGGCGCCAGCGGCTATGCCGCGAGCAAACCGTGCTAGTGAATCGTCTGCATCCATTCGCCCCACCTGTTCGGGGGTGGCTTCGGCTGCCTTTAGGGTCGCGGCTTTTGGTGGTCTCATTTGTGTTTTTCCATGCTAGAAAAGCGGGGCTTTCGCCCCTTAGTCTGTAGCCTTGGCGATGGCTGCGCCGCCTCTTGCCGCCTTAACGGCGATGGGCTTGACGCTCGCCACGTTGGCGCGCGCCAGCATTGTGCAATCGCCGGGCTTGTGGTTCTTTCGATCCGCAAAATAAACGCCTTGGCGTGTGACCAGACGGATAGCGGGCCGCCCCTTCTCATAGTCGGCGGCAAAGACGTAGCAGCGGTCGCCGTAGACGGTTGTAACCTGAAGCAAGCCGCTCATACTGCACCGTCCCGCCGCATTCCAGGTGCCGGGGGTATGTTTTGCCATGGTTCAAGCCTCCTATCTGTTAGATGCGCGGCGGATATAGTAGCGCGCCTTTGGGAATTGCCGCTGAAATTCAAGTTTTATGGCCCGGGCGGATTCCAGAGATGGGAAATCAATGCCGAATTCCCTCCCATCGCACCAAAGGTGCCAGCAACGAGACAAGCGGGGCATGGTCTGGGGTTCCTTTCAATAATCTTCACAGGCGGTATGAAGGGCGCTCAGGCCATTATCGCCAAGCGCCGCGCGCAATTTCAGGGCGGTTTCGATGCACTCCCTATAAATCTTTTCAGCCTTGCGGCTGTCGGCGTCATAGCCCATTTCTGCGGCCCAATCCTCAAAGCCTGAGTAATTCAAAACCCCGGCTTCATTCGCCAGAGAATAGAGAACGTCGCAGGCTTTCGGCATTAGCGGGAGCTTCTTGTCGGCGCGAATCCCGCCCCATTCTGGGATTGCCGCGAAACCGGTTTCAATTTCAAAAGCTGCCGCCGCTTCTTTCCACATTCTCGGATTGCCGGAATATTGCGCGGGCGCCTTGGTGGCTTTATAGGATGGAGCATGGCCGATGCCTGCGCTGTAGTCTGTGGTCATAACCTCGCGGCCCTTAATCTTCAAGGTCACGCGCCAGTTAAGCGACTGCCAAGCGCCTTTGTTGCGCGATTGTGAGAACGGCACGAAAACCGCTTCAACGGTAACGCCGTGGGAATCCATGAAGGATTCAATTTCTTGTTGAGCCATTGGGTCTAGTCTCCTTTGTTTCCGCACTTGTGCGGGGTGTTTGTTTCATATAATAGCCCTTTGGGCCAGTCAAGATGTTTTTCGCATCTTTTGCAAGTTTTTTCGGGCTTGCATTTTGGGAAGTTTTGGGGCATTATTCGCCTTGTCAGACTCCGATGGTTGCTGACATGTAGTCTCCTTTTGTGCGTCGAGGGGGTCGCGTCTGGTCAACGCGGCCCCCGATTTCGTTCGGGCCGCACCTGTGCGGATTATTCCAAGCCCCTGAGAATATCGGCGAGGGTTACGGGTTCTTCTCTGGGATATTCTGCCGGGCGGGTTCTGGCTACTGACCGCGCCAAGGCTTCGGCGGGATCGTCAAGCCTTACCAAGACGGGCGGCATGCCGGGCATATTGGCCGGGCGTGGGGCGGGGCGGGGCTGTGGCATGGCTTAGGCTTCCTTTAGGTCTTTATAGGCTACGGCAAAAACCGGGCGGGGTCCTGTGGTGATGCGCTGCCAGGGGAAGTCTGGCGGGGGCTTCTGACTGCCAGAGGGGCAGCATAGGTAGGACCAGGGCTCATCATCCCAGGAATAAACTGCCGGGGCGCTGTATCGTGTGGACTGGTAGCGTTGGCACTTTATGTCTTCCCAGTCTTGGCCAAGGGCTTCGGCTATAATCTCCGGGGCGGTTTTCTTTCGTGGCATGGGTCTAGCCTTTCGATTCGGTCAAGATGCGCTTCACCTCAGCGCAGGCTTCGGCGTGTGTGGGTTCGCGTCCCAGCTTATCGGCTAGGGCTTGCCAGATTGTTTTTTTGGGTTCCGGCTTGATCGGTGCGGGGTGCATGGTCTTTCCTTTCGCGCTTTCGCTTTCGGGCTGGTCCAGGATGAACCAGCCGGAAGGCGGGGACGTATCCCCGCGCAAGTTAGCCGGACGTTACCGCGAAAGCGGGCTAGGCTTTTTCGGCCCATGAAAGCATTGCAACCCCCCGGAAAGTGCCAACGTGGGCGAATACTTCCTTTCCATCCCAATTCGGTAGGTGGTAGGCAATCTGGGAATCGATGGGGGTTCTGCATGTCCGGCCGTCAACCCGGACTAGGAAGCGCGGGTTTCCGTTGGGGCTTTTGGGAAGGCGCTGGATTATCTCAAGCGTGCCTTTGTGTGTGGTGATGTTTTTCATGGTCAATGCTCCTTTGGGTGGTCGGACGTAACGCGGAAGCGGATTATGCTACCCACAATGCGTGGCTGACACGTCATAAGAAGGAAAGCGCCCCGAGATACGCGCCGGGATTCCGTTCTTTTCAAAGGCGGTTTTTACCCAAGCCTTAAAGGCTTTTGCCTCTGCGCGCTCCACATTGTAAAGCCATGCCTTCGAGTCATACTCAATACGGGCCTGGTTGGCGGAGGGGGTGAGATAAAAGCCATTTTCCCCCGCGCGCCATGATCCTACACAACGATGTGAAAAGTCTTGCATGGTCTCTGTCTCCTTCGGCTTGATTGCCTGCGATATGAATTAAATGAGGCTTTTCACATTGTCAAGCGGTTTTTTTATCTTTTTTTCGTTATTGTTTAAAGGCTATGTTTTGCAATAGGTTAGGCGGACGCGGGATTGAATGAACGAACCCGCGCAAGCGGGATGATTGGCGCCATGGTTAAGCTAGTAGGGGGAAACAAAGGGAAGGGGAATAAGCCCAAGCAACGGCTCCCCGTCTATATGCCAGACACTACTCTAGGCGCATCTAATGTAGTGTCTCTAACCCCTCAAGCTATAAACCCAAACATGGAGCGGCCTAAGCTAACAGTGAAGCAGGAAGCATTCTGCCAAGCCATGGCAAGCGGTCTCTATCCGTCACAATCTGCCGCCTATCGGGTCGCATATGATGCCGAGGACATGCTTCCAACAAGCATCAACTGCGAAGCATCCAAAATTATGTCTAACCCAAACATCGCGCAACGCATAGAAGAGCTAAAAGCACTAAAACAGGCTGGGGAACGGCTTGACTCCGCTAAAATCCGCGCACACGTCATCGCCCGCCTTCACATCGAGTCCCTCGATCCCGATTCTAGTCCGGCTTCCCGCATCCGAGCCCTAGAGCTACTTGGCAAGCTAGGCGGCGTTGGAGCCTTCGAGCGGCAAGCGGAAGATAATAGCCTCCCACAAGATGCCGACACTGTCACCAAGGCTCTGAGGGAGAGGCTGGAAGCTCTGGCAAAGGCCTCAGCATAGCATCACGGCGCTTGTTCCCTATACGTTCTCCCTAGATGTTCCTAATTTGTTCTAGGCAATCTGTTCGCGGTTTGTTCTGCTAGATAGAATCCAATAGGCCAGGGCTAGTAGGGGTTCTGATCTGGCAGTCCCGGACCCCACCGGGCGGGGGAGGGGGTGATTAGACAAACGCATGCGTGTAGGTTTACATAGTATTCCACACCAATCTTTTCCAAAATTTTCACTTTCCAATCTTTCCAACCACTTACCCCAATACATTTCCTTGGCACTTTCACAATTTATTCCACGCAAACTATGGCATATATGTTATAGTTTTTATGGTTCGCGCAATTTTCTTACTTTCGTCCAGCGACGAGATTATAATTTGTTGCGTGGACCCCCACCCCCTTTGTAATTTTATTACTTTGTTTCATATTTCTATATATAGGAACCACCCCCTTACAATTTATGGCCCCCTTTGATAGCGGGTATTTGCTATCAGGGGTTGTTATGACGCCTAGCCGGTTTTTAGATGTATTGGCTGCTATGTTGTTTATTGTGTTGGTCTTT
>JBKDBK010000057.1:0-42239 GCA_046315175.1 Opitutia bacterium | reverse complement strand
CGCCGGAGAGGCCGGTGCCCCAGAGCACGGCGGCCCCGGGGCCGAGCCGGGCGGCGCGCGCCTGGCTGCTCACCGGGCCGGGGCCGGGGCGCGGCGCGGTTGCCAGGACGGCCTCGGTGATGATGCCGCCCCCGGCGATGCGGGTGGAGTCCTCGAGCACGAAGCGGCCGGTGACGGGGCACTCGTGGTGGAGGTCGAAGGCGAGGGGGTTGGCCGTGCGGATGAGGAGGTCGGCCACGGCGTCGCGCGGGACGCTGGAGGCGTCGCCCGCCGCGAGGGTGTCGGCGTCGGTGACGGAGTGGATGCGGGTGACGAAGGCCTGGGTCTCCTGGGTGCCGATCCTCAGGCGGTAGGGGCGGTTGGGCAGCAGGGGCTCCTTGCTCAGCCAGAAGAGCCGGGCCCGGAACTCGCGCCCGACGCGCGGGGCGGCCTCGGGGTGGGCGGCGACCTGCCCGCGCTCGGCGAAGATCTGGTGCTCCATGGTGAACCCGGCGCTGGCGCCGGTGGGCACGACGTCGCGGGTGGTGGCGGGCCAGTCCTCGAAGGCGCGGACGGTGGAGCGGCGCCCGCCGGGGAGGAAGACGAGGTCGTCGCCCGGGCGCAGGGCGCCGGCCTCGACGCGACCGGCGATGATGCGGCGGTGGTCGAATCGGTAGATGTCCGACACGGGCATGCGCAGCGGGAGGCGGCCGAGGTCGTCGGCGTGCTCGAAGCCGTCGAGGGCCTCGGCGACGGTCGGCCCGGCGTACCAGGGCATGGCGGGGGAGCGCCGGACCACGTTGTCGCCGTGCCGCGCGGCGATGGGGATGAAGCGCTGGGCGGAGATGCCGAGCGTGCGGAGGAAGGCCGTGTAGTCCGCCTCGATGCGGCGGAAGGCGTCCTCGCGGTGGCCGACGAGGTCCATCTTGTTGACGAGGACGACGATCTGCCGGACGCCGAGCATGGACAGCAGGGTGGCGTGGCGGCGGGACTGGTCCATCACCCCTTCCTGGGCGTCGATGAGCAGGAGGGCGGCGGAGGCGCTGGCGGCGCCGGTGACCATGTTCTTGAGGAACTCGCGGTGGCCGGGGGCGTCGATGATGGCGTAGTTGCGCCGGTCCGTGCGGAAGAAGATCCGGGTGGTGTCGATGGTGATGTTCTGCTCCTGCTCCTCGAGCAGGGCGTCGAGCAGGAAGGCGAACTCGAAGTCCATCTTCTCGGCGGCGCAGGCGGCCTTGACCTGCTCGATCTTGCCGTCGGGCAGCGAGCCGGTGTCGTGGAGGAGGCGGCCGACGAAGGTGGACTTGCCGTGGTCGACGTGGCCGACCACGACGACGTGGAGGCGCTGGGTGTCGGTTTCGGTGAGGGTGGACATGAAGGTGTTGGGGGAGGCGAGGGGAACTGAGGTTTCCGGGGGATGGGGGAATGGATGGAAAGGATGCCAGGGTGCCGCGGATGCTGCCGGGTCTTTTTCCGTGCCGCTGGGCCGCTGCGACCCCGTGCCGCCGTCGTCACATGAAGCCCTTGGCGCGGAGCTTCTGCATGGCGTTGCGCTCATGGTGGTCCTGGGCGCGTCCGGCGCGCTCGCTCGTGCGGGTCTGCCTCAGCTCGGCAATGACGGCGTCGAGCGTGTCCGCGGTGCTGGGCACCGGGTGGGTGATGGGGTGGCAGCCGAGGGACCGGAAGCGCTTGCCGTCGCGGGCGTAGTAGAGGGTGGGGATGGGGATTTGCTCGCGCCGGATGTACTCCCAGATGTCGAGCTCGGTCCACTCGAGGAGCGGCTGCACCCGGACGTGGCCTCCGGGAGGGGGCGTGGTCGCGAACTGTCCCCAGAACTCGGGGGGCTGGTCCTTGTAGTCCCAGACGCCCTCGGCGGAGCGGGGCGAGAAGTGGCGCTCCTTGGCGCGGGTGGGGTCCTCGTCGCGGCGGATGCCGGTGATGAGGGCGTCCCACTTGAACTCGTCGAGCGCCTGGCGCAGGGCGAGGGTCTTCAGCTCGTGGGTGACCGTGACGGGGTCGTGGGTGGCGTAGCCGACGCCGCGCCGGATGGCGTCCTCGTTGATCCGCACGAGGAGCTCGATGCCGTGCTCCTTGGTGGCCCAGTCCCGGAAGGCGTACATCTCCGGGAACTCGTAGGTGGTGTCGATGTGGAGGAGGGGGAAGGGGACCTTGCCGGCGAAGGCCTTGCGGGCGAGCCAGATGAGGACGTTGGAGTCCTTGCCCATCGACCAGGGCATGCAGACGTTGCGGAAGCAGCGGTAGGCCTCGCGGAAGATGTGGATGGAGGTCTGCTCGAGCCGGGTGAGGTGGTCCATCGGCGGGACCGCGGCGCGGGCGGGGGACGGGGTCTGGGGGGAGGTCATCGGAAGTTCAGCCGCGCGGGCGCGCGAGGCGGGTGTGGAGGCCGCACTCGGTCTTGTCGAAGCCCGGCCAGCGGCCGCCGCGCTCGTCGCCGCCCTCGGGGGTGGCGCGGGTGCAGACGGAGCAGCCGATGGAGCGATAGCCTCGGTCGTGCAGGACGTTGTGGGGAAGGCGATGGCGGCGAAGGTGGTCCCAGACCTGGTCGCGGGTCCAATCGGCGAGCGGGTTGAGTTTCCAGACGGGCGTGCCGTCGTCGCGCGCGGCCTCGGAGAGGAGGGGGACGTCGGCCCGGCCCGCCGCGGCGTCCCGGCGCAGCCCGGTGATCCAGAGGTCGAGCGTGCGGAGGCGGCGGGCGAGGGGCCTCACCTTGCGGAGCTCGCAGCAGAGGTCGGGGTTGCGCTCCCAGAGGCGGTCGCCGTGCAGGCGGGCCTGCGACGGCAGGTCGAGCTCGGGAACCACCGATTCCACGACGATGCCGAGCTCATCCTGGATGGAGCACTTGAGGTCGATGGTCTCGCGGAAGAGCAGGCCGGTGTCCAAGGTGAAGGCCGGCAGCGGGAGACCCGAGGTCTTGGCCAGGTGGAGGATGGCGATGCCGGCGGGCTGGAAGCTCGTGCCGATGGCGGCGCGGGTGCCGAACGTCTCCCAGGCCCAGGCAAGGCGGCCGCGGGCGTCCATGGCCGCCAGGCGCTCGTTGAGCGGCGCGATCTGCGACGCGTCGAGGGACACGGGGGGAGCCGCGGGACGCAGCCAGCTGGCGAGGCGGTCGAGCATGCCGGTCAGGCGGCGGGGGCGGCCCAGAGGTCGGGCGCGCGGTCGGTCCAGTCGCCGAAGGCCTGGCCGGGCGAGCGCTCGCGGGCGAAGCGGGCGAGGACGCCCCCGAGCAGCGCGGGGATGTCGTCCAGCGCCACCGACTCCCGCCAGTTGCGGGCGAGGCGGGTGCCCTCGCGGTTGCCGCCGAGGAGGACGTTGTACTTGCCGGGCGCCCGGCCGATGATGCCGATCTCGGCGCTGTAGGGGCGGGCGCAGCCGTTGGGGCAGCCGGTCATGCGCACGACGAGCTCCTCGCCGGCGAGGCCGGCCTCGGCCTGGGCGTCCTCGATGCGCGCGAGCAGCCGGGGGAAGACGCGCTCGGATTCCGCGAGCGCCAGCCCGCAGGTGGGCAGGGCGGGGCAGGCCATGCCGCGTCCGCGGACCAGGCCGGGCTCGAAGACGCGGGCGGCGCCGTGCTCGCGCAGGATGCGCTCGACCTCGGGGCGGTCCGCGTCGCGGATGTCGGCGAGGATGAGGTTCTGCGAGGGGGTGAGGCGGAAGGTGGGTGCGAAGCGCTCGGCGAGGACGCGCAGCGCGGACATGAGCCGGTACTCGCCCTCGTCCTTGACGCGCCCGGTCTCGACAAAGAGGCCGAGGTAGGAGCGGCCGTCGCCCTGGGGAAACCACCCGAAGGGGTCGCCTTGGCCGACGAAGGCGAAGGGCTTGGCGGGGGGCAGGGGCGCGCCGAGCTGCTCGCCGAGCCGGGCGCGGAACCAGTCAACGCCCTTCTCCTCGAGGACGTACTTGATGCGGGCGTGCTTGCGGTCGGTGCGGTCGCCCCAGTCGCGGTGGATGGCGACGACGGCGGTGGCGACCTTGGCGACATCGGCCCGCGGCAGGAAGCCGATGACGTCGGCGAGGCGGGGGAAGGTCTGCTTGTTGCCGTGGGAGCTGCCGAGCCCCCCGCCGACGAGCAGGTTGTAGCCGACGAGGGCGCCGCGCTCGACGATGGCCACGAAGCCGAGGTCGTTGGTGAAGATGTCGGTGTCGTTGTTGGGCGGGATGGCGAAGCCGGTCTTGAACTTGCGCGGCAGGTAGGTCTTGCCGTAGAGCGGGTCGACGCTCGCCCCGGCGGCGTCCTCCTCGGCGGGCGGGGGCGCGTAGGGGTTGGCTTGGTCGGCCTTGGCCTTGGCGACGGCCTGGCCCAGCCCGAGGTCGAGCTGGACGCCGTCGACCCAGATCGAGTGGTAGGCGGTGGCGCGGGGCAGGAGGGCGGTGGTGACGGCGAAGGCGTCCTCCTCAACGGCGCGCGTGACGGCGTCGGTCGGCGGCGCGGTGGGGGAGGTGACGTTGCGGTTGACGTCGCCGCAGGTCGCCAGCGTCGTGCTCAGCGCCTCGTTGATCGACTTGATGAGCGGGCCCACGCCCCTTTGCACGACGCCGTGAAACTGGAAGGTCTGGCGCGAGGTGATGCGGAGCGTCCCGTTGGCGAAGCGCGTGGCCAGGGTGTCGAAGACGAGGTACTGCGCGGCGGGGACGATGCCGCCGGTCTGTCGCGTGCGCACCATCACCGAGTACTCCTTGCCGGCCTTGCGCTTGTCGCGGTCGTCCTGCTGGTAGATGCCGTGGAACTTGATGAACTGCTCGTCGTCGCCGCTGAAGCGGTCGGCCTCGGGGTTGGCGAGGGTCTCGCGGATGGTGCCCCGGAGGTCGGGCTTTTCCGTCTTCAAGTGCTCGTTCTTGGTGAGGGGTTTGTCCATGGATTAATGTTGACATCATTACTAATGAATCAATGTTAATCAAGTCTTTTTCATGCAGGAACTCAAGCCAGGCACGGTCGCCTTCATCGGGGCGGGACCGGGTGCGGCGGACCTCATCACGGTCCGCGGCCTGCGTCTTCTCAGGCAGGCTGAGGTGGTCGTCCACGACGCTCTGCCCGGCGAGTCGCTTCTGGGAGAGCTGGGTCCAGGGGTTGCGCTGATTCCGGTTGGCAAGCGATGCGGTTCCCATTCCGCGACCCAGGCGGAGATCAACGCGCATCTCTCCGATCAGGCCTTGTCCGGGCGCCGGGTGGTCCGGCTCAAGGGCGGGGACCCGGGAATTTTCGGGCGTCTGGGCGAGGAGATCGATCACCTGTCCGCCTTGGGCATCCCTTGGGTGATCGTCCCCGGGGTGACCGCCTCCGTGGCCTCGGCGGCCGCCTCGGGATTCCCCCTGACCCATCGCGGGGTGACGATGGCGGTGACCTTCCTCACCGGTCATTGCGCCTCGGGCAAGCAGGCCGACCTGCGTCCCTTCGTCGCCACCGGCTCGACCCTCTGCCTATACATGGGCGCCAAGCACCTGGTGCGAAGCGCGGTCGACCTCCTGGCGGCGGGCCAGTCGACCGCCACGCCGGTCGCCTTGGTCTCGAAGGCCTCGCAGCCGGGCGAGTCGATCCGGGTCGTGGAGTTGCACGAGCTGGCCTCGGGCCAGGTCGACACGGAGAGCCTGCCCACGCCGCTGATGGCGGTCGTGGGCGAGGTGGTTCGCCAGCCGGGCTGGAGGACGCGTCTTCCCTGAGCTAGCCCAGCAGGTGGAGGTCGACCAGCCCCGGGTGCTCGCCGAGCAGGGGGGAAAGCTTCCATGACAGGCCGGCCGGCGCGTTGTCGGCGCAGATGCCGGCGACATCGCCGCCCGGGCCGGCATGGCGGCCGGGCAGGAGAAAGAGCATGAGGACGACGGCGTTGCCGCGGGCGGAGCGGATGGCGTCGGCGAGCATGGGCTCGTTGAAGGCGTAGCGCGGCCCCTCGCGCCTCTCCATGGCGCAGCCGATCAGCTCGGATTCGGCAAGCCCGAGGCGCCGCCGGAGCCTGGCCGCCAGGTCCTCGCGCACCGCCGTGACGGCGGGAATGGGGCTCCCGTGGTCGCAGAGCAGCACGGTGCCGGCCCCGTTGGACCAGCCCGTCGCCCTCAGGTTGTCCTCGAGGATCGCGCAAAGGGCTTCCTCACGGCCCGCCGCGGCGAGAGGGGGGCGCACGTCGAGGGCGATGCCGCAGGCGGCGGCACGCTCGGGGAGGAATTCCGTGATGGCCAGGCTCGGTCCGATGAAGAGGGGGAACACCTCGACGGTGTCGGCTCCCTCGGCGCGCGCTCGCCGGGCGTAGGTCTCGAAGGTCGACGCGGGTGCGCCGCCGAGGAGCGAGGGGTCGACCTTGTCGCTGTGGAGGACCGAGACAGGGTCGACCTGCCTGCCAAGTCGGGCGGAGAGGGCGGCGGCGAGCCGCCTGAGACCGAGGGTGGCCTCGGGGTTGAGCGATCCGTTGTCGGCGAGAATGGTTCGCCTGGCGGCCATGCGGGCAATGTGGGCGTGGGGGCGGGCGAGAGAAGTCCAAAAGGCCGCCCGCGCCCTTTTTCGGGCTTTCCATGAAAGCGCGGTGAGGGCATCGTTGGGCATTCCAACCCATGCGACATCTCCTCGCCCTCCTCCTAGCTCCCTTGGCCGCCTTCGGCGCCGAGGGTTGGCTCACCGACTTTGAGGCCGCCAAGAAAAAGGCCGCCGCCGAGAAGAAGGACATCCTGGTCGATTTCACCGGCAGCGACTGGTGCGGCTGGTGCATCAAGCTCGACAAGGAGGTCTTCTCGACCGAGGCCTTCAAGGCCCAGAAGGACTTCGTGCTGGTTGCGCTCGACTTTCCCCGCCGCAAGGAGATTCCCGCCGACCAGAAGGCCAAGAACGAGGCCCTGATGCGCCAGTGGGGCGTCCGCGGCTTCCCGACCATCATCCTGACCAACGCGAAGGGAGAGGCCTACGCGCGCACCGGTTATGAGGCGGGCGGTCCCGAGAAGTATCTCCCCCACCTCGCCGAGCTCCGCAAGCAGAACACCCCGGCGGGCATCAAGGCCTTCGGCGAGGAGCAGGCCAAGTTGGTCGCCGCGATGGCGAAGGACGCCGAGCGGGGAGCCAAGCTGAAGGCGGCGATCGACGCCAAGGATTTCGCCGCGGTTGAGAAGCTGGTGGACGAGGATGCGGCCGGCGCCACCGGCGACCGTCTCGCGATGCTGCATTTCCAGAAGGCCATGCTGTCCATTCGCGTCAATCCCGAGAACCGGGAGCGCGCCCTTGGTTTCATGGACAAGGCCATCGCCGCCTCGGCGTCGAGTCCCGAGAACCTGAAGCGGCTTAAGGAGATCCGCGCCAAGGTTGAGTCGGATCCCGACCTCGGCCCGAAAGGCAAGTAAGGCTTAGCGGAGTCGGCTGATGGGCGCCGCGAGGACCTCCTCCGGCGCCCATCCCCTTTGGCGAAGCTCGCGGATGGACAATCCACCCGCGCGCTTGGCGAGGCGAAGGCCGTCCGGACCCGTCACCAGGGGCGCATGGGCCCAGGCGGGCGGCTCCCATCCCAGCGCGCGGTAGAGCAGCAGCTGGCGCGCGGTCGACACCAGCAGGTCGGCGCCGCGGACGACCTCGGTGACGCCCATGGCGTGGTCGTCGGCCACGACGGCGAGCTCATAGGAGGGCAGGCCGTCCCGGCGCCAGACAAGGAAGTCGCCGAAGTCCCTTCCGGCGACAAGGCGCTGCGGACCCCGGAGCGCGTCGGTGAACGACACGGTCGCGCCGTCGGGAACGCGGAACCTCCAGTTGGCGGGGCCAGGGTCGGCCGCATCGGCGCCGGTGCCCGGCGCCGGGCGGAGCCCGGGAGGGAAGATGGGTTCGGTCTCCTCCTCGGCGTGGGGTGCCGAGAGGGCGCGCGCGACATCCGCGCGCGACTTGTCGCAGGGGTAGATGTGGCCGGTGGCGTGCAAGCGGCTCCACGCCGCGAGGAACCAGGGCAGACGGTCGGATTGGGCATAGGGACCGAAGGGGCCTCGCTTGTCCGGACCCTCCGACCAATCGAGGCCGAGCCAGCGCAGGTCGGCCATGGCGGCTTCCGCAAACTCCGGGCGGCAGCGGGCGGCGTCGAGGTCCTCCATCCTGAGGATGAGCGAGCCCCCGGCCTCGCGGGCGCGGCGGGCGGCCAAGGCGAAGGTCCGCGCGTGGCCGACGTGGAGGAAGCCCGTCGGGGTGGGCGCGAGTCGGCCGCGGTAGGGGCGGGTCCCCATGGGTCAGAGGGGGTTGCCGGTGCCGACAAAGGTCCAGTCGAGGCCGAGCTGGCGGGCGACCTCGGCGGCGAGGGCGCGGACGCCCCAGGTCTCGGTGGCGTAATGGCCGCAGGGATACAGGTTCCAGCCCTGCTCGTGGGCGTCGTTGAAGTGCTCCTCGCGCAGCTCGCCGGTCACGAGGGTGTCGCAGCCCAGGCTCGCGAGATGGGGCAGGGCGGATCGCCCGCTGCCGGAGAGGATGGCGATGCGGCGCGGCCTCGCGGAGCCGTGCTCGATGGCCGCGAACGTGCGGGGGTACTCGCCGCGCAGCCGTCGGGCGAGGGTGGCGCGGGGGATGCCGCGGCAGAGGGCGGCGACGGGGGTGCCCTCGTGGTCGAGGAACCAGCGGTCGATCTCCAGGCCGAGCCTCCGGGCGATGATGGCGTTGTTGCCGAGCGTCGGGTGGGCGTCGAGCGGGAGGTGGCTCGAGTAAAGCGAGAGGCGGTGGCGGCGAAGCGAGGCTTTGCGGGCGTCCAGGGTGGCGCGGCCCGGGAGGGTCGGCTTCCAGTGGATGCCGTGGTGGACGATGAGGAAGTCGACCTTGGCCTTGCGGGCGAGGTCGAACACGCCCGTCCCGGCGTCCACCGCCGCCCCGATGCGACGCACCGGCCGGTCGCCGAGGTGCTGGAGGCCGTTGCGCGCGCCGGGGAAGTCGGCGATCGCGCGCCGCCGGGTGAGGGCGTCGCAGAGGCGGGCCACCTCGCGGGGCGTGGCGGACATGGTCAGAGGTCCTTGAAGGCGCCCTTCGGCGCCTCGGCTGGCCGGGCGAGCTGGGAGGGGTCGAAGGTCGCGGCGGGCAGGCGTGCGCTGACGCAGGCGGAGACGACCTCCAGCACGTCGCGGTCGCGGCTGGCCTCGTCGCGCACGGACGCGCGGCCGAGGATCCAGGTGCCGTCGACCTGGGCGAAATCCTCCGCGAGCATCACGCGGGTCGGCTTGCCGGAGGCGTCGAGGGTGGACGCCTCGATCAGGGCCAGATAGGCGCGGTCGAGCCCGAAGCGGACGGAGGCAGGGGCTCCCGGGGAGGACGCGGGCGGGCGGGCGAGGTAGAAGTTGAGGGGGCGGCTGCGCCGGCGCTCGGTGCGCTCGTAGCGCGTGTCGGCCCAGTCGGCGAAGGGCGCCTGGAGGTCGTAGGGCGAGAAGAGAAATCCGTCGACGAGGGGGGCCATGCCGAGTCCGGTGACCGGTTGGGCGGCCTTGCCGCCCTCGGCGCTCCAGAGCCGGGTGCCCTCGCGTGTGCGCAGCACGAGGAAGCTGCGTCCGGGCACGTCGACCCGGGCGGCGGGGCTGGCGTGGCGCCAGCTCATCCAGAGCGTGCCTTGGGTGACCTTGTCGGCGCCCGCGCGGGGCTTGTGGGTCAGGGTGAAGCGGGCGACGACATCCACCGGCAGGCCTGAGGCGCGGAAATCCTCGAGGAACTTCGCCGCCTCGGTGGGAGGCAGGGGAGGCAGCTCGTTGGGATTGCCGGGAACCCGGGCGAGAGCGAGGGTCGGCAGGAGGAGCGCGGCGAGGAGGGCGGCGCGCACCGGACTCACTTGGCCGCCTCGGCCGGCGCGGGGGTGCCTTGGGGCGCCGGGGTGGCGGGCGCGCCGGGGGCCGTGGTCGGCTTCACCGCCTCGGGCTGGGGAACCACCGGGACGGGCGCGGGCGCCTCGCCCGCGGGGGGCTTGGCGAGGGTGTCGAGCTTGGATTCCGGACGGCGCTCCTCGGCGATGAAGGCCAGGTAGAGGCCGAAGCTGAGGAGGAAGAGGAGGAAGGTGAGGACGCCGGTGATCTTGGTGAGGACATTGGCGGACTCGCCGCCGAAGACGGTCTCGGCGGCCCCGCCGCCGAGGGCGGCGCCCATGCCGGCGTTGGCGCTGGGGCGCTGCATGAGCACGACGAGGACGCCGAGGATGCAGATGGCGAAGAGCAGCACGATGGCCGCGGGGATGAGGAAACCGGACATGGGGGTATGGAAACAGGTCGGCCGCCCCCGCACAAGGCGGAAAGCCTAGTCCCTCGGGGTGTAGGCGCCGTCCCTGACCTCAATGATCCTCCAGGCGCGGTCGGGCGGGGGCACGGTTCCGGTGGCGACGACCTGGTGGGTGTCGCCGACCGCGGACCAGAAGGCGCGCCGGCGCTCCTCGTCCAGCTCGCCCAGGACATCGTCGGCCAGGATGACGGGTGGGGTGCTTGCCCGCTGGTCGGCCCGTCGGAGCTGGGCGAGGCAGAGGGCGAGGACGAGGAGGCGCTGCTGTCCCTCCGAGGCGTGCGTGGCGGCGTCGCGCCCGCCGAAGCGGATGTCGAAATCGTCCCGATGGGGGCCGTGGCGGGTGGTCTCGGTCTGGCGGTCGACGCGGCGTCCGGCGCGCCAGGCATCGGCCAGTTGGTCCGCGGGGGTGTCGGCGCGTTGGGCGAGCTCGGCAAGGCCGGAGAATCCGGCGAGGTCGCACACCTGCCGGAGGTGGGGTGCCAGGTCGGCGAGGGCCTGGGCGCGGGCCGCGGCGACGCCGGCGGCGGGCTCGGCCATGGCGCGCTCGATCGCCTCGAGCTGGGCGTCGTCGGCCTCGCCCGAGCGCAGGAGGGCGTTGCGGCTCTCGAGGGCACGGGTGTAGGCGCGAAGGTTGCGAAGGTAGGCGGCGTCGGTGCCGCTCAGGGCGAGGTCGAGCCAGCGGCGGCGGTTGCCGGGCGAGCCGCGGACGAGGCGGAGGTCGTCGGAGCAGAAGACGACGGTGGGGAAGCGCGGGATGAGCTCGGCGGCCGAGGCGACCGGGGCGCCGTCGACCTTGGCGCGTCGCGACCCCTTGGCGAGGGTCGCCTCGACGGAGCAAGGACCCTCCGCGCCGAGGTGGAGGTCGACGCGGACGCGGGCCTCGGCGCACCCCACGCGGACGAGGGGGTCGATGTCGGTCACGCGGAAGGAGCGCAGGGCGGTGACCAGCCCGGCGGCCTCGAGCAGGTTGGTCTTTCCCTGTCCGTTGGGCCCGAGCAGGAAGACGCGGGGGGAGTCGAGATCGACGTCCGCGAACGCGAGGTTGCGGAAGTCGGCCGCCCTGACCCGCGTTATCCGCATCGCCTCACTGCGGGATGACGAGGACCATTCCGGGCCGGACCTGGGTGCTGCTCCCGAGCTTGTCGGCGTTGGCGCGCTGGATGTCCTGCCAGCGGGTGGGCGTGCCGTACGCCTTGCGGGAGATCCCAAACAGGGTGTCGCCCGCCACGGTCGTGTAGGAGCGCGCGCCGGCCGGGAGCGGAGCGGTGGGCGCAGCGGCGGGCGTCGCGGGCGCGGCGGCGCCGAGGTTGATGAGCGTCGAGCCGGCGGCGGGCGCTCCGCGTCCTTGGCGCAGGAGCTCCTCGAGCTCGCGCTTGAGCCGGCTGTTTTCGGCCTGGAGCTGGGCGATGCGCTGGCTGGTGTCGACGCTGATGACGCCCGCCTCGGGATCGAAGGGTTGGCCGGGAATCTGCTGCATGAACTGCTTCTCGGCGGTGCGGATGAGCTGGGCGATCGAGGCGACGCGCTCGGGCCGGTTCTTGAGCCGGATGCTCTGCTTGAGGTGGTAGATGGCGGGGAGGGGCTCCTTCAGCTCAAGGTAGAGGCGACCCGCCTCAAGATGGGCCTCGGGCGACTCCCTTCGGTCGGCGATCACGTTGAGAAAGCAATTGAGGGCTCGGCGGTTGTCGCCTTGCTGGAGAAGGGCGCTGCCTTGGCGATAGTCGGGGTGCTCGGTCTCCGGACCTTCGCCGGCGACGTTGGCGTTGTCGCAGCCGGTCAGCAGCGTCAGCAGCAGGAGGAGGGGGAGGGCGCGCACGGCGGGTGACAATCCCAAGCCGCAAGTCTCCCTTCAACCCCAAAGCGTCCAGCTGCCGCTGGCTGGTGGCGCTAGCGCAGGCTGGCGGACACCGCCTCCGCCAGGGACTCGGAGAACCGGAAGCCCGACCTCAGGGTGGCGGTGGGCACGACCCTCCGGCTGTCCAGGAGGGTTTCCTCGGCCATCTGCCCGTAGGCTAGGCGCAGGGCCCAGGCGGGGGCGGGCATGACGGCGGGGCGCCGGGCAGCCGCGGCGACAACCCGGGTGAACTCCCGGTTGGTGACCGGCTCCGGATTGACGGCGTTGAGGATTCCGGCCGGGCCTTCCGTCGCGAGGCAGTGGAGGATGAGGCCGACGAGGTCGCGGCGTCCGATCCAGGGCATCCATTGACGGCCATGCCCCAGGCGTCCGCCGAGGCCGAGCCGGAAGAGGGGCGCGAGCTTGGCCATGGCGCCTCCGGGTCCGATGACGACGCCGGTGGGCAGGATGACGGAGCGGGTCGAGGGCGGGAGGTGGGAGAGGGGCGCTTCCCAGTCCCGGCAGACGCCGCCCAGGAAGGAGCGGGTGTCGAGCGGCGAGGACTCGTCGAGCACGGCGTCGGGGTGGGCGGCGTAGCGGTTGGCGCCGGAGAGGGAGACAAGGACGCGCGGGGAGATGCCGGCGCGGGCGAGGGTGCCGACGAGCAGGGCGGTGGTGGCGGCTCGGCTGGCCTGGATCTCGCGGCGAGCCGACGCGGTCCAGCGGACGGCGATGGGCGAGCCGGCGAGGTTGACGACGGCGTCGGCGCCGCGGAGCGTCTCGGCGTCCATCCAGCCCTTGGCGGTGTCGTAGCCGCCGGGACCGCCGGTTCTGGAGCGGAAGAGGGTGGCGTTCCGGGCGCCGAGCGCCTCGACGAGGGCCCGGCCGACGAAACCGGTTCCGCCGAGCACCACGATCTTGCCCATGGGCGGGGTCATCGGGCGCGGGTGACGGCGAGGAGCCAGGGTTTGCCCGAGCCGGGCTCGCGTTGACGGATGTCGACGGCGTGGCCTTCCGTTCGGCAGTCCTCGGCGAAGGCGGCGACGGCCGCGCCTTCCTCCTCGCCGCCGGGGTGCCCGGTGTAGGCGACGCAGACGAGGCGCCCGCCGGGGCGCAGGGAGCCGAGGGCGGCGCGGAGGGCGGCGAGGGTGGCGGCGGGACGGGTGGTGACGGCGTGGTCCGAGCCGGGGAGGTAGCCGAGGTTGAGGATGACGCCGTCGGTCGAACCGCGGAAGTCGTCGGGCAGGATGCTTCCGAGCGCGGCGTGGTCGGCCACCCGGATGTCGCAGTTGCCGTCCAGGCCGGCCTGCGCGAGGCGGGCGCGGGTTGCGGCGGCGGCGAGCGGCTGGATGTCCAGCGCGACGATCTTGCCCGAGGGGCCCACCTGGCGGGCGAGGAAGAGGGTGTCGTGGCCGTTGCCGGCGGTGGCGTCGACCGCCTTGGCGCCGGGACCGAGGGTCTCGGCGAGCAGGGCGTGGGCGAGCTCGGTCAGTCGCACCTCAGGGCAGCCAGGGATACTGGCGGAAGTTCGGCGGGCGCTTCTCGACGTACGCGCGGTGTCCTTCCTCGCCCTGCTGGGTGAGGTAGTAGAGAAGGGTGGCGTTGCCGGCCAGCTCCTGGATGCCGGCCTGGCCGTCGAGCTCGGCGTTGAAGGCGGACTTGAGGCAGCGGATGGCGAGGGGGCTGTGGCGGAGGATTTCCGACGCCCATTGCTCGCCCTCGGCGTCGAGGCGGTCGACGGGCACGACGGCGTTGACCAGGCCCATCTCAAGGGCCTCGCGCGCGTTGTATTGGCGGCAGAGGTACCAGATCTCGCGCGCCTTCTTCTGGCCGACGATGCGCGCGAGGTAGGAGGAGCCGAAGCCGCCGTCGAAGCTGCCGACGCGGGGTCCGGTCTGGCCGAAGACGGCGTTGTCGGCGGCGAGGGTGAGGTCGCAGACGACGTGCAGGACGTGGCCCCCGCCGATGGCGTAGCCGGAGACGAGGGCGATGACGACCTTGGGCATCGAGCGGATGAGGCGCTGGAGGTCGAGGACGTTGAGGCGCGGGACGCCGTCCTTGCCGACGTAGCCTCCGGCCTGGTCGCCCCGGATGCGCTGGTCGCCGCCGGAGCAGAAGGCGTGCTTGCCGTCGGTCTGGGGATTGGCCCCCCGGAGAAGGACGACGCCGACGGACGTGTCGTCGCGGGCGTCGGAGAAGGCCGCGATCATCTCGGCCACGGTGTCGGGGGTGAAGGCGTTGCGGCGGTGGGGGCGGTTGATGGTGACGCGGGCGACGCCGTCCTTCTTCTCATAGACGATGTCGGCGTAGGTTCCGGCGGTCTTCCAGCCTTGGCTCATGGGCGGGATTGAGGGGGAAACGTCGCCAAAGGCGAGCCAAGCCCCTCCTGCGCTTGAAAAAACCGCCGATATCGGCTTTGTCGTGGGCATGTCCAAGCCCACGCCCGAGCAACTCCAGCAGGTTTCCCGATGGGTGGCCGAGGGCGCGACCCTTTCGGATGTCCAGCGCCGTCTGATGTCCGATTTCGGCATCACCCTGACCTACATGGACGTGCGGTTCCTTGTCGACGACCTCGGCGCCGTCCTGCAGGACAAGCCCGAGCCCGTCCAGGTGCCCCCTGCGGAGGCCGTGGCCGAGCCTCCCGCCGACACCGCCGGGGCTCCCGCCGCTCCCGCCGCCGGCTCCGTGAAGGTCGTGACCGACACCTTGGCGCGCCCCGGGGCGATGATCAGCGGCAAGGTGACCTTCTCGGACGGCCAGGCGGCCGATTGGTATGTGGACAACGAGGGTCGGCCCGGACTCGTGCCGGCGACCCCGGGTTACCGTCCGTCCGCCGAGGATATCCAGCAGTTCCAGGTCTTGCTCGACGCCGAGTTCCGCAAGCTCGGTTACTGAGGCTGCGGCCGGGCGGCCCGGGAACGCAGAATCGCCTCGGCGACCGCAAGGTCGGAGGGCCGCGTGATCTTGAGGTTGGGGTCGGGATTCTCGACCAGGCTGACCTCATGGCCGGCGAGCGAGACGGCGGAGGAGTCGTCGGTCACCCGGCGGGCGTCCTGGCGGGCTCGGCGATAGGCCTCGCGAACGAGCTCGAGTCGGAAGACCTGCGGGGTCTCGGCCGACCAGACGAGCTGGCGGTCGGGCGAGCTCTCCACGGTCGTCGTTCCGGGGCGGGCCAGCTTGACGGTGTCGGCGCTGCGGCTGGCGAGGATGGCGGCTCCGGACTCGAGGGCGCGGGCGCGGACCAGTCGGATGGCGTCGGGCGTGATGAGGGGGCGCGCGCCGTCGTGGATGTGCACGAGGGGGTTGCCGGTTCCGGCAGCCTCGAGGGCGGCGAGGAAGGAGTCCTGGCGCTCGCCGCCGCCGACGACCCAGGTGTCGACCCCGAGGCCTTGTCCCTGGCTTTCGAGCAGCTCCTGCATCCGGCGGCGCTGGGGCTCGTCGCGGTGGGCCACGATGACCCTGCCGACGGTTCCGACGGCGGCGAAGGCGGCCAGGCTGTGGAGGAAGGCGGGCCTTCCGGCCAAGGCGGCGCAGACCTTGTCCTCGACCATGCCCTGCATGCGCCGGGCGGAGCCGGCGGCGAGCAGGATGAGGATGTCGGGTCGCGCGTCGCTCATGCCGTCTCGCCGATCTCGCGGCGGATGCGCAGGGCGATGGCGGCGGGGTCGCGGTCCTTGAGGATGGGGCGCCCGACGACGATGGCGGAGGCGCCGGCCGCGGCGGCCTGGGCGGGGGTCATGACGCGGCTCTGGTCGTCGCCCTTGGCGTCGGGGTAACGGATGCCGGGGGTGACGAGGAAGGGTTTGGCACCGAGCGCGGATCGGAGCACGGGAAGCTCGAGCGGCGAGCACACGAGGCCGTCGATGCCGGAGGCCGTGGCCATCGTGCCGAGCAGGCGGACCTGGTCCTCGGCCGAGCGGGAGATGCCGACGGCGCCGAGCTGGGCCTGGTCCATCGAGGTGAGCACGGTCACGCCGAGGAGCCGGCAGGAGGGCAGGGCGTCGCGCGCGGCCTCGGCCGCCCGGGCGAGCATCTCGGGTCCGCCGGCGGCGTGGAGGGTGAGGAGGGAGCAGGGGCGGCCGCGGAGGCTCCTGATCGCCGAGGCGACCGTGTTGGGGATGTCGTGGAGCTTGAGGTCGAGGAAGACCTCGAAGCCGAGGTCGGCGAAGTCGTCGACGATACCCGGGCCATGGCGGGTGAACAGCTGGAGGCCGAGCTTCACCCAGCGCAGGTTGCCAGCGAGAGGCTTGGCGAGGGCGAGGGCCTCCTCCTTGGTCTCGACGTCGAGGGCGAGGATCAGCTGGCAGCCATTGGGCATGGCTCCATCCAAGCCCGACCGCGGAGCCCACCGCCAGCCAAATGCTTCAGGCGCGGAACTTGACCACCACCTTGACGACGTCGCAGGGGCCCGCCTCGGTCATGACGCCCGGCTGGTGGGCTTCGCCGGGCAGGAGGATGGCGAAGCGACCGGGCACGAGGCGGAGGGCGGGGCCGGGCGAGGGATGGGCCCCGTACTTCTCGGTGTCCTTGGCGAGGTCGTAAGGCCGCGTGACAGTCAGCCCGTCGAGCAGGCCGTAGCCGCAGAGCTCCTCGCCTTGGAGCAGCAACTGGATGTCGCCGTGCAGCCGGTGCGCCTCCCAGGCCTTGTCGGCCGAGGGCGCCGTGCGGTAGCGGTCGATCCCGCCGACCAGCCCGCCGTCGAGGGCGAACTTGCCCGACGGCGCGTCAGTCCGGAGCGACTCGAGCCAGGCGAAGGCTGCGGGCATGCCGGGGAGGTCGGGCGCGAGGCGGCGCCATTGGGCGAGGTCGCCGAAGATCATCGCTCGGCGGGGGCGGGGCCGACGTCGTCGGCCGGGAGCTCGACGACATGGTCGGCGCCGAGGAGCTGGAGCAGCACCTTGACCCGGCGCGATGGCTCGGCGAGGCGGACAACCTCGCCCTCCTCGCCGAGAAAGAGACCGCGAAGGACCTTCACTTTCTGGCCCGGAAGGGGAAGGGGATCCATGGCGTCGATCACGCCGCCGTCGCCGAGGGCGCGCAGCTCGGCGATGACCTTCGGCTCAACGTCCACCGCCTTGCCCGCCTTGCGCACAAGTTGGAGCACCCCGCGGCAGTGCCCCACCTGGGAGGCGAGCTCAGCCGGGTCGAACGAGGCGAAGAGGTAGCCGGGAAAGAGGGGCTCGACGACCTCGCGGGCCCCCGACCTGCCGGCGCGCCGCCTGCGGGCGCGGGGAAAGAGGAGCTCCAGGCCCTCGAGGCTGGCGAGCTGGCCGGCCGCGACCCGCTCCTGCCGCGGCTTGCAGCGCACGCAGAACCAGGGCGAGCCGGCCTCGCTCATGCGAGATCCGCGGCCGGCTTGGCGCCGCCGCGGGCGGGGAGCCAGCCGAGGGCGATCACGGCCAGCTGGCTGGCGGCGTAGAAGCTGAGCCAGAAGAAGCCCGACTCGGTAAAGCCGTAGCTGTGGAGGCCGACGCCGAGCAGGTTGGTGCCGAACCAGGACCAGGCGGTGACGACGTTGCCGAAGACGAGGAGCTGCATCAGGCCCTCGCGGTCGATCAGCCGTCCCCAGCGGGCATGGAGGGCGAGGGCGCACCAGAGGACGATGAGGAGGGCGCCGTTCTCCTTGGGGTCCCATCCCCAGAATCGCCCCCAGCTCTGGTCGGCCCAGATGCCGCCCAGCATCGTGCCGATGAACGACGCGGTGACGGCGAAGGCAAGGACGCCGTAGGACGCGCGGTCGATGGCGGCCTGGGTGGGCTCGTTGGCGACGTAGGACCGCGAGACAAGCCGCCCGACCAGGTGGAAGGTGGCGAGCATCCCGGCGACGAACATCGCGGAGTAGCCCAGGGTGATGATGGTGACGTGCGTCGAGAGCCAGAAGTTGGAGTCGAGCACCGCCCGCACGCTCTCGATGGCATCCTCGCCGGCGAGCGAGAGGTTGTGGGCGACGATGAGCGAGCCGAAGCCCGCCGCGCAGGCGGAGGCGACGCCGAGGCCGTTGCGCCAGGACCCCTCGAGCAGGAGCCCGAGGAGCACGGCGCCCCATGCGACGAAGATGGTGGAGCCGTAGAGGTTGGTCACGGGGGCGTAGCCGTGGATCAGCATCCGGGTGAGGATGGCGGCGGTGTGCAGGGCGAAGACCGCCCAGGCGAGGCGCACGCCCCAGACGCGGAGCGCGTCCTTGCCGGTCAGCCAGTGGGCGAGGGAGAGGAGCAGCAGTCCGACGTAGGCGAGCAAGGCCTTGTAGAAGGGCTCGGCGCGGATGAAGCCGGCCTCGACGGCGACCTTGGCGTTGTGGGCGCCGCCGAGCCTAGCCGACAGGACGCGGATCTCGCCCGCGACGTCGGCGTCGCGCCCCTCGCGCCAGGCCTCGGCCATCCGGGCGTAGGCGGGGACGACGTCGGGCTGGTCGAGCGGCTTGCCCTCGGCGGCCTCGAGCAGGGCGCCCCCGAGGGTTGACCAGCGCTCGGTGTCCGGCCGCGGCACAAGTCCGACCGTGCCCTCGCGGGCCATCGACTGGTAGCGGTCGAGAAGGGAGCGCAGCGTTTCCTGGAGCTCGGGGTCGATGCGGTTGTTGCCCTCCTGCCGGTTGCGGGCCAGCTCAACCGCGGCCCGCTGCAGCGAGCCGATCCAAGCCCGGTACTCCTGGGTCGGCGAGATGTCGGGGGGCAGGTCGGGAGGAACGAAGGCGAGGCTGACCGTGGCGTATGACCGGAGGGCGGACTCCAGGTTGAGGAGGGCGCGGTCGGTGGCGTCGCGGTCCGCCTGGGGTCGGCCTCGCGCCTGCTTGGCCGCCGCCTCGATGGGCTCGAGCGCGCTGAGCAGCTCGTGCCAGCTGTACCACTTCGACTCGCCCTGGGCGCGGCCGAGGATGCCGTGGACGGAGGGATGGTCGACCCGGAAGACGCGGAGGTGGCGGGAGACCCAGGGGCGGAAGGCGGTCTCGGCCATCCATTCGGAGGCGGTGAGGGCGCCGCCCTCGAGGCGCATCGGTCGCTTGGCAAGGGAGGCGAGGGCGGCCTCGCTCAATTGCGGACGCCGGGCCTCGGCCTTGGCGCGCTCCTCGGCCGTCCAGGCGTCGCGCGGCTTGCCGAAGACGATGCGGTCGACCTCGTCGAGCGCGACCGTGCGCCGGCCGCGGATCTGCAGGAGGGTGTTGGACGCGACCAGCTCGACGGGGACGATGCGCCCGTTCCATTGCACCGGGAGCTTGCCGAAGCCGTGGGCGAGCTCCTCGCGCGATCCCGCGGCCCGGGCGTCGGCCTCCTTGGTCGACTGCGCGGAGGCGTCGGCGGGCAGGAGCGCGGCGAGCAGGAGGAGCGCGGCGGCCTTGGCCGGGGCCCGTCGCGAGAGGAATCGGGCGAGCATCACGCCGAAATGGAGCAGGAGCCCAAGGGACATGACGCCCACCGCGACGTAGGGCATCCAGGCGGCGGGGTTGCGGACGACCTGGAGGACGGACATGGCCTTCCCGTTGTCCTCGCCATAGCTCGATTGGTAGAAGGTGAACCCGCCGTGGCGCAGGGGCTCGTTCATGGAGATGAAGAACTCGCGGCGGCTGTCGCCGTCCCTCAAGACCACGTCGCTGGCGAAGCGGCGGGGGATGTCCGTCCCCGGATGCCGCTCATGGATGAACTTCCTCAGCTCGAGCGAGAAGGGCAGGTAGGTGCGCTCGCGCCGCAGCCCGACCTCGTAGGCGCGACCGCCGATCTCGACGCGCTGGGGAGGGAAATTCTCGTGAAAGAGCAGGCAGGTCGCGACCTCGACGGTCTCGTCCCCGTGCCGGAGCTGAACGATGGCGAAGGGGTTGTTGGGCCGGTTGTCGTCGAAGGACTCGGGCAGGGGCCCGACGCCCATCGGCTGGCGCGCGGCGAGGCCGGCCGCATTCGCGAGGGCGAGGGGCCTGAGCTCAGGCGATTGGGAGAGGGGGCGAACGATGGCGTTGGGCTGGAAGTCGCGGACCTTGGCCACGAGCTGGCCGTTGCGGCCCACCTTGGCCTCGACCTCTCCCTGGCGCAGCATCGCGGCGGGAAGGACGTCGACATGGTCGACGGCCGGGTCGGTCACCTCGACGATGGAGACCTCGTGGTCGCGGAACGCCTCCGTGTAGGACTTGGTCTGACCCTCCGCGAAGATGAGGGCGGATTCCTTCTGCCAGCGCGCGATGGCGAACCCGCCGACGAGCAGGAGCAGGAGGCCGCCGTGGATGAGCGAGATGCCGGCCCGGCCCCAGCCGGGGCGGTAGTGGCGGAAATGCGCGGCGGTCAGGTTGAGGCAAAGCAGCAGGCCCAGGAGGAAGCCGCCGGGAAGGGGGAAGTGGAAGGCTGCCTGCTTGCTCAGGGGATAGAGCACCCACCACGACTCGAAGTACTCGTCCTGGATGTGCCAGACGCCCCAGGGCACCTGCTCGAGGGTGGCGATGAAGACCAGCACCATGGACGCCGACAGCAGGACGACGGTCAGCCGGAGCGAGGCGAGGAGGTCGAGGAGGCGCATGGATCAGGGCAGCTGGGTGGCGGCGACGAAGGCGTCGAAGGGTCCGGAGGCCGCCTTGACGGTCGCGGCCGGGCCCGTGAGCTTGAAGAACCAAGTCGAGCCCTTGTGGGCCACCAGCACGGCGCGGGTCACCGTGGCGCCGTCGGCCGAGGTGAATTGGACAACCTCTCCCTCGAGGCTGCCGACCTTGGCCACCTGGATGGCGTCGAAGGCCTCGGCGGTCGCGGGGGCCAGGCCGAGTTGCTGACGCCAGCGGTTGAAGTTGGCGACACGGCCGCCGACATCACCGGGGAAGACGGTCACGGCGAGGTCCGCCGCGGCGTCCGCCGGGCCGACCGACCAGCTCCCCTTGCGCATGGCTCCCGGATCCTTGGCGGTCCAGCCGGAGGGAGCCGCGGGGAAGGAGGGCCGCCCCTCTTTCGCCGCGGCCGCAACCATCTCGGGGCTGGCCTGCATGGCGGGCTTGCCTGCGGAGGGGGCCGCCGGCGAGGGCGCGACCGTGCCGCCGTCGCGCGGCACCTGGTAGCTCCTGATTGTCGGCTCAGGTTCGCATCCGGCGAGAAGGAGGGAGGCGATGAGGGGAAGGTGGCGCATGGAGACAGGATGACAGAAAGGGGAAACCGGGCGGAGGGAAGCGCAACTGGACGATGGTGTTATTTGGTGGGGGTGGATTCCTCCAGCCGTCCGGTTGCCGGTTGCCGGGCATATTCGGTGGAGCGGGGTCGGATGACGCCCTGCCGGGCGAGCTCGTCGGGGCCCAGGGAGGCCAGGGGGCCCAGGGAGGCCAGCCAGCGGTCGCACTCGGCGCGAAGCTCGGCCAGCTTGGGGGCGTGGGCGGGGTCCCTGGCCAGGTCGCGGGTCTCCCAGGGGTCGGTTTCGGTGTCGAAGAGCTGCTCGGAAGGGCGGCCGGGCTCGAGGTAGGCTGCCTGTTGGTCGGTCAGCTTGCCCGCGGCATGCCAGGCGCGAAGGGCCTGCATGGTCTGTCCGGCTTCCTGGTAGGCGACCCGGCCTGACTCGCTTTGGGATGGGACCAGGTTGCGCACGTAGCGATAGCGCAGGTCCCGGACGCTGCGGACCTGATCGCGATCCTCGTCCATGTGGTCGCGGAAGGCGTGAACATAGCGGCGTCCGGCCACGGGGGAATCCAGGAACGGGGCGCCGTCGAGCCCGGTTGGCAGGGGGGCGCCGGCCAAGGCGAGGAAGGTGGGGGCGAAATCGAGCCATTGCACGAGATCCTCTCGCACGCCGCCCGCCTTGAGGTGGGCCGGCCAGCGGGCGAGGAGCGGCACGCGCGTACCGCTGTCCTTGACCGACCGCTTGAAGCGGGGCATGCCGCGCCCGTGGTCGGCGGTGAAGAGGACCAGGGTGTCGCGCTCAAGGCCGTGTCGCCGGACCCAGTCGAGCACCTTGCCGACCTCGAGGTCTGCTGCCGTGACGAGCTCGTGATAGTGCGCGAGCTCGCGGCGGACGGCGGGATCGTCCGGGTAGAGGGAGGGCAGGGCGACCTTCGCGGGGTCGCGGCGATCCTCCGGACGGAGCTCGCGGGTGCTGCGGGCGTGGCGGGCGTCGTTGGCTCGGACCTGCGACTCGTGGGTCAGGCCGATGCTGTGGTAGGCGAGGAAGGGTCCCTTGGGCGGGGCGCGGTCGAGCCAGGCTTGTCGGCTCGCCCCGAGCGCCTTGTCGGGCAGGCCCTGGAGGTCGGTCTTGCCCGGCCAGAGCACGGTGTAGCCGGCGGCGGCCATGGCTTGGGTGAACGGCGCGGGGTGCCGGACGACCTGGGAGCGCATGTGCTGGCCACCGTAGCGAAGGGGGCTCAGGCCGCTGATCATCCCGCTGCGCGAAGGGGCGCAGACCGGGGCGTGGGTGAAGGCGCGGGTGAAGCGGACGCCCTCGGAGGCGAGGCGGTCGAGGTTGGGCGTGCGGGCGTCGGGGGCGCCGTAGCAGCCCATGTCGGCGCTCATGTCCTCGGCGATGACGAGGATGATGTTCGGGCGCGGGGCTGGCTCGGACGCCCATGCGCCGAGGACGGTTCCCAGCAGGAGGAAGGCGACGCGCATGGGGGGGTGACAGCCCCGGCGCGACAGGGGTTCCCTCAGTTGGCGAACCGGAAGAGGGCGACGTCCCCGTCCTTGAAAAGGTAATCCCTTCCCTCCAGCCGGTACTTGCCGGCGTCGCGGGCCGCCGCGACCGACCCGAGCTGGCGGAGGTCGTCGTAGGCCACGACCTCGGCCTTGATGAAGCCCTTCTCGAAGTCGGTGTGGATGACGCCCGCGCACTGGGGGGCGGTCATGCCCTGCCGGAAGGTCCAGGCGCGGACCTCCTTCTCGCCGGCGGTGAAGTAGGTGGCGAGGCCGAGCAGGTGGTAGGCGCCGCGGATGAGGGCGGAGACGCCGGAGTCGGCCACGCCGAGCGAGGCGAGGAACTCCGCGGCCTCGGCGGGGGGCAGCTCGCAGAGCTCGGCCTCGACCTGGGCGCAGATGACGACCGACTCGCAGCCGTGGTGGTCGGCGGCGTAGCGGCGCACGGCCTGGACGTGGGGGTTGGCGTCGGGGTTGGCCAGGTCGGACTCCGCCACGTTGCAGGCGTAGAGCACGGACTTGGCGGACAGGAGGGCGAACGACTTCAGGCGGGGACGCTCGTCCTCGGCCATGGCGAGGGAGGACGCGGGTTTGCCCTCGTTGAGGTGGGCGACCAGCCGGGTGAGGAGCCCGACGCAGGCCTGCGCCTCCTTGTCCTGGCCCTTGGCCTTCTTCTGGTTGCGGTCGAGCTGCTGCTCGGCCGACTGCAGGTCGGCGAGGATGAGCTCGGTGTTGATCACCTCGATGTCGCGGACGGGGTCGACCTTGCCCATGCTGTGGACGATGTCGTCGTTCACGAAGCAGCGGACGACGTGCACGATGGCGTCGACCTCGCGGATGTTGGCGAGGAACTTGTTGCCCAGGCCCTCGCCCTTGGAGGCGCCGGCGACAAGGCCCGCGATGTCGACGAACTCGATGGCGGCGGGGATGACGACCTGGGTGCCGGCGATGTCGCGCAGGACGGCCAGGCGGGCGTCGGGCACCTCGACCACGCCGACGTTGGGCTCGATGGTGCAGAAGGGGTAGTTGGCCGCCTCCGCCTTGCGCGAGCGGGTGAGGGCGTTGAAGAGGGTGGACTTCCCGACGTTGGGGAGACCGACGATGCCGGCTTGGAGCATGGGGAGTCGACCGTGCGGCCGACACCCTCCCGCGTCAAGCGCGGGTCAGCGCGCCGCGGGAAGCCGCGCGGCCTCGGCGGCGAGCGCGGGCGAGGGCTCGACGACCTCGAGTCCGGCGCGCGCCGCGCCCCGCTCGACCGCGACCTGGACGACGGCCCCGCGCCGCGAGATCACGCGGAGCAGGGCGGCCGGCCGGAGGTCCGGCTCGCGCGCGACGAGGAGGACACCCTCGGGCTGCGGGCGGTCGGGCTGGGCGAGCCGCACGAGCGCGGGCTGGGCCGAGAGGACGGTTCCAGCATGCCGGCTCGCCGCCGCCCCGGCCGCGCGGCTGAAGTCGGAGGACGGGGGCCGCGGCCCCGGCGCCGGGGCGCCGCGACGGAAGGCCGGCTGCGCGGAGCAGCCGGCGAGGAGGCACGCCGCGAGCAGGGCCCGGGTCAAGGCTGGGGCTTGCGGGGCTCGGCGCCGGCGGGGGGCGGCGACTCGGCGGCGAGGTCCTTGCGGAACTGGTCGAAGCCGGGCCCGGAGGTGTCGAGGTCGCCCTCGAAGTCGCCCTGCAGCTGTCGCATGCGGGTGGGGTGGCGCATCTTGCGGAGGGCCTTGGCCTCGATCTGCCGGATGCGCTCGCGGGTGACCCGGAAATGGCGGCCGACCTCCTCGAGGGTCCGGGGGTAGCCGTCCTGGAGGCCGAAACGCAGCATGAGGACCTCCTTCTCGCGCGGGGCGAGGGAGTGGAGCACGTTGTCGATCTTCTCGCGGAGCAGGCGGGTCGAGGCGGAGTCGCTGGGGTTCTCCGCCGTCTTGTCCTCGATGAAGTCGCCCAGGGAGGTGTCCTCGCCGTCGCCGACCGGCGACTGCAGGGAGATGGGCTGCTGGGCCATCTTCATGATCTGCTGGACGCGGTCGACGGGCATCTGCATCTCGCCCGCGACCTCCTCGGCGGTGGGCTCGTGGCCGAGCTCCTGGGTGAGCTGCTTCTGCACCTGCATGACCTTGTTGAGGGTCTCGATCATGTGGACCGGGATGCGGATGGTGCGCGCCTGGTCGGCGATGGACCGGGTGATGGCCTGGCGGATCCACCAGGTGGCGTAGGTCGAGAACTTGTAGCCGCGGCGGTACTCGAACTTCTCGACCGCCTTGACCAGCCCCATGTTGCCCTCCTGGATGAGGTCGGTGAAGAGCAGGCCGCGGTTCTGGTATTTCTTGGCGATGGAGATGACGAGGCGAAGGTTGTGCTCCACCATCTCGGTCTTGGCCCGCTGGGCCTCGGTGAGGTGGAGGCGGACCTTGCGTGACATCTCGAGCAGCTGCTCGGGCGTCAGGCGGTACTGGCGCTCGAGCTCGCGGGCCCGGGCGGCGGAGACCTCGCTGCGCACGGACTTGGCCTTGGCGCGCCGGGGGCCGACCTGGGGCAGGGTGGGCTCGACCAGGATGCGGCAGGCCTCGATGTCCTGGGCCATGCGGTCGAGGATGTTCTCCTCAAAGAGCTTCATCTTGAAGTAGAAGCGCCGGAGGACGTCGCGGCACTCCTTCTCGATCCGGCCGAACTTGGCGCGCTCGGCCTCCTTGGACTTGGGCGAGCGCTGCGCCTCGACCTTCTGCCAGGCCTTGTCGAGGCGCTTGGCGAGCTTCTCGGCGGCGTCGACCACCTTGGGCAGTGACTTGTAGTAGGCGTCGCGGGAGTCGACCTTCTTGTCGATGACCACCTTGTCGAAGCGCTCCTCCTTGCGGATGAGCTTGCGGCCGAGGTCGAGCTGGTAGTTGAGGGTGAGCCAGCAGGAGAAGAGCACGTCCTGGGCGTTGAGCTCGGCCGTCTCGATGCGCTTGGAGATCTCGACCTCCTGCTCGCGGGTGAGCAGGGGCTTGTGGCCCATCTGCTTGAGGTAGACGTTGAAGGGGTCGTAGGGCGCGTCGGCCGGCGTCGTGCGGGTGTTCTCCTCGTCGTCCGACTCCTGCTTGCGCTGGTAGGCCTCGACCTCGTCCTCGTCCAGGATCTTGTACTCGAGGTCGTCGAGGATGTTCATCACGTTCTCGATCAGCTCGGGGTCGGTCGCGCTCTCGGGGATCGCCTCGTTGATGTTCTGGACCGTGACGAAGCCCTTGGCCTTGGCCATCCGGATGAGGGCCTGGACCTTCTCGTTGATGGCGACGGACTCGGGCTTGGCCGGGGCCTTGGGCGCGAGCTTGGCGACCGCGGGGATCACGGAGGGCTTGGCGGGCTTCGCGGCCGCGACAGCCTTCGGCGCCCCCTTGGCGGGTGCGGCCGACTTCGGCTTGGGGAGCGGCTTGGCCTTGGCGGCGGGCTTGGACTGGGGCTTCTTGGGTCGTTTGGAGGGCATGAAGGAAATCAGAGGGAGGGCGGTGTCTGGAGCGCCCGGCGGAGGCCGATCTTCTCGCGCTGCAACAGGGCCAGGGAGTCGAGGTCGCCTGCGGGCAGGGAGGCGATGCGGGCATCCAGCGTCCGGATACGGGAGAGGATGTGCCGGCTGTGGAAGGACCGGAGCGCGGCGTTGAGCATGCGGCGAACCTCGGATTCGTCAACCTGCTCGCCCAAAGGTTCCCCGGAAACTTGGGCGGCGGTGTGCTGGGAATCAGGGTCCAGGCGGCCGAGAACTGACTTCAGGTTGTCGAATTCGCCATGGAGCCCCTCGTTGAGGAGGGCTGCCAGAAGCTTGCCCGAAGGAGATTCTGTCTCAACCCATTCCAAGGGAAGAAGTTGTGAAATCTCTATGACGCACCCTTCCCTCGACAACAGGATGCGGCAGAGATCGGTTTCGGGTGTTGAGAGGGGTTGGCGAGAGGTATCCGGCGAGGCCAGGCCCGGGGCAGCGTCCTGTAGCTGGGCGGCCGGACGCTGGGCTTTGCGGTTGGATCGGTCGCGCTCGTAGGCGAGGTGGACCTCCCGGATGCCGATGCCGGCGATGCGGGCGGCCTCGGTCAGGGCTTCCTGGGCGATTTCCTCCGCGCCGCACTGATCGAGGACCTGGAAGAGCTCGCCAAGGCGTGAGAGGCGCGCGGCCAGCGGCTGTCCGGCGGCCTCGGGCGGGATGAGGGACCGGACGCAGAACTGCATCGAGCTCTGGGCGGCGGCGACGAGCTCGGGCCAGCGCGCGGCGTTGGCGGGATCGGAGAAGAAGGCGTCGGGGTCCTTGCCGTCGGGCACGGCGACGAAGCGGATGTCGAGACCGGCGCGGAGGCCGATGGGCAGGAGGCGGAGCGCCGCCTTCTGGCCGGCGGTGTCGGCGTCGAGGAAGACGAGCAGCCGGTCCGAGAAGCGCTTGATCTGGACCAGGTGCTCCTCCGTGACGGCGGTGCCCTGGGCGGCGACGGCACCGGGGATGCCGGCCGAGTGGCAGCGAATGGCGTCGAGCTGCCCCTCGACAAGGACGAAGGGCTCGCCCGCCGGGCGGTTGTCCTTCGCGCGGTCGAAGTTGAAGATGGTGCGTGTCTTCTTGAAGAGCTCGGTCTCGGGCGAGTTGACGTACTTGGCCTCGCGCGTGGGGTCGTCGTGCGGCGTGATCTCAAGGCTGCGCGCGGTGAAGGCGATGGCCCGGCCCTGGATGTCCTTGATCGGGATGACGAGGCGCCCGCGGAAGCGGCAGCGCCAGCGGGCGGGGTCGGGGTGGCGCTCGGTCCCGAAGAAGAGCCCGGAGCCGGCGAGGGCGGCGGGCTCGAAGCCCTTGCGGATGAGCCCCTGCATGAGCCGGGAGTCGTCGACGGGCGCGAGGCCGATGCGGAAATCGTCGGCCACCTCGAGCGGGAAGCGGCGGGTCTCGGTCCAGTAGCGCCGGATCCACTCGCCGTGCTGGGGGTCGTCGCGCAGGCAGCGGTGCCAGTAGTCGGCCACGAGGTCGTGGATCTCGAGGAGCTGGCGTCGCAGGGAGGGCGCCTCGCCGGGTCGGCCGCTCTCGTACTCGAGTTGGTGGCCGAAGCGGGTGGCGACGCGCTCGACCGCCTCGACGAAGTCCAGCCCCTCGCGGGCCATGACGAGCTTGAAGACATCGCCGCCCTGCTGCGTGCTGAAGCAGTACCAGAGGCCGCTGTCGGGGTTGACCTTGAAGGACGGGGTTCGCTCGGTCTTGAAGGGGCTCAGGCCCCACCACTCGCGCCCGCGCTGGCGGAGCTGGGTGTACTCGCCGGCGAGCGAGACGATGTCGGCCTTGTCGCGCAGGGCGTCGATGGATCTGCGTGCGATCTGGGGCAAGGGCGGGAAGGGGGTGAGGCTGGGTGGAGTGCGGGCGACGCCGGCGTGAGCTCAGCGCGGCTTCAGGTCGAAGCCGTCCTTCCGGTCGAGCATCTCCCAGCCAAGCCCCGCGATCTCGGCCCGTAGCGCGTCGGCCGCGGCGAAGTCGCGCGACTGCTTGGCCGCCCATCGTCTGTCGGCGAGGGACCTTACCTCGGCGGGCGCCTCGAGGGCGGGTCGGGGGGCGAAGGGGATGATGCCCAGGGCGAGGAGAACGCGGGCCAGCCCGGCGACGTCGCGCCTCGCCTCCTCGCGGTCGGCCGGGGGGTGGGCCAGGGTCTTGAAGACCTCGCCGAGGGCGCCCGGGACGTTGAGGTCGTCGCGGAGGCGGTTCCAGGCGGGTTCGAGCCGGCCCCAGCTGACCCGAGGCTCGTGGGCCGTCGGCGGCGCGAACTCGGCGCGGGTGAAGCCGGCGGCGGCGAGCAGGGCGTCGCAGCCCCTCTCCAGCTTGGCGAGCGCCGAGCGGGCGTCGTCCAGCCCCTTGAAGGTGAAATTGAGCGGCGAGCGGTAGTGGCCGGCGAGGAGGGCCCAGCGCACCTCCATGGGCGACCAGCCCCTGGCGGCAAGGTCGTCGAGCGTGAAGAGGTTGCCGAGGGACTTGGACATCTTCTGCCCCTCGACCATGAGGTGGGCGCTGTGGAACCAGTGGGCCGCGAAGCCCTTGATCCCGGTGGCGCACTCGCTCTGGGCGATCTCGTTCTCGTGGTGGGGGAAGCAGAGGTCGACGCCGCCCGCGTGGAGGTCGAAGGTGGCGCCCAGGTGCTCGAGCGACATGGCCGAGCACTCGATGTGCCAGCCGGGGCGGCCCTCGCCCCAGGGGCTGGGCCAGTGGTTGTCGCCGTCCTCGGGCTTGCGCGCCTTCCAGAGGGCGAAGTCGGCCGCCGACTCGCGGTCATACTCGTCGGCGTCGTTGGCCTCGCCGGCGCTGTTGGTGTCCTGGCTGGCCAGCCGGGAACGGTCGAGGTGGGAGAGCTTGCCGTAGTCGGGGCAGGAGCAGACCTTGAAGTAGACCGAGCCGTCGCTCGCCACATAGGCGTGGCCGCGGGCGACGAGGGCCTCGATCATCCGGACCTGCTGCGGGATGTGGGCGACGGCGCTGGGCTCGACGTGGGGCGAGAGGAGGTTGAGGGCCGCGCAGTCGCGATGGAACTTCTCGGTCCAGCCGCGGGTGAAGTCGGCCAGGCTCTTGCCCGCCGCCTGGGCGCCGCGGATCGTCTTGTCGTCCACGTCGGTGAGGTTGCGGACATGGCGCACGCGGATACCCTCCGCCTCCAGGACCCGGCGCAGGGTGTCCTGCAGGACGAAGGTGCGGAAGTTGCCGATGTGCGCCGGGCCGTAGACCGTGGGTCCGCAGCAATACATGCCGTACACGCCGTCCGGACGCCGCGGCAGGAGGGGCCGAAGCTCGCGGGACATGGTGTCGTGCAGCAGGACGGGCATGGGCAGGCCTGGGATTAAGGGCGGGGCGGGCTCGGTTGGGAAGGCGGAAGCGGCGGAGGGGGAGCGGGCCTCGGTTCCTGCTTCTCGCCGAGCAGGGGCCTGTGCATGCTCGAACCCTTCGCACCCCATGCCCAACACCTCGCGCCTCGCCTTCTTCCTGCTCGGCACCACCCTTGCCCTCGGCTTCTTCCTCGGCTCCGACCGCATCGCCAAGTCGGTCGCCCATCGCCGCGCCCAGCCGGAGCTGACGGTTCGCGGCGTGGCCACCCAGGCCGCCAAGGCGGACACGGGCACCCTGAACTACCAGCTGAGCTGGCGGGGCGAGAACTACGCCGCGGGTCGGGCCCAGCTCGAGCGCCGCCGCGACGAGCTCGTGGCCAAGCTCCGGCAGGCGGGCATCCCGGAGGCCGACATCCTTCCGCGCGCCCAGGGCTTCCAGCGCTTCCTACCCGCCCCCGCGGGCACCAAGCCCGAGCACCTGGGCGGGTTCGCCCGCGGCGCCGCGCCCGACTTCGCCATCTCCCAGGCCATCCTGGTGCGCACCGCCCAGGTCGACGTCCTGGCCAAGCTCGCCCTCGAGCCGGTTGAGTTCGTGGACGACGTCATCCTCTCCCGCGGCGCCCCGGCCTACCGCATCGCCCAGCTCGACGAGGCCAGGCGCGAGCTGCTCGAGGCCGCGACCAAGGACGCCCGCCGTCGCGCCGATGTCCTGGTCGCCGGCTCGGGCAGCAAGGTGGGCGCCCTGCTCGAGGCCAACCAAGGCATGTTCGAGGTCACCTCGCCCGAGAATCCGGGCGACGACTTCGACACCACCGCCATCAACAAGGTGGTCCGCGTGGTCGTCAGCCTGAGGTTCGAGATCGTCCGGGAGTGAGGGCGCTGGTGACCTGATATCCCTTGCCACGGCTGCGCCCCGGACCGAGGGTCGACTCGCCCCATGGCCCCCGGTCCTGCGCCCGCCCCCCACGCCGCCCTCGCTGAGCGGCTTCGCGTGGCGCAGCCTTGGCTTCGCCTCGTTGGCATTCTCTGCTGGGTGGCCGCCGGCCTCCTGCTCGCCGGGATGCTTTTGCTCCTGCTTGCCGACTCGATGGGATTGGCGAGCAGGAACCCGGAGTATGACGGGGCCTCCGCTGGCTTCCTGTTCCTGGTCCACGGCGCGCTCGCGATTCTCCATGTCTACCCGGCGGTCCTGCTCCTTCGCGCTGCGACCCTCATTCGACATCCATTCGACGACGCGACCTCCGTCGCCAAGGCGCTCGAGGCCCTCCGGCGCCTTTGGAAATACCTGGGCATATGCATCGTCGTCGGCCTCTCGCTGGCTTTGCTGCTCGTCGGGGCGATTGTCCTGATCGCCATCAGCCAGGCCGCCGGCTCATGACGCTCCCGATGGAAGCCTCCGCGCCCGACGATCCCATCGAGGTCCTTCGACGCACGCGTCCTTGGCTCGGGTTGCTCGGCATGGCGCTCCTGCTCGGGGCAGCCTTCACCGTTCTCGCCGGACTTGCCCTGATTGCCATAGGGATTGTCGCCGCCGGCATGCTCGCGGAGGAAGGCGAGGCGCATGTCGGCCCCGCGCTCGCGTTCCTGGGGTTGCTGTTATTCCCGGTCGCGCTGGCCTATGTCTACCCCGGCATCCTCCTGCTGAGGGCCGCGGGCCGCATTCCGCAGGCGGGCGCCGAGCGCTCCGAGGTTGCGGCGGAGGCCGCGATCAAACTGCAGGGAAGGTTCTGGAGATACGTTGGCATCGTCGCCCTCCTGGCGGTGTGCTTTCAGGCCCTGTTGCTCATCCTTTTCGCCTGCCTTCTTTTTGGCTCCACGGGTTAGGGCGCCATGTGGCACCTTGGTCCAAGATGCCCGTTCGAGCGTCCCCGGGGGGGCGAGCCGGGGCGCCCCTGTCGGCTGCTGCTTTCCTAATACCCCTTGCCCATCCCGCGGCAAGTCCTACGAAATCTTCCCGCCATGCAGTCCAGCCGCCCCCAGATGACGCCCCTCCAGGAGATCCGGCACTCCGCCGCCCACATGCTGGGCGCCGCCGTCCTCCGCCTCTTCCCGGAGGCCAAGCTCGACATCGGCCCGCCGACCGACGCCGGTTTCTACTACGACTTCGACCTCGACCATGCCTTCACCGCCGAGGACCTCGCGCGCATCGAGGACGAGATGCGAAAGATCACCAAGGAGAACCAGCGCTTTGAGCGCAAGGAGATGACCCGCGCGGAGGCCGAGGCGCTCATCCGCGAGCGCGGGCAGGAGCGCTACAAGCTCGGGCGCCTGGCCGACATCCCCGAGGGCGAGGCCATCAGCTTCTACCACAACGGCGAGTTCGCCGACCTCTGCGCCGGCACCCACGTCCGCTACACCGCCCAGGTCAAGGCGTTCAAGCTCCTCTCCATCGCGGGCGCCTTCCACCGCGGGGACGAGCGCAACAAGCAGCTCCAGCGCATCTATGGCACCGCCTTCGCCACCAAGGACGAGATGGAGCAGCACCTCGCCCGCATCGAGGAGGCGCGGAAGCGCGACCACCGCAAGCTCGGCCGCGACCTGCGGCTGTTCCACATCGACGAGAAGGTGGGGCAGGGGCTCGTGCTCTGGACGCCCAACGGCGCGGTCGTCCGCCAGGAGCTGCAGACCTTCATCTCCGAGCGGCTCTTCGCCACAGGTTACCAGCAGGTCTTCACGCCCCACATCGGCAACCTCGACCTCTACCGCACCTCGGGGCACTTCCCCTACTACAAGGACGCCCAGTTCCCGCCGCTGGTGGAGCGCGAGGCGATGGAGCTGCTCGCCAAGGAGGGTTGCGGCTGCGGGGAGCTGACCAACCGCCTCGAGTCGGGCGCCGTCCAGGGCTTCCTCCTGAAGCCGATGAACTGCCCCCACCACATCCGGATCTTCGCCTCCCAGCCCCACTCCTACCGCGACCTGCCGGTCCGCCTGGCCGAGTTCGGCACCGTCTACCGCTGGGAGCAGTCGGGCGAGCTCAACGGCATGACCCGGGTCCGCGGCTTCACGCAAGACGACGGGCACCTCTTCTGCACCGAGGACCAGGTCGGGCCCGAGGTGCTCGGCTGCCTCGAGCTGGTGAAGGTCGTCCTGCGCACCCTCGGCCTGGACGACTATCGCGTCCGCGTCGGCCTCCGCGCGCCCGACTCGTCCAAGTACACCGGGAGCAAGGAGAACTGGGACAAGGCCGAGGCCGCCTGCCGCGCCGCCGCGGCCACGCTCGGCGTCCCCTTCAGCGAGGAGGCCGGCGAGGCCGCCTTCTACGGGCCGAAGATCGACTTCGTGGTGAGGGACGTCATCGGCCGCGAGTGGCAGCTGGGCACGGTGCAGGTCGACTTCAACCTACCCGAGCGCTTCGACCTGTCCTACACCGGCGCCGACAACAAGCCCCACCGCCCCGTGATGATCCACCGGGCCCCGTTCGGCTCGATGGAGCGCTTCGTCGGCATCCTCATCGAGCATTTCGCCGGCGACTTCCCCACGTGGCTCGCTCCCGAGCAGGTCCGCGTGCTCACGCTCAACGACGACCTGCTGCCCAAGGGGCGCGAGGTGGTCGCCAAGCTCCGGGCGGCAGGCCTCCGCGCGACCCTTGACGAGGCGAGCGACAAGCTCGGCGCCAAGATCCGCCGCGGCGAGGTCGAGCGCGTCGCCCACATGCTCGTTCTCGGCGCCAAGGAGGTCGAGGCCGGCCTCGTGTCGGTCCGATCAAGGGCTGACCGGTCGATGGACGGTACCATGCCGCTGGACGACTTCCTCGCCCGGGTCCTGTCCGAGGTCAGCGAGCGGCGCCTGCGCGTGCCCGCCCCGGCCGCCCCCGCCTCGCCCAAGCCCTGAGCGTCCCATGAGCCGGCTCCTGGCGCTCCTTCTCGCCCTGACGGCCGGGCTGGCCCAGGCGGAGGATGTCCACGCCCAGCAGCGCCGCCTCGGGCGCGGCCTCAACATGGGCAACTGCCTCGAGGCGCCGTCCGAGGGCGCCTGGGGCGTCCGCATCCGCGAGGGCGACTTCGCCAACATCCGCCGCGCCGGCTTTGACAGCGTGCGCATCCCTGTCCGTTGGTCGGCGCATGCCGGCAAGGTGCCCCCGTTCGCCATCGACCCTGCCTTCGCCTCGCGCGTCGAGTCGGTCGTGCGCGATGCCTTGGCGGCAGGGCTCGCCGTGGTCCTGAACGTCCATCACTACGAGGAGCTCGACAAGGAGCCGCTTGCCCACCGGGCCCGGCTGGTCGGCATTTGGAGGCAGGTGTCCGAGCGCTACAGGGGGTTTCCCGGGGAGCTCCAGTTCGAGGTCTACAACGAGCCCCACGGAGCCCATACCCCGGAGATCTGGAACGAGACCCTCGGCCTGGCCCTGGCCGAGATCCGACGCCACCACCCCGTCCGCGCCGTCCACGTCGGCGGCGTTGAGTGGAGCCAGGCGCACACCCTGGCCAAGTTGCGCCTGCCCGCGGATGACCGGCACCTCATCGGCCACTTCCATTGCTATGCGCCGTTCGCCTTCACCCACCAGGGGGCGGAGTGGGTTTCCGACACCGCCAAGTGGATAGGCCGTGGCTGGCAAGGGACGGAGAGTGAGCGCGCCGAGGTGGCCAAGGTCCTCGACACGGCGGCGGCCTGGTCCCAGGCGACGGGCCGTCCGGTCTACCTCGGTGAGTTTGGCAGCTACGGCAAGCACGCCGAGATGGATTCCCGCGCCCGATGGACACGTTTCGTGGCCCGCGAGGCCGAGCGTCGCGGCATCAGCTGGGCCTACTGGGAGTACCAGGCCGGCTTCGGCGCGTGGGACCCGAAGGCCCGCTCATGGCGGGCACCCTTGCTCCAGGCCCTGCTGCCCGGGGCGGGCGAGCGCTAGGGCCTCGCCATGGCGATGTCGACCGCCCGAAAAAAGAGGGGCGGCCGCAGCCGCCCCTTGTCGCTCCGCGTGGGTCTGGCTCAGTACTTCACCCCGCAGCCGTAGGGCTTGGAGGTGGGCTTGGCGACGGGACGGCCGGCCTTGAGGTCGGCGAGGGCGGCGAGAACGTGGTTCTCGGCCTTGGCGATGTCGTCCGACTTCGTCGAGGGGATGCTGTCGATGGCGCCCTTGTAGGCCAGGTTGCCGGCCGCATCGATGACGAAGCAGTGCGGGGTGGTCTTGGCGCCGTAGGCCTTGCCGACCGTGCCGTTGTCCAGCCCGATGGGGGCGGCAATCTTCCAGTCCGCGGCGGTCTTGGCGAGAGCCTCGGCCTTGCCGTTGACGGAGACGAGGATCCAGGTGGCGCCGAGCTCGGCAGCCTTGGCCTGCGTGGTCTGCATCGCGCCAGGCTTGTAGAACTTGGCCACGTAGGGGCAGCCGGGGTTGAAGAACTCAAGCACGACCGGCTTACCCTTGAGGTCGGCGAGCTTGACCGTCGCGCCGGCGACGGTCTGGAGGGTGAAGTCGGGGGCAGGCTGGCCAATCTGGGCCTCGGCGAGGGCGACCAGAGGGGCGAGGAGGGTCAGGAGCAGGGTGGGTAGTCTCATGGGTGTGCACTTGCGTTGACACCCAAAACGGCTGATAGGTTTCACTAGGCAACCCATGAAAAACCAACCCCCCTCCGTGGTCACGGCAACCGAGGCCTCCCTTTGGATGGAGCTTCGGGAGAGGGCCGTCGCGGCGGCCCAGGCCGAGCCGGCCCTCCTGCCCCTGCTCGAGCGTTACGTGCTGGGGCGCAGGGATTTCGGAGAAGGCCTGGCCCGCCGGGTTGCCGAGCGGCTGGCCGACTCGCCCTCCGAGGCGGGATCGCTGGCCCGTGTTTTCGACGAGGTTGTGGCCCGCGACACCCTGGTCGTCCAGCAGGCGAGGGGCGACATTCGGGCCATCCTCGAGAGGGATCCGGCGGCGGAGCACGCGCTGATGCCCTTCCTGTGGTTCAAGGGCTTTCATGCCATCACCTGCCATCGCTTTGCCCACAGCCTATGGAAGGCGGGTCGGCGCGAGATGGCCTTCCACATCCAGTCCCTGGCCTCGGCGGCGCTGGCCGTCGACATCCATCCGGCGGCGACATTCGGCACCGGCATCCTCCTCGACCACGCCACCGGCTTCGTCGCCGGCGAGACCGCGGTGGTCGACGACAACGTCTCATTCCTCCATGAGGTGACGCTCGGCGGCACCGGCAAGACGCGCGGCGACCGCCATCCCAAGATCCGCTCGGGCGTGCTCGTCGGCGCCGGCGCCAAGATCCTCGGCAACATCGTGGTCGGCGTCGGGGCGAAGATCGGCGCGGGCTCGGTGGTCCTGACCGACGTTCCCGCCCACGCCACGGCGGCCGGCGTGCCCGCGGTCGTGGTCGGACAGTCGCGCCAGGACGCCCCGGCCCTCGACATGGATCACACCATCTGATGGCCGCGACGGGCAAAGGCAGCGGCGACGACGGCGATCGCCGGGCCCTGGGCTGCCTCGCCCGCATCAGCGCGAAGGTCAACTCCACCGAGGACCCGGCCGAGGCGCTCGGCCACATCATGGACGAGGTGGTGGCCACGCTGCGCGCCTCCAGCGCCTCGATCGCCCTGATCGACCCGGACACGGGCACGCTCCGCATCGAGGTCAGCAAGGGGCTGGGCGAGGCCGCCGCGACGCGCCTCCGCATGGGGCAGGGCGTGACGGGCTGGGTGGCCGTGCACGCCCGACCCCTTCTCGTCAGCGATGTCCGGGCCGAGCCCAGGTACCGCATGCTCCGTCCCGAGGTGCGGTCCGAGCTGGCCGTGCCGATGCAGATTCTCGGCCAGGTCATCGGGGTGGTGAATTGCGACTCGGACCGGCTTGGCGCCTTTGACGCCGCCGACGAGGAGCTCCTGACCCTGGTCACCGCCGAGGCAGCCAAGGCCGTCGGCAGGCTTTGGATGCTCGGGCAGCTGAGGTCGAAGACCCGCCAGCTCGAGGCCATTCTCGGGGCGGGCCAGGAGCTGGTGCGCGACCGGGATGAGCCGCGCATCTGCTCCGACCTGGCTCGCCATTCCAGGGGCTTGCTCGGCCTTCGCGCCGTGGCGATCTACGTCCTGGAGGAGGGCGGACTCGCCCGTCTCGCCATGGATGGCGACCTGGGCGGATCCTCCCTTGCCGCTCGGCTGTCCTCGGCCGACACGGCCTTGGGCACCGTCGCCGCCCGTGGTCGCCCGGTCGAGGTTGCCTCGGCCGGCAAGGGCGAGGAGCAGCTTTTCCCGACGCTCCGCCCGGATGTCGCCGCCAGCTCCCTCATCCTGATGCCGGTCGCGCATGAGCAGGAGACCTTCGCCGTGCTGTTGGGCGTCGCCGCGGGGCCGCGGCGATTCTCGGACGACGAGCGGAGGGTCCTCGGCACGGTGGTTTCCTACGCCGCCCTCGCCCTGCGCAACGTCCGCCTTTACGCCAAGGCCTTCGCGGCCGAGACCGAGCTCCGAAGGAGGGAGCGGTTGACCGCGCTGGGCATGCTCTCGGCCGAGATCGCGCATGAGATTCGCAACCCCTTGACCGTGATGCGCCTTCTCTCCGACACGCTGGGCGAGGGTCTTGCCGCCGGCGACCCGCGTCGCGAGGACCTCGAGGTGATGCGCGAGAAGGTTGCCCACATGGAGGGCGTCGTGTCGCGCGTGCTCTCCCTCGCCCGAAGCCAGTCGGGCCCATTCCGCCCGGTCGACCTCGCCGCGCTCGCCCGCCAGACCCTCCTCATGATGCGGTTGAAGCTCGAGCAGGCGGGCGCCGAGGCCGAGGTTCAGGCGCCGGAGTCCCTTCCCCGCGTGTCCGGCGACCCGGGTCAGCTCCAGCAGGTTCTGCTCAACCTGCTCATGAACGCCCTGCAGGCGATGCCTTCCGGTGGCGTCATCCGCATCATCCTGGCGTCGGAGCCCGGGCCGTCGGGGGCGGTGGTCGCCGCCCGCGTGACAGACACGGGCGGGGGCGTTCCCGCCGAGATTCTCCCCCGCATCTTCGACTCGTTCTTCACCGGCCGCGAGGACGGGACCGGCCTCGGTCTCGCCATCGTGAAGCGCATCCTGCGGGCCCATCGCGGAGATGTCGCGGTGGAGTCCACCGGTCCGACCGGCACCACGTTCAGGTTTTGGATTCCCGTCGAGCCTTAGCCCGAGCCGGGACTGGTCATGGGGGGCAGGGCGTCGGTTCCGCGGGACTCCGCTGGTCCCTCCGCACGATTGTCTGCTCGCCTGGCTAGCCTCGCCGCCACCGCCGGAACACGGCCACGACGAGGGGGAGGATGGAAAGGATGATGACGGCGAGGATGACGTGGTGGAGCTTCTCCGCGAGCGGGGATCCGCCGACGAGCCTGCCGAGGAGAATCAGCGGGGGCACCCAGAGGAGCGCGCCGAGGACGTTCCAGAACATGAACCGGGAAGGCGCGATGCCGCCCATGCCGGCGGCGAAGGGGACGAAGGTCCGGAGGATGGGGATGTAGCGCGCGATCACGATGGAGGGGCCGCCCTTCTCCCTGTAGTACGACTCGGCCGCCTCGAGGTGGCGCCGCTTGAACCACCAGCTGTCGGGCCGTTTCCTCATCGTCTCCCCGAAGCGGCTGCCGAACCAGCGCCCCGTCGAGTCGCCGATGATGGCCGCCGCCGTCAGCACGGCGATGGTCATCCAGGGATCGAGCAAGGCCGGGCGGTCGCCGTTCGCGATGGTGAACACGCCGGCGGTGACGAGCAGGGAGTCACCCGGCAGGAAGAAGCCGGCCAGGAGGCCCGTCTCGGCGAAGATGATCAGGGCGAGCAAGCCGAGACCAAGCTGGCCGACAAGCTGCCGGAGCCCTTCCTCGTTGTAGAGCAGTTGGATCCATTCCATCCGGGGCAGTGCACCATCCGGCCCGGCAAAGGCAATCCCGCTTGCTCCCCTCGTCCGACGCGACAGGCTCGTGGCATGACCGCCGCCTTGGCCAAGGCCGACGCCGACCTGCGCCAGGCCGCGCTCCGTCACGGACTGGTCGGGTCGGGTCCCGCGGGCCAGGCTTTTCTCCCCGCCGCCAAGGCCTTCCTTGCGTCGGCCCGCGAGGTTCAGCTCGCCGCGCATCGCGCCGGGGAGCCGGGCGACGTGACCGCCGCGGTGCGCTCCCGGGCGGTCGACCTTCTCGTGGTTTGCCTGCATCTGCGCGCCGGCGGGGACGCGACCGGCCTTTGCCTCGTCGCGCTGGGCGGCTATGGGCGCGAGGAGCTCTGCCCTCACAGCGACATCGACCTCCTCCTGTTGCCCGTGGGCGACCCCGGTGCGGGCAAGGCCGCCGCCGAGGCCGTGCTCTACCCTCTCTGGGACCTGGGGCTCAAGGTGGGTCACTCCGTTCGCACGCCCGCGGAGGTCGAGGCGGTCGACGCCGCCGACCTCCACTTCCGGGTCGCGCTGCTCGACCGACGGGCCGTCGCCGGACCAGCGCGCGGCATGGAGGCGGTCGACGCGGTCGTCGCCCGCTGGCATGGGCGCGAGGGCTGGCGCGCCCTGGCACAGCGGGTGGTCTCGGCGCAGCGCGAGCGCCGCGCCAAGGCAGGGGGGAGCGCCTTCCTCCAGGAGCCGGACCTCAAGAACGGGGTTGGCGCCCTGCGCGACATCCACGCCATCCATTGGCTGGCCGGCCTCGCGAGGCGGGCCGGGTCCGGGGCCTCCCTCGCCGCATCGGGCCTTCTCCCTGCGACCGACGTCGCCCGGCTGGGCGAGGCCAGGTCGCTCCTGCTCAGGCTGAGGTGCGAGCTGCATTTCCAGTCGTCGCGTCCCGTCGAGCTGCTCTCCCTGGAGCGCCAGGACGCCGTCAGCGCGGCCCTCGGCCACGAGGGGGACCTAACCGCCCGCATCGGCTCGCTGATGCGCGGCTACCTCGACGCCGCCGACCATGTTCGCAGGTGCGCGGAGCTGGTGGAGGGACAGGTCATGGGTGAGCCGGAGCCCCCGGGAGAGGGTCCGGAGATTGCCGCGGACGGCTTCCGCGTGCGTCGCGGGGGGGTTGCCCGGGCGGACCACGCCCTGGTCTTCGACGAGGATCCGCTGCGCCTGGTGCGCCTTTTCCGACTTTGCCAAGTCCACGACGCCGTGCCCGACCGGACCACCTCCCTGCTGGTGCGGTCCCGCGCGGGCCTCCTCGCGCCCAGCCTGGCGCTCGGCAGCGCCGGACAGGCCCTCCTGCGCGAGATGCTGGGGGATCGCGGCCGGGTCCACCCCGCCCTCGGATCGCTGCGCGAGCACGGCCTGCTCGACCGCCTTCTCCCGGAGTTCGCCGGGCTGCACTGCCTGGTGCAGCTTGAGTTCTACCATCGCTGGACCGCCGATGTGCACACGCTCCGCTGCCTGCACGAGCTCGACCAGGTCTTCCTCGCCCGCGAGGGACCGGCTGTCCGCCACCGCGAGGTCCTGCTCGCCGCCGGCCACCCCGAGCTACTGTACGCCACGCTGCTTCTCCACGACATCGGCAAGGCGGAGGGAATCCACGGGCATGCCGAGCGCGGCGCGGCCCAGGCGGAGGCGGTCCTTGCCCGGCTGGGCTACGGCGACGCCGAGCGCCGCCTCGCCGAGGCGGTCATCCGCCATCACCTCGTCATGGGCATCTACTGGCAGCGCCACGACCTCGACGACCCGGCCAACATTGCCCGGTTTGCCGAGACGGTCGGCGAGCCCTCCATCGTCCGCCATCTTTTTGTCCACACCCGTTGCGATGCGCTGGCAACCTCGCCGGGCCTTTGGACCGAGGGCAAGGATGAGCAGCACAACCGGCTGCTCCGCCTGACCTTGTCCTGGATGGAGAGGGGCGGGCAGGGGCCGGAGGACCGGGCGCGCCTGATGCGGCTGAGGGCCGACGCGGAGACCGCGCTGGCGGGCTCGGTTCCGCCCGACCAGGTTGAGGCCCACTTCTCCCTTCTCCCGCCCTCCTACTTCCTGCACGTCACCCCGGCCGCCCTGGACCTGCACCTTCGAGCCGTCCATGCCTTGGTGCGCTCGGTCATCCGGGACAACCCCGACGCCTCCCTGTCGCCGCAGGTGGCCTGGGAGGAGCTGCCCCGCGGCAGGCTGGCCTGCCATATCGTGACCTGGGATCGGGCGGGGCTCTTTGGGCGAATCGCCGGCGCCTTCGCCCTGTCGGGAATCAACATTCTTTCCTGCCGGGCCTTCTCCCGGGGCGACCATGTCGCCATCGACAGTTTCCGGGTCTCGCTTCCCGAGAACGACCCCGAGGGTGCGAAGGCGCGATTCCTCGCCGCTCTCTCCGAAACCCTCGTCGGGCGTTCCGACCCGGCCCAGGCCGTCCAGGACGAGGAGGCTCGCCGAGCCCGCCGGGCGCCCCTGCGCTCGATGCGGCTTGGCCAGGAGCCGGTCATCCGCGCCTACCGCCTGGAGGACCTCGGCCGCACGGTGCTCGAGTTGCAGGCGCCGGATCGCATCGGGCTTCTCTTCAGGGTCGGGACCGCCATCCGCGAGTCGGGACATGCCTTGTCCTACGCCAACGTGGCGACGGAACGCGGCTACGCCCTGGACACCTTCTATCTGCAGGAGGAGCCCTCGGTCAGCCATCGGCCCGACGCCCTACCGGAGCTCGAGGCCCGCGTGAGGGCCTGCCTTGGGCCGACCGCCGAGGCTTGATTCCCGGCGGCTAAGCCGCAGGCTTGGCGTCATGCGAGCCATCGTCGCCGCCTTCGCGTTCGCCCTAGCCGGTTGCGGGGCCGACCCCGCCTCGGGACCGGTCGCCGCATCGCCAACCTCCCCCGCCTCAACCGACATGACCACCCCACGCGAGAAAGCCACCTTCGGAGCCGGATGCTTCTGGGGTGTCGAGCACATCTACCGCCAGATTCCCGGGGTGATCGAGGCATACTCAGGTTATGCCGGCGGCGCGACCGAGCGTCCGACGTATCGCGACATCTGCACGGGCACGACCGGCCACGCCGAGGTTGTCGAGGTCACCTACGACCCCTCCAAGGTCACCTACGCCCGCCTGGCGGAGGTTTTCTTCCGGATGCACGACCCCACGACCCTGAACCGCCAGGGTCCCGATGTCGGCACCCAGTACCGTTCGGTCATTTTCTACCACAACGAGGCCCAGCGACTGGACGCCGAGCGCGCGAAAGCGGCGGCCCAGCCCCGCTTCAAGTCCCCGATTGTGACGACCATTGAGCCCGCTCCTGTCTTCTGGATGGCCGAGGCCTATCACCAGCGTTACATCGAGAGGACCGGCCACCCTTCCTGCCACGTCCTCTCCGAGTGATGGCGAGGGGTTCCGACGAGCAAGGGGCCTTGCCCGGCCTCGGTGATTCCGTCCCCCCGGCGCGGCAGCCCCTCGCCGCGCGCATGCGTCCCCGCCGCCTGGCGGAGGTTGTCGGGCACCGCGCCCTGCTTGGCGAGGGTGCGATCCTTCCCCGGCTGATCCGGGGCGACGCCTTCGGGTCCCTCATCCTCTACGGCCCGCCCGGTTGCGGCAAGACGACCCTGGCCGAGGTGATCGCCGCGGAGACCGGATCCAGCGCTGTCAGGGTGAACGCCGTGCTATCGGGCGCGGCCGAGCTGCGGGACATCCTCCAGGAGGCCCGGCGAAACCCGACGCGAGGCACCCTGCTCGTCATCGACGAGATCCATCGCTTCAACAAGGCCCAGCAGGACCTGCTGCTCCCGGACGTGGAGTCGGGCGCCGTCCGCCTGGTCGGCTGCACGACCCACAACCCCGGCCATCACGTGAACCCGGCCCTCCTCAGCCGCAGCCATCTCCTGCGACTCGAGCCCCTGGGGAGGGAGGAGGTCGCCGGATTCCTCGCGCTGGCCTTGTCCGATGCCGAGCGCGGGCTCGGCAAGATCCGGGTCGGAGCCGAGCCCGGCGTGCTGGAAATGATCTCGGACCTCGCCGAGGGGGACCTCCGGCGCGCCCTGAACGCCCTGGAGACA
>JBKDBK010000056.1:0-8541 GCA_046315175.1 Opitutia bacterium | reverse complement strand
GATGCGGGTTAGAAGGTCAGTCATTGGTTTAGTCCTCCTGTTTGTCAAGGTTGCTCGTTACCAATATGCCGTCTGGCGTTAAGTCCATGATGGCCGGACCCAAGCAACCATAGGAAGCCAGCCAAAGCGGCGTGTTTTTTTCCATAAGAAACTCGCCGCCCTTGTATCCGGTAAGGGCGGCGCCCAGCACTCCCCTGCAAGCGCGGTGCAACTGCGCTGCCGTCCACACGGGGCCATCTACCGGATGCAAAGCAAGATCGGAGTAATAACCCCTGTAACTACCCAGCCCTTCGATACCACGCCCATCGGATGTAAGCAGTCTGCGATTTTTTGGCATCTTTTCTAGGCGATTGATGAGCTGCCCCAGCGTCAGATGATACTTGGATCGCGTTTCTTCCGCCATCTCGCTCATAACATTGAGCATTGCTTGAATGTCAGTCATTGGTTGTCTCCTAATGCTTGGCGCGCTGCCGTGATTTCTACTGGCTCACAATAGGGTTTGAAACCACCCTTATCATCAGCCCATTTTGCCCCGCAATCATCGCAAATAGTCCAAATAGTGCCGCCGCGATGGGTGTTTTCGTGGTGGCATTCATTGCGTTCTGCATAGCTGAGTAGGTTTTTCAGCGCATCCCGCAGAGGCGCCGTTGTTTCTTCTTGCAGAATGCAAGGCGCGATGTATTGGACCCCCATTTTCGCAATCATTTCAGGAGAATACCTTTCGTTGCCATGCTCCCACATGCTGCCGCGCCACCAAAAGCAGTATATCTCACCGCTTTCAAAGCGTAGTCCGTGCCACCAACTTTCCATCGGATTTTTTGGATAGCCTTGGTTTTGAGGATCAGGCCAGTCTCCGGGGTTTTTGGTCATTCCCTCTCTCCCTTCTGCATAGGCAAATTGACGCCCTTCTCTTGGGCCAATTTCATCAGTGCCGCGCGATATTCGGCTGGCGTCTTGCAGGGGGCGAGTGCCACCGCTACTGCCAATGGCCAGCCTCCGGGGTAGGACGCTGCCCTAATCCAAAAGCGAAATAGAACCCCGTCTAGTTCATCATCGTGATCAGTCATTCCTTTTCTCCTTTCTGCTGCAGTTTCAATCTTCGCTTGTTTCTAAAACCCTGTGTTTGGTTTTCACAACCTTTCTATATGGGCTGTTGTCCCAAGTGAGCCATGCTTCATGCTCAGAATTGAATGGCCCATCACACACATGAGAATAATCATCTTCTGAGACAACCCAATACTGATAGATGTAATGCTCGCTCATTCCTTGTCTCCTTTCGCGTTTCCTAGGTTCTTAACAACCTCAGTCTCTTTGTAGTTTACTTTTTCAATGACCTTTTTTTCTGCCTCCTCAGCAGTGCGATACCAATTTTCTGTATCTCCCATGAAAGTCCAAAACGGGAACCACCAGCGCCATATCTGGCCCCTATAATATGTCTTGTATCTCACTATCCTGTATTGGGGTTTCATTCCTTCTCTCCTTTCAGCGTGTAGATCGTGAAAGAACCCTTGGCGCCGGTCACTCCGAAGCACCGATGCTGTTGGGCTTCAAGCCCATGCTTGCGCCGGATCATAGAAAGCCAGTTGTTAGCCGTGCCTTTAGTCCAGCCGGTGACGTGGATGATACCTTGAAGGGTGGCGCCTGTTCGCAACAGTGCGAGGGCTGTTTCACGTTTGGTCATCATCTTCTCCTATGTCAATGGTTTTGGATTTGAGCAGGGCTTCCATAAACTCTGCTACATCATCATCATCAATGCCGGGGGATTTCCCGCCAGAGGTTAGATATTCCCGGAGGATTTGATAGGCTGCGAAGGCAGCGGCGGATGTCACGCGCACTTGTGCGGCTCCTTCTTGTGGATGGAAAGCAAAAGATCAGAAACCGCCCGGCAATCTTCTGGCGACAGGAGAACCGCCACCAATTCCCGCACGATTGGTTTATTTTTGGCCGATAGCCTGAACAGTTCAGCTAATCCCAGAATATCGTTTTGAGTCACGGGCTAGGCTCCTTTGTTAGCGCCATCAATGCCTCCAAAGCATCGGCGCGGGTTGGAAAAGGGAAGCCGTGAAAGGCTCCCAGGTTGACGATATAAAACCAGCCGTTGATTTCTTTAATCATGGCTTGCGTTGTTTTCCATGTCAGAATCAAAGACTGCATACTCTAACCCAAGGGCAGGCAGAGAAACCCGGACAACCTTAGCTTGAATGGTTGGCCTGCTATAAAGGCTAATATCTGGCTTGAGCCTCCCCATCGCCGCTTGTATTTCGTCGCGGTATTTTTCGCCCGCCGCGCGCCCTAGTTTATCTGCCATCCTTTCCAGGGTGTCGCGGAATAACCCTGTCGCCCGCATGAAACGCTGAAAAGCGGCCTCCTCGGCGTTCCGAATTGCATACAGGGCGCGGCTTGTGTTCATTTGCTCAACAGTGAGGGCTGTTTTCAGCGCCGCTATTTCCTCGCGGCGCTTGCGCTTTTGGTTGCGTCCGTATCGCTTGCTCATGTTTTAATCTCCTGTTCTGCCACAACAGCAAGGCTTGGTTAACGTGCCGCCCTGGCCTTCGCGCTTTCCTCATTCATAAAGCGCACTACTGCCGCATGGTGGGCTTCATCGCTGGCAAAGGATGAACGCCTTGGGGAATCCTGAATAGCCCGGTCTCTGGCTTCCATATCCCCGCCCCATCGGGCTACAAGCCGGGCAACGCTTTCGGCCTGCATCCGGTCCAATTCGGCAAGGCGGGCTGAGACTGCCTTGGCTTCCGGCGATTCAGTATCAACCGGATACGGGCCTGGATTGGTCGCGCCGAAGTAGCGCCACAAGCGCCAAGCCTTGCGCCATGTGTCACAACGGGCGATGTATTCCTGCCGCTCCGGTGACAGTCTGAGGAAGGCCGCGCGCTGCTTTGGGTTATCGCCTAGCGCCCAAGGTTTCTTGACCTTGCAGGCCGCGACAACCCGCGCGCACAAGTGCGGCTTTGCCAGAATGGCGGTGAGGAGTTCTTCGTCGGTCATTGTTCACCCCCTGCGATTTCTGCATGGTCGTCGTCTCGTAGGGCGCGCATTGCTGTGGAGTTAATATCCCGGAGTCGGCTACAGGAATCACGGCCAGCGTCACGCCAAGCTGCCGCGCCCCAGGCCGTGATAGTTTTGGAGAGTGCCGCCCGCAAGGCTGCGATGCGTTGCTTCTCGGTCATTAGACACGCTCCACATCATAAAAGGGGAAGCGCCCTGTAACGCGGTAGCGTTCCCCATTGTTCGGGGGGAAAACCTCACCCACCCATGCCTTAAAGGCTACAACCTCGCCCGGCTCGATCCGGTAAAAATATGCGCTGCTGTCATAGTCCACCCGGCAGAGCCTGCCCTTGGGGCGGTTTTCTTCCGTGAAGGCGTAGCCGAAACTCCCCGCGCGATGCGGTCCTGATTCTCGGCGGAATGCAAAATTGGTCATTGGTCAAGCTCCATGTGCTTTGCGATAAGGGCGCGGGCTTCGGGGAAAGCGTCTAGGCGTCCTCTCGTGTTGATACCTGTTCCAGGGGCCAGCCACAGGAAAGCCATTCCTTGAATCGTTGTGTGACATCCGCCCCGGCATCTGAGGCGGCATAGGCGGCTTGTGCGTCACGCGCTGCCTTTTCCGTGGGGAATAAACCGGGGAATGCCATACTATAGAACGTGGCAAGGTAGCCGCCCCGGTGTCTGTATATGTCGCGCCCGTATGGTTCGCGATAATTCACAAGGACGGAAGAGGGGTCGTGCCCGGCGCTTGGGTGTTGTTCTATTGGGATTAGTTGCATTGTTTTGTCCCCCTCACCCACAAACAGCAGCAAGCGCGCGGATTGTAGCATTTTCTTCGCGCTGGCGTTCTTCTTTGGCTCTCCAAATAGAGTTTGGATGGAAAAATGCCTCTGGCTTGCGTCCGTCTTTGGGTAGGTGTCCAAGCCTGCCATCCTTCACGCCCGCCATAAGCGCAGCGCGAACCTCGCGCGGCATCCGCGCCTTTACAAGCCTGACGCCCTCCATTCGCACAAGTGCGACGTTAGCATCTGCCGCCGAAGTGCCGCTATCAATCATTCCCCGCGCGTATTGTCGCGCCATTTGGCTGTCCATAATTTCAACCCTCCTGAGTTGTTTCGTGTTCAAGATCAACCTCGTTCGCTCGCGCCGTGTGTGTGCTGGTGCCGCCAAGGCCGGTTAGGGTGTATGTGATCGAGTAGCCTTTAGGCGTGGCGCGCTGCACGGTAGCCTTGACCGATCGGCAACGTGAGCCGCTGCCCTTGCCGTGCCGGTGCCACAAGACGGCATCGCCCGCCTTGAATAACCGCACCGGCTTAGGCATCGCGCCCGAGCCCTTTTCAATCAAGGTAAGGTCGCGCGGCTCGCGGGTATAAGTGCCGCCCGAATTGAAACGCACGGTCAGGGTCTTAGCGTTGACGCGAAAGACAACGCCAAGCCCAAATATGATATCCTTCACGGTGTCCCCCACCGCGAATTGAGCGCGGGCGGCGTCGTTTGCTTCCTGCCTTGCGCGGGCGGCATCCCCGGCAACACGGGCGGGCTGTAGATTATCGGCGCGGCGGCGTAACTGGTCCGCGTAATGCGCTTCTTTTCCGGCTTCCATGAAGCTATCCCAAGCCCGGTTGAGTAGTTTTCGGTGGCGGCGTTCCGAATGGTGCCCAACCTTGACCGGCTCCATAAGGCTTAGAAACTCCCTTTCGCCTTTGCTGATCTTGTTAGACGCCTTCTCGGCCCTGACGTCGGCAAGCGCGGCTCTGCCCCGCAACCTATCAGCGCGGCGGTCTTGGCGGTTTTGGCGATAAGCCCGCAACTCGTCCGGGGTCATGGGTTTAAACGGGTCATTGAAGAAAACCGTTTCTTGCACGTCCAATCCCGGCAGGGCTTCCGCTTCTGCGCGCCTCTCAAGCGCCAAAGCGTAACCCTTTTCCTCTGCCTGCCAAACGCCGCCAAGCGCCCGCAAAGCGCGGCGGTTGGGGTATGTGTCGCCTGTGATTAGTAGAGCCTTCATGTTAATTTCCTCCGTGGTCAATGCCAAACATTGCCTCTATGGCCCCGCCGCGTGGGATGTGGCGGTTAATTACTGCAACGGGGTGTTCACCGTCCGGTAATTCATCCGCCCGCGTAGCAGCGGCAACGCGCGCCCTAACACGTTCTTCCCCGAACCATTTGCCGTAGTGCTTTATATGGCGTTCTTGGATTTCTAGGGCTTCTGCTTTGGTCATGGTGAAGCCCCCAAAGGTTTTGACAAGTCTTGCTTGCACGGCTCAAACCTCCACAAACGCTTGCACATCGGGGGCAATCCAGGCGCCGCGATAACTTCCCGGCCAGCCAAGATCAGCGGCAAGGCGACGGGCGGCTTCCGCGTGTGGGTCATCGCCTAGCGCGTCCCGGCTGTATGTGCGCGATATTCCGCTTGTGGTGCTGGCTTTAATGCGCGCGGGCTTGCCAGGGGTTGCCCCCAACGCCTTTGTGACGATTGCTTGCTTGCGGGATTGCAAAAACTCCATTGGGTCTAGTCTCCTTTGGTTATCCGCACCTGTGCGGGGTGTTTGTTTCATATAATAGCCCTTGGGGCTGGTCAAGATGTTTTTTACATCTTTTGCAAGTTTTTTTGGGCTTGCATTTTGGGAAGTTTTGGGGCATTATTCGCCTTGTCAGACTCCGATTGTTGCTGACATGTAGTCTCCTTTTGTGCGTCGAGGGGCGGGGGTCTGGTCAACCTCCGCCCCGATTGCGTTTAAGTCGCACTTGTGCCTAGTCCAAGCCTCTCAGGATATCGGCAAGGGTGACGGGTTCTTCCCTTGGATATTCTGCCGGGCGGGTCCGGGCTACGGACCGCGCCAAGGCTTCGGCGGGATCGTCAAGCCGGACCAAGACGGGCGGCAGGCCGGGCATTTTGGCCGGGCGAGGGACGGGGCGGGGCTGTGGCATGGGTCTAGCCTTCTTCTAGGGTTATCATATAGCGGCGCGGGGCTGCCTTGCCGGGTTCGGTTTGGGGCTGGTAGCATTCCACCTGGGGGCGGGAAGCTTCTGAGATTTCGCCAGATGCGAGGGCGGATTCTAAGGCCGCTTCTGCCTTCTCATAGGTTCGGAATCCATAATGGTAGGGGCGGCGCATGGGTCTAGCCTTTCGATTCGGTCAAGATGCGCTTCACCTCAGCGCAAGCCTCGGCGTGTGTGGGTTCGCGTCCCAGCTTATCGGCTAGGGCTTGCCATATTGTTTTTTTGGGTTCTGGCTTGATCGGTGCGGGGTGTTTGAGTCGTTCTAGGGCGGGGTGCATGGTCTTTCCTTTCGCGCTTTCGCTTTCGGGCCTGTCCAGAATGAACAGGCCGGAAGGCGGGGACAAGCCCCGCGCGGGTTAGGTATAGGTGGCATCCTTGGATGGATTGGGCGGCCATGAAATCTTAATGGCTAGTAGTTTTTCAACATAGCGCAAATCTCCAAAGTGTGACGCTAGGCTGCCATTCGCGGCGCCCTTTTCTGTGGGGATTGCGGCGCATTTTCCGGCATCATTCGCGTAAATATCGTAGCTGTAATGGTTCACCACAAAATGCGGGAAGTTGTCGGTGTTGTAGTAGTTGTGGGGCATGGTTCTGATTCCTTTTGGTTAGGGGGCCGTTACCGCGCAAGCGGGCTAGGCTGTTTGCCTCATTGTCGGCATATTGCCAATGGATCGGCGGGCCTCTGATACTGCCTGCCGCACCATATCGCGGAAATATCCGTTGCGGTTTTCGCCCTTCACAAAGTCAACGCAATGAGTATAGGCGCAACCGCCTAGATAGTCGGCGCCTAGCTCTACCCCGTCCAGAGTCACCCTAAGGCGGGCTTGGAACCAGTCCAGAGCGCCAGAGCGTATATCCTCGATAGTTTCTGGATCGTCGAAGCTGTCTGCCGGGTCCATATCCTCCGGGGTAACGTCGCAAGTGATGCGGAAACGGGCGGTTTCAAAAGTCCAGAGGGTTTCCCACATGGTCAATGCTCCTATAAGGGGTGGTCGGACGTAACGCGGAAGCGGCTAGGCTCCCGTTAAGGCTTGATTGCCTCACAAGATAGCAGGCAAGCCTGCTATCGCGTGAAGCAACCCTTAGTAGTAGGTTTTCTGATAAACAACCTCGCCCAATCGGTCTATGATGGAAACATTAATTTTCCGGGCCTCATATTCTCGCGCATGACTCCTGGCTGCGCTATAGTCGGGCTGGGTGCAAGCCTCCCTCATGATGCCGCGCTTGTCTTGGGTGACAACGTGAAATGTGTTTTTCATGGTCAGAATCTCCGGGGCTTGATTGCCTGAGATATGAATTAAACAACGCTTTTGCCATTGTCAAGCGGTTTTTTTATCTTTTTTTCGTTATTGTTTAATGGCTATGTTTTGCAATAGGTTAGGCGGGCGGTGGGTAATCGGACGCCACCGCGCAAGCGGGATAGATGGCGCCATGGTTAAGCTAGTAGGGGGTAAAGGTAAGGGTAAGGTAAAGGCCAGACTTCCAGTATATATGCCAGACACTACTCTAGGCGCATCTAATGTTCTAGCTTTACCACAAGCCGATATAGGTAAGCTCACTATAAAGCAGGAAGCCTTCGCGCAAGCCATCGCATCCGGTCTCTATCCTAATCAGGCCGCAGCCTATCGCGTGGCATACGATGCGGAACAAATGGCCGCCAGCACGATCTACCAGGAAGCCTCTAGGCTAATGGCAGACCCGCGCATAGCCGCAAGAATAGAAGAGCTAAAAGCACTAAAACAGGCAGGGGAGAGGCTTGACCATGCGAAAATAAGGGCACACGTCATCGCCCGCCTTCACATTGAATCCCTCGACCCCGATTCCAGCCCGGCTGCCAGGATCAGGGCTTTAGAGCTACTAGGCAAGCTAGGCGGCGTTGGAGCCTTCGAGCGGCAAGCGGAAGACAATAGCCTTCCACAAGACGCCGACACTGTCACCAAGGCTCTGAGGGAGAGGCTAGAAGCCCTAGCCAAGGCCTCAGCATAGCATCACGGCGCTTGTTCCCTATACGTTCTCCATAGATGTTCTTGGTTTGTTCTGGGCAATCTGTTCGCGGTTTGTTCTGCTAGATAGAATCCAATAGGTCAGGGCTAGTAGGGGTTTGAAGCGGGCAGCCCGGACCCCCACCGGGCGGGGGAGGGGGTGATTAGACAAACGCATGCGTGTGGGTATGCATAGTATTCCACACCAATCTTCTCACAAATTTTCATTTTCCAATCCTTTCAACAACTTACTCCCCCACATTAACTCATCAACTTCACAATTCATTCCACGTAAACTATGTCATATATGTTATAGTTTCTATAGTTTGCGCAATTTTCTTACTTTCGTCCAGCGACGAGATTATAATTTGTTGCGTGGACCCCCACCCCCTTTGTAATTTTATTACTTTGGTTCATATTTCTATATATAGGAACCACCCCCTTACAATTTATGGCCCCCTTTGATAGCGGGTATTTGCTATCAGGGGTTGTTATGACGCCTAGCCGGTTTTTAGATGTATTGGCTGCTATGTTGTTTATTGTGTTGGTCTTT
>JBKDBK010000055.1:0-3623 GCA_046315175.1 Opitutia bacterium | reverse complement strand
GGTAGGGGCGGCTCGCCGAGCCGACCGCGGACGCCTCGTGTAGGCGTGATTACCCCTTCAGCGGTAGCAGCGGTGGCAGCGGGGCAGCGGAGGGCCTCCGGCCCTGCTGGATTTGCAGGAGGAGGGGCTGGGAATTGGCTGTGAAGAGCTGGGAAAAGCTGGAAAGGGCTGGGAAGGGCAGATGGCTAGGGAACAGAGGATTAAGCTACCGGGGCCGAAGGCCCCTCCGCTAGTCCGCTAGTACCGCTTGCAGCGCTGGGAAGAGCTGGGAAGGGCTGGCAAAAGCTGGGAAGTGGCTAGAAGCGGCTATAAGAGGCCCAATGCGGAGGACACTTCATCCCGAGCTACCGAGCTAAGGAGCCATTAAGCTACCGAGCTAAGGAGCCAACGAGCTCAACGGGGTTCTCTCCCGCCAACCCCGCTCAACCGCCGCCCCCGCCAACTTTCCCCTCTTGAGGGGGTTCAAGACGCATGGAGCCGCGTGACCCGGGGTCGCCCCCTTCCGAACGTCCGAACCCCTTCTACATCCCCGCCTTGCCCCAGCATGGCCGGCGATGGTTCCTGGGCGTCCTCGGTCTCCTTGGCGCCATTGCGGCCGGCGCCCGCGCCGCCGACCCTGCCGTCCCCGCAATCCCCGCCAAGGGCGGCAAGGAGGGCAAGGGCGGGAAGCGCGGCGCAGGCGGAGGTGGCGGCCGTGGCGAGGGCAAGGGAGCCTTCGTCGTTCCGTCCGAGCATGCCGAGCACGCCGAGCTCTCGGTGGTGCTGGGGCGGGTGACGGCCACCTCGGCCGTTTTCAGCCTCCTGGCCCGCGTCGCCTCCGAGGCCTACCTCGAGATCGGCGCCGCCCCCGGCAAGTATGACCGCAAGACCGCCGTGACCACCCTTCCCGCGGGCCAGCCGGTCGAGGTGGAGGTGGATGGCCTTCGTCCGGACAGCCGCGTCCATTACCGCCTCCACCAACGCAAGGTCGGCGCCCTCGCCTTCGCCCCCCGGGCCGAGCGGCGGTTCTCCACCCAGCGCGCGCCGGGTAGCTGCTTCACCTTCACCCTCCAGGGCGATTCGCATCCGGAGCGGATGGGCAAGGTATCCAATCCCGAGCTCTACGCCCGGACCCTGGCGCACGCCGCCGCGACCGAGCCCGACTTCCATATCTGCATGGGCGACGACTTCAGCGTGGAGCAGGTCCGCACCGTCAGCCCCGAGTCCCTCGCCGCTCCCTACGTCCTCCAGCGACCCTTCCTGGGCATCGTCGGTCAGACCGCCCCCCTCTTCCTCCTCAACGGCAACCATGAGCAGGCCTCGCTCTACAACTATAGCCAGACCGACGACCGCCGCGCCGTTGCCGTGGGAGCCCAGGTGGCCCGCAACCGATTCTATCCCACGCCCAAGGCGGGCGCCTTCCATAGCGGCGACACGACACCCTGGAAGGACATCGGGGAGCTGCGCAGCTACTGCGCCTGGACCTGGGGCGACGCCCTGTTCGTCATCCTCGACAACTACTGGCACTCGCCGGCCCTGGTGGACAGCGGTTTCAAGGGCGAGGACACCCGCGGCGGCGGCAAGGGGCGCGATCGCGATTGGTGGGGCATCACCCTCGGCGACGCCCAGTATGCGTGGCTCAAGCGGACCCTCGAGCAGAGCAAGGCCCGCCACAAGTTCGTCCTCGCCCATCATGTGCTCGGCACCGGCCGAGGCGGGGTCGAGGAGGCCGAGCTCTACGAGTGGGGCGGCAAGGGGCGGGGCGGCACCTTCGCCGAGAAGCGCCCGGGCTGGGAACTGCCCGTCCATCAGCTCATGGCCAAGCACAAGGTGAGCGTCTTCTTCCAGGGCCACGACCACCTGTACTGCCGGCAGGAGAAGGACGGCGTCGTCTACCAGGAGCTCCCGATGCCGTCCGACGCCACCTACGAGGCCCTCAACGCCGACCGCTACGCCGGCGGCCCCGTCCTCCCGAACTCGGGCTACGTCCGCGTCTCCGTCGCCCCCGACGAGGTGAAGGTCGAGTATGTGCGGACCTTCCTGGCCAAGGATGAGTCCGTGGACCGGCGCCACGGTGCCGTCGCCCACAGCTACGTGGTCAAGCCCCGATGAGCCGCCTTCTCCCCTCGCTGGCGTTGCTCGCGACCTCGCTGGTCGCCGGGGCCCGTCCGAACATCGTGGTCGTGCTGATGGACGACATGGGCTGGCGCGACACCGGGTTCGCCGGCAACCGCTTCATCGAGACGCCCCATCTCGACCGCTTCGCCCAGGAGGGCGTCCGCTTCTCGCAGTGCTACGCCAGCGCCCCCAACTGCGCGCCGAGCCGGGCTTGTCTCCTCACCGGCCAATACACCCCTCGGCATGGGGTCTACACCGTGTTGGACGAGCGCTACGCCCCCGGCCAGCCGCATATGCGGGTGATGTCGACCCGCGGTTCCGACGAGCTTCCGACGCGCACGACGAACCTGGCCGAGGCGCTGAAGGCGCAGGGTTATTCCACCGCCCTCGTCGGCATGTGGAACCTCGGCCGGGGCCGCGCCGGCGCCTCCGGCAGCCCGACCGGGCAGGGCTTCAATCTCTACCGTCGCCCCGAGGACCTCGGCTTCGCGAAGGACGCCTACAAGGACGCCAAGGGGCGCTACCTGAGCGACGCGCTCACCGACGAGGCCATCGCCTGGGTCGGGAAGCAGAAGGGCAAGCCCTTCTTCCTCTACCTCGCCGACCACTCGGTGCACGAGCCCCTCGACCCCAAGCCCGAGCTGCTCGAGAAGTACCGTCGCAAGGCCGCCCAGTCCGGTCCGGCCGCCCAAGATCCCGCCTACGCCGCCAGCGTCGAGGCGGTGGATGCCAACTTCGGACGGCTCATGGGCGCGCTCGGCTCGCTCGGGCTCGACCGCGACACCCTCGTCATCTTCACCAGCGACAACGGCGGGATGCCCGGCCTCGTGGCGCCCCTGCGTGGCAGCAAGGGCCTCCTCTACGAGGGCGGCATCCGCGTCCCCGGCGCCGCGCGCTGGCCGGGTGTCATCCCCGCCGGCAAGGTGCTGGAGTCCCCGGTGCTGGGCATGGATTTCTTCCCCACCGCGCTCGAGGCCGCCGGCGTCGCCCTGCCCAAGGACCAGCCGATGGACGGCGTCAGCCTGCTGCCGGCGCTCCGCTCGGGGAGTCCGCTGTCGGCTCGCCCGCTTTTCTGGCACTTCCCCTGCTATATCGGCAAGGGCGAGCCGATGAGCCTGATGCGCGACGGCGACTTCAAGCTGATCCACAAGTTCGCGGGGCCGACCTACGAGCTCTACAACCTCCGCGAGGATCCCTCCGAAGGTCGCAACCTCGCCGCCTCCGAGCCGCGCCGCCTGGAGGAGATGAAGGCCAAGCTGACGGCTTGGCAGCGCGCGACCGGCGCCTTCCTCGCCGACCAGCCCAATCCCGCCTACGATCCCAAGGCGAGCCCGCCCAAGGCGCGGCGGAAGTAGCAATGGGCTAGAAGGGGCTAAGAGCGGCTAGAAGAGGCTGGGAAAGGCAGATGGTGAGGATGCGGAAGATGACGAGGAGGCGGAGGATTAAGCTACCGGGAGCGAAGCTCCCTCCGCTAGTCCGCTAGTACCGCTTGCAGCGCTGGCAAAAGCTGGGAAGAGGCTAGAAGC
>JBKDBK010000054.1:0-26390 GCA_046315175.1 Opitutia bacterium | reverse complement strand
ATCACGGACGAGGCGAAGACGGACCCGGAGACGTTCGCCACCGGCTCGGGCGGCGGGGCGAAGGGTGAGCGGGCCAAGGTGTACGAGCACAAGCTGCAACCGAAGAACGCCCAGAACCTGGCGCGCACCTCGGCGCGCATCACCTCGAAGTCGGCCACCGCCTCGGTGGCCCTGCCCGACCTACCGACGACGGCGGCCCCCTCGCTGATGGCCGGGCTTTCCGGCGGCGGCTCCTCGAAGGGCTTCGGCGACGGCTCCGGCGGCGGCATCGGCGCCGGCAAGGGCGTCGGCGTCGGCAACGCCCGCAACTTTGTCGGTGCCTTCGGCGGCGCGTTCAAGCGGGCGAACGCGCTCGAGGGGACGCTCTACGACCTTAAATTCGGCCCGACCGGAAGGGCGCTGGGCGGGGAATCGGCTGAGCGCATAGCCCAAATCCAAAAGGCCTTTGAGACCATGGATCGGGGCTGGTCCGGGGCAAAGGCGATGCTCGACAGCCGTTACCGGCAGGCAGAGCTGAAGCTCTATGCCTCCAACATCTTCATCCCGCCGCGCAACGCGGCGGAGGCGACCAAGGCCTTTGAGTGCGAGAAGGAGATTCAGGCTCCGGGCTGGCTGGCCTACTACGAGGGCTCGTTCGCGCCGCCCACCACGGGAAAATACCGCTTTGTGGGGCTGGGCGACGACATCATGGTGGTCGCGGTCGGTGGCAAGACGGTGCTCTCAACCTTCTGGCCCAACTCGAGGCTCAACGTGACGCGATTTGAGCCCGACTGGCTGCCCAAGAACGCGGGTAAGACGGATGGCCAAGGCATGCGCTTCCCGCCGCATGCGGGCGGCCGGTATGCCGGTGAGTGGCTCGACCTGCGCAAGGGCCAGGCCTACCGCATCCAAATCGCCTTCGGTGAATCCTACGGCGGGCTGTTCTCCGCGGCCCTGCTCATTGAGCAACAGGGGGTGAGCTATCCGAGCGCAGGGAGGGACACCCAGCTGCCCATCTTCATGCTTGAACCGATGTCCCCTGAGGAAATCCAGCTGAAGCGAAGCAACCACATCGACCACCAGACCGAGGGGCCCTTGTTTGGCTGCGAGCTGAACGGCGTGGTTTCCCGGGGTGGCAGCCGATAGGGATTGGCTTCCCTGGGTCGGGGGTCAAACTATAGGGCATGGCCTCATCGGAGACCCCTCCTCCCAGTCCTGAGGAAACTCCCCCGGGAAGCGACATCCCGCAGGAGCCGGCTTACGCCGACTACGCCGACACGCCCGCCCAGGGTGTGCGCCGCAAGCTGCCGTTCTGGAAGCGGATCGGGGGCGAAGGCCTGGTCATCTCGGTGGTCTTCCACGGGGCGCTGTTGCTGCTGTTCGCAGCCTGGGTGATCGTGACGATCACGGACGAGGCGAAGACGGACCCGGACACCTTCGCCACCGGCTCGGGCGGCGGGGCCAAGGGTGAGCGGGCCAAGGTCTACGAGCACAAGCTGCAACCGAAGAACGTCCAGAACCTGGCCCGCACCTCGGCGCGCATCACCTCGAAGTCGGCCACGGCCTCGGTCGCCCTGCCCGACCTGCCGACGACGTCGGCCCCCTCGCTGATGGCCGGCCTTTCCGGCGGCGGCTCCTCCAAGGGCTTCGGCGGCGGCTCGGGCGGCGGCATCGGCGCCGGGAAGGGCGTCGGCGTCGGCAACGCCCGCAACTTCGTCGGCGTCTTCGGCTCGAAGTTCGCGGTCAACGGGCTGATGGGCACCTTCTACGACATCAAGCAGACGCGGCAGAAGCGGCCGACCGAGGCTAAGGATAACATCGGTCCCTATCGCGAGGCGGTGAGGGACTTCCTCAACGCCAACTGGAACCCCTCCAAGTTCTCGCGCTATTACGAGGCGCCGGAGCCGCTTTATGCCAGCCAGCTCTTCATCCCGTCGAGGAGCGCCAACGCGGCGCCGGAGGCGTACGGGGTTGAGAAGGAGGTGGCTCCCTCCCGCTGGGTGGTCCATTACAAGGGAACCGTGCGGGCGCCGCAGACGGGGACTTTCCGCTTTGTGGGCTCGGGAGACGACTGGCTGTTGGTGCGCTGGAATAGGAAAATCGCCCTGGATGACGGCTATGAGCACTTTGAGGTGGGTCGTGACGGCAACTACAAGGACTTCAACCAGGTGGTGACGGACGCGTTTGCTTTCAACCGCGCGCCAGGCGGCCTGGCGCGGCTGCGGGCGGGCCCGTGGCTCACCGTGCGCAAGGGTGAAACCATTCCCATTGAGATTCTCATCGGCGAGACCCCGGGCGGCGTGTTCGATGTCTACCTGACCATCGAGGTGGCCAAGCCCCAGCGGGAGAAAAACAAGTTCGTGGGCGAGGGCACGCTCAAGTTGTTTCGCGTGACGAATGACCCGATTCCGGATGAACTCCTCAAGGATCCCAGGGGGAATCGAATCCCCAATTTCGACTGGCAAGCCGAGGGATGGATCTTCGAGGCGGTGAGAGCGGGCGCGGGGAGATAAGGTCCGGGCGAGGCAGCGGGTTCAGCGGCGACCGCGGGTCCGCGGAGGACTTGCGGGGTTGTTGTGAGGATGCGAGGGAGGCGGAGGAATCCTTGCTGACGGATGGCGAGGGGGCGCCATGAAACTCGGCGGTCAAGGCGAGTCTGCGCCGCTTCCACCGCGGACGCCGCCTGCCCGATCCCGGGTTGGGCTTCGCCCGACCCGGTCAGCTCCTCCAGGGGAGCTCGCCCGAGGGGGCGACATCGAGGAAGTCCTTCCAGAGGGTGTGCTCCTCCTCGGAAAGGGAGGCGGCGACGAGCATGCGCCACTTGGGTCGCTGGGGGGCGCGGCGCAGCGCCATGCCGGCTTGGGTGGGGAGACGGTTGGCCTTCTGGGCGTTGCAGCGGATGCAGGCGGTGACGATGTTCTCCCAGGCGGTGACGCCGCCGCGGTCGCGGGGGACGACATGGTCGAGGTTGAGCTCCTCCTCGGCGAAGCGGCGGCCGCAGTACTGGCAGGAGTGGCTGTCGCGAAGGTAGACGTTGCGGCGGCTGAAGCGGATTTCGCGGCGCGGAACCTTGTCGTAGGCGGCGAGGAGGATGACGCGCGGCGGCAGGAGATGGACGCCCGGGGTGCGGATGGCGACGTCGGGCCGGGGCGGATGGGTCCGGCTCAGCTCAAGCCAGGCATCGCCGGGGTAAACCCGATGGGATGCGTCCTCGGCGTGGATGACCGAGGCGCGCTCGCGGAAGACCAGGCTGAGCGCACGGCGCATGCCGATGATGTTAACGGCCTGCCAGAGGCGGTTAAGGACAAGGACGCGCTGGTCGAGACGGCCGGCCACGGGGACATCCTGCCGGCAATGCCGGCGGGGTCAACGCGGGGAAGCCCTCAGGAGAGAAGGACCCAGAGCAGGAGGCCGACAAAGGCGCCGCCGGCGACGACCCAGATCACGGTGTCCTTGCTGAGGCTGGAACCGAAGGAGGAGCCTTCCGGGACCTCGTCGGGCTCGGCGCCGAGGTCGAGGGGGCGGCGGGAGGCGCGGACGGAGTGGTGGGCGTTGAAGTCGGAGGCCGCCTTCTCGTCATCGAGCCGGAGGTACTTGGCGTAGATGCGGACAAAGCCGCGCTTGTAGACATCGGCCAGGGGGATGGACTCAAACTGGTTGGCCTCCATCGCCTGGAGGAAATCGCCTCGGATCTTGGTGACATCGGCGGCCTCGCGGACGGTGACACCGAGGCGTTGACGGGCTTCCTGGAGGCGTTCGCCGAGGGACTGCATGATGGGGGTAGATTTCCCCGCCTGGACTGCTTTGGCAAGCCTTGGCTAGGGTGTCCCCTAGCGGCCGAGGAGCTCGATGGCCCAGAGGAAAGGGGTCACCGCCCCCTGCAGGAGCGCGCCAAGGAAGCCTCGGAAGAACGAGGTGTTGATGAGGAACAGCAGCACCCAGGGGGCGATGGATGCCACCCGAAGGAAGGTCTCCTCGGACATGCCGACCACCCAGCGGAGGATGCGTCCGCCGTCGAGGGGGGGGATGGGCAGAAGGTTGAAGACCATCAGGCCGGCGTTGAGGGCGAGCCCGTTGAAAAGGAAGCCATACGCGTCGGCCCCGCCGCCGAGCCACCCGAGCGCGATGAGGGCGAGGGCGAAGGCAAAGCAGAGCGCGAGGTTCATGGCTGGGCCGGCCAGCGTGATCAGGATGTCATCCACCTTCCGGGTGCGGGGGTTGGGCAAGAGGACCTGGACCGGCTTGCCCCAGCCGATAAGGGCGATGGGGGCGCCGCCGCCGAAGAAGGCCGGCCAGAAGATCATCACCCCGGGGATGAGCAAGGTGCCGATGGGGTCGATGTGGGCGAGGGGGTCGAGGGTCACGCGACCCTGAGCCCTGGGCAGGGGGTCGCCGCGACGGTCGGCCATCCAGGCATGGCCGAACTCATGGAGCGCGATGGCCGTGATGAGGAGAATCATCAGGAGCGCCCCCTGGCGGAGCGCCTCGACGTCGATTGCGGCGAGGATCATCGGTCAGTTGGCGCCGCAGCCTCCGCGGGGCTTGCCACAGGCGCAGCCCGGGCCGGCATGGACGTGCGCCGACTCCTTGGTCTGGGCGCGGAAGGTGGGCAGCTCGCGGGAAACCCGGTCGGCGCCGCAGGCGGGACAGGCGGGCTTCTCGGCGGAGTCCCGGACGAGGATCTCCGAGACCTTGCCGCAGGCGGCGCAGGTGAAGTCGAAGAGAGGCATGGGGGCGACAGTGGCGGCGGCGGCGGGATTTCCAACCCGAAAGCGGAGGTTTGCGTCCGGCATGAACGCTCCCAGCCTTGGCGCATGAGCATCGCCGCGCGCACCCGTCTGGCCGAGAGCCGGGGCCTGCCCCGCCCCCACGCGTCGACGCTGGCCCGCCTCCGGACGCCCGAGGCGGTGCAGGATTTCCTCGGCGCGATGCCGCAGAACTTCGAGCCGGACGGCGACACCACCCGCTCGGTGCGCGGAACGCTGGAGGCGAACTGCGCCCACTGCATCGAGGGGGCGATGGTCGCGGCGTTCGCGCTTTGGCTGCAGGGCCACCCACCCCTGCTGCTGGATTTCAGCGCGCACCGGGACATGGACCATGTGATCGCGCCGTTCAGGGTCGGCGGGCGCTGGGGCGCAATCTCAAAGACAAACTATGTCTGCCTGCGCTGGCGCGACCCGGTTTACCGAAGCGTGCGCGAGCTGGCGATGTCGTACTTCCACGAATACGCCAAGGGTCCGCGCAAGACGCTGCGGGCCTTCTCGGCGCCGTTCGACCTGCGGCGGCTGCCCGACATGGGATGGGTCAACGGCGAGGGCAACCGATGGGAGGTGGGTACGCGGTTGACGGAGATCCGCCACACGGTCATCGTGACGCCGGAGCAGGCGCGGAAGCTGCGCCACCGGGACCCCGTCGAGGTGGCCTCGGACAAGCTGACGGCCTTCCCCATCCCGCGCTGGAAGCGCCAGCGGCTCTGAGCGCTCAGCGACGTCCGTCGTACCAGAAGTCGCAGTCCTCCCTCCGGCGCGCGGCGCGCCCGAACGAGAGCGTCATCCGCAGGAAGAGGCGCAGGTGGTCGGAGAACCGGTAAAGGCGCGCCTTGCGGTCGGAGGTGAGGAGCGGGTGCCGGTGGAGGATGCCGAAGCGCCGCCCCTGGGCGCGGGCAAGGCGGCCGAGGCGTCGGCTGAGCCAGACTTCCTCGCCGGCGTAGACCTCGGTGCCGAATCCGCCGACGGCGCGGAAGGCGGACGCCTCGACCCAGATGCAGGAGCCGGCGGCCCAGCGGGCGAGACGGCTCCAGAGATTCCAGGCGCCGGCGAAGAAGCGGACGACAAGAGGGCTGTCGGCGGGCAGCCGCACGGTGGCGCCGCCGCCGACGAAGCGCCCGGAGGCGAGGGCGTCGGCGATGTCGGCGAAGAGGGCCTCGGTGGGCTGGGAGTCGGCGTCGACGACGACGATCCAGTCGCCCATGGCGGCGCGCGCACCGGTGTCGCGCGCCCGCCCGATTTGGTTGACGGGCTCGAAGGCGACGCGGGCGCCGGCCGCGCGCGCGACGGCGGCGGTGCGGTCGGCCGAGTTGTTGTCGCACACCACCAGTTCCCAGTCCCAGCCGCGCCGGGCAAAGGCGTCGGCGGCGGAGCGCACGGCGGCGAGGGTGGCCGGGAGGAGCTTCTCCTCGTTGTAGGCCGGGATGACGACGCTGACGCGCATGGTCGCGGCGCCGGGGCGGCTCAGCGCGCGGCCTCGAAGGCGCAGGCGGCGGCGCCGACGACACCGACGTCCCCGCCGAGCCCGGCGGGCACGATGGTGCAGACCGCGGCGAGACGGGGGAAGGCGTAGCCAAGGGCCTTCCTGCGGAGGGGCGCGAAGAGGGTGTCGCCCGCGGCGGTAACCCCGCCGCCGACGACGATGCGGTCGGGGTTGAAGGTGTTGATGATGACGGCGAAGCCCCGGCCGAGGTACTCGGTGGTGTCGTCCCAGATCTCCTTGGCGAGGGCGTCGCCCTGGGCGAGCGCCTGAAGGACATGGTGGGAGGTGACCTTATCGGGACCGCCGGCGAGGGCGGCGAGCGACGACGGGCGGCCGGCGGCGAGGGCGGCGCGCGCCCGGTGGGCGATGGCGGTGCCGGAGGCGTACTTCTCGAAGCAGCCTTGGCCGCCGCAGGGGCAAGGCGGACCCTTGATGTCGAGGGTGAGGTGGCCGAGCTCGGCGGCGTTGCCGTTGGCGCCGCGCATGAGGCGCCCGTCGACAATCACGCCTCCGCCGATGCCGGTGGAGATGGTGACGTAGACCATGTTGGGGAAGCCCTTGCCGGCGCCGAAGCGGTACTCGCCGACGGCGGCGGCGTTGGCGTCGTTGTCGATGCGCGCGGGCAGACCGAAGGCCTTGCCGATCTCGCCGGCGATGGGGAATCCGGTCCAGCCGGGAAGATTGGGGGAGCCGTCGACGCAGCCGCGGGCGATGTCGAGCGGTCCAGGCGAGGCAATGCCGATGCCCAGGAGGGTCTCCGCGCGGAAGCCGGTGGAGGCGAGCAGCTCGCGAGCTCCCTCGATGGCGCGCCGCACGGCCTGCTCCGGGCCTTGGTCGGCGAGGGTCTCGACCCGACCGGAGGCGACAACGACGCCGTCCTCGCGGACGATGCCGAAGGCGAACTTGGTGCCGCCGAGATCAAAGCCGAGAACGTGGCGCATGGGAAAGGCAGGGGGCGGAGGTTACGGAGGGGGCGGAGGTCGCAGGGGATAAAAACGGGGACTCAGGGGATACTGGGATGAAGGGATGAAAAGATGAAGGGAGAAGTTCTTAAGCAAGGGGCACGGCGGCACAGGGGCACGGGGATATAGTACCTAGCGGTCGGAGGGGATTAAAGGGATGAAGGGGCCTGCTCCATCCTTCGCCTCCTTCATATCCTACGCACCCTTCGAATCCTTTGCCTTCTTCAAATCCTTCGCTTCCTTCGAATCCTACGTATCCTTCTCCACCCGGTCTTTAGGCGTCCCGCGCGGGGCGGGCATAGTCGTCCTGCAGACGGACAACGTCCGTCAAGTCGGGGGTGGAGACCTCGAGCAGGACGCTGTCGACGACCGCCTCGAAGCGGTGGATGGTGCGAACGGGGATGTGGATGAGCTGGCCCGGCTTCCAGTCATGGACGTGCTCCGCGCCGACGGGCGCGGTGGCATGGGCCTCGCCGACGGCGAGCGGACGGAAAGTCAGGCGCACATGGCCGGAGAGCAGGTAGAGGGTCTCGGTCTTGCGCTCGTGGTATTGGAGGCTCAGGCGCTTGCCGGCGCTGACCTCGAGGATCTTACCTGCATAGGCTTTCTGGTCGGCGTACCAGATTTCCCGACCCCAGGGCTTGTCGACGATCTTGGGTTGGGCGAGGGGGGAGTACATTGGGTGGGCGGGATGCGAAGGATGCGGAGGAAAGAACCGCGAGGGGCGGGGATACTGGGATGAAAGGAGGAAAAGATGAAGGGTGAAGTTCTAAAGCGAGGGGCACCGAGATGAGATGCGCAGGGGCGCGGGGGCTCAGGGGCGCGGGAGTTGCACTCGCTGGCGCTCAGAAGGGATGTGGGGACCTTCTCCATCCTTCGCCTCCTTCGTATCCTTCGAATCCCTTTCTGTGCCCCCGTGCCGCCGTGCCGCCGTACACTTCCCCTCTGTGCCCCTCTGCCACGATGCCTGTCACGCCAAGAGATCGCCGAGGAAGTCGCCCTGGAGATTCTCGGGGGCGGCGGGGGCAAGTAGGCCAGGGTGGTCGGGGGTGGCGCGGTTGACCTCGGCGCCGACGCGGCGGAGACGGAGTGAGCCGTCGGGCGAGGGGCGGGTGAGGCGGCTTAGTTCCTCGGGAGGGAGGGGGCGCTCAGCGAGCCAGGTTAGCCAATCGGATTCGGCGAGGAGGACGGGCATGCGGCCGTGGATGGGCGACATGTCGCGATTGGGGGTTGTGGTGACGAGGCAGGCGGTGGCGAGAAGGCTCCCGGTGTCGCCCAGATGGGAGGACCAGAGACCGGCCATGGCGAGGGGCGCTCCGTCGGCGGCCTCGAAGTAATAGGGCACGGCAAGCTGGCCGTCGTTGCGCCATTCGTAAAAGCCGTCGACGGGCACGAGGCAGCGACGGGTGCGGACGGCGTCGCGGAAGGCGGGGAGGGAGGCGATGGTCTCGGCGCGCGCGTTGACGTGTCCGGTCCCGGGCTCGGGGGGGCGGCCGGGCCGGGGGACGACGAGGCCCCAGCGGACGGGTTCGCAGCGCAGGGAGCCGTCGACCCGCCGCACGGCCGCGATCGGCTGGGCGGGGGTGAGGTTGTAGCGCGGGGGCAGCTCGGGCGGGCGGAGTCCGAGCCGATGGGGAATCTCGGCGAAGCGGTCGAACTGGGTCACCCGACCGCACATGGGGTCACCAGTGGGGCGGGCGCTCGTCGGCGGGCGACCCGGCGGCGGTGTCGCCGTCGGACGAGGGCTTCGTCTCGAGGCGCTCGAGGCGCTGGCGAAGCCGGTCCGTCTCGCGCGTCAGCTCGAGCATGGCGCGGTCCTGCTGCTCGATGTGCCGCTGCAGGTGGGCGAGCTGCTCCTCGAGGCGGCGGACACGGTCGTCCATCTCAGGGCATCAGCTCGCGCTTGGCCTGGGCGAAGGCGGCCAGGCCCTTGTCGAGATCCTCGCGCGTGAGGGCGGCGTTCATCTGGGTGCGGATGCGCGCCTTGTCCTTGGGGACGACCGGGTAGAAGAAGCCGACGGCGTAGACACCGAGCTCGAGGAGGCGGGCGGCGAATTTCTGGGCGAGGACGGCGTCGCCGAGCATGACGGGGACGATGGGGTGCTCGCCGGGCTGGAGGGTGAAGCCGAGCTGGGCGAGGCCCTTGCGCCAGTAGGCGGCGTTGTCCGTGAGGCGGTCGCGGAGCTCGGTGGAATCGGAGAGGATGCGGAGGACCTCGAGGGCGCCGGCGACGAGGGGGGGCGGAAGCGAGTTGGAAAATAGATACGGACGCGAATGCTGGCGCAGGACCTCGATAAGCTCGTGCTTGCCGGAGGTGTAGCCGCCGGAGGCGCCGCCGAGGGCCTTGCCAAGGGTGCCCGTGATGATGTCGACCCGGCCCATGCAGCCGGCGTGCTCGTGGGTGCCGCGGCCGCGCTTGCCGAGGAAGCCGACGGCATGGGAGTCGTCCATCATGACGAGGGCGCGGTGCTTGTCGGCCAGGTCGCAGATCTCGCGCAGGGGGGCGATGAAGCCGTCCATGGAGAAGACGCCGTCGGTGGCGATCATGCGGAGGCGGGCGGACTTGGCCTCGTCCAGCTTGGCGTCCAGGTCGGCGAGGTCGTTGGTGGCGTAGCGGAAGCGCTGGGCCTTGCAGAGCCGGATGCCGTCGATGATGGAGGCGTGGTTGAGGGCGTCGGAGATGATGGCGTCCTCGGGGCCGAGGATGGTCTCGAAGAGGCCGCCGTTGGCGTCCCAGCAGGAGGAGTAGAGGATGGTGTCCTCGGTGCCGAGGAAGGCGCTGAGCGCCTCCTCGAGCTCGCGGTGGAGGGACTGGGTGCCGCAGATGAAGCGGACGGAGGCCATGCCGTAGCCCCATTTGTCGAGGGCCTTGGCGGCGGCGGCCTTGACGCGGGGGTCGTCGGCCAGGCCGAGGTAGTTGTTGGCGCAGAGGTTGATGACGGTGCGCCCGTCCTTGAGGGTCACGCGGGCGCCTTGGGCGCCGGCGATGAGGCGTTCCTGCTTGAAGAGGCCGGCGCCGCGGATGTCGGCGAGCTTGGCGTCGAGGAGGGGCTTGAGGTCGTCGAACATGGCGCGGTCAGATCTTGGACCAGTCGAGGACGACCTTGCCGGACTGGCCGGAGAGCATGGCCTGGAAGCCCTGCTCGAAGCCCTCGTAGGGCAGGCGGTGGGTGATGACCGGGGTGATGTCCATGCCCGACTGGACGAGGGCGATCATCTTGTACCAGGTCTCGTACATCTCGCGGCCGTAGATGCCCTTCAGGTGAAGGCACTTGAAGATGACCTTGTTCCAGTCGATGGCGGCGGTGCCGGGGATGATGCCGAGGAGGGCGACGCGGCCGCCGCAGGCCATGTTGTCGAGGATGGTTTCGAGGGCGCGGGCGTTGCCGGACATCTCCATGGCGACGTCGAAGCCCTCGGTCATGCCGAGGTCCTTCTGCACCTTGGCGAGATCCTGCCTGGAGACGTCGACCGCGGCGGTGGGGCCGAGCCTGCGGGCGAGCTCGAGGCGCCAGGGATTGACGTCGGTGATGACGACCTTGCGGGCGCCGGCGGCCTTGGCGATGGCGATGGCCATGATGCCGATGGGGCCGGCGCCGGTGATGAGCACGTCCTCGCCGACGAGGTCGAAGGAGAGGGCGGTGTGGACGGCGTTGCCAAGGGGGTCGAAGACGGCGGCGACGTCGTCGGGAATGTCATCGGGAATCGGCACGACGTTCTCCGCGGGGATGCTGAGGAGCTCGGCGAAGGCGCCGGGGCGGTTGACGCCCACGCCCTTGGTGTTGGGGCAGAGGTGGCGGCGGCCGGCGCGGCAGTTGCGGCAGGTGCCGCAGACGATGTGGCCCTCGCCGGAGACGCGCTGTCCCGCCTTGAGGTGGCGGACATCGGCGCCGACCTTCTCGATGACGCCGAGGTACTCGTGGCCGACGTTCATCCCGAGGGGGATGGTCTTGGCGGCCCAGTCATCCCACTTCCAGATATGGACGTCGGTCCCGCAGATCGAGGCCCGCTTGATGCGGATGAGGACGTCGCGGGGCCCGAGGGAGGGCTCGGGAATGTCCATCAGCCAGAGGCCTTCCTTGGCCTCCTTCTTGACGAGGGCTTTCATGGTGGGTCGTTGAGAGGGTTAGGCGCCGGGCCGGATAAGTCCAGCGCGCTCCCAGCCGGCTCGGGCCGCGGGGTCCGAGGGGTCGGGCAGCGGGTTGCCGTGGCGGTGGCGAGTGACGGAGACGGCTTGCTCCAGGTAGTACGGGTGGAACTCGAGGCGGGGGCAACGGGTGACGGGGCCCTCGAAGAGGGTCGATCCGGTGAGGCGGGCGGCCTCGCGCAGGGCGAGGCCCACGTGGCCGACGACACGCACGCGGGAGCCGGCCTTGAGAATCTCGGCGAACTCGAGCTCATCCTGCACCTCGCAGAAACCGGCGACCTTGGCGGCCTCCTCGATGAGGTGGGGGTCGTGGGAGCGGTCGACGCTGACGACCCAGACATGGGGCAAGGCGAGGACAACCTTGAGGGCGCGGCGGCAGTCCGCGGGGTCGGCGCCGGCGGAGAGTCGGAGGGCGCGGCGGTAGGGTTGGGTGCGGTCGCCAGGCTGGATGCGGCGCAGGACATTGGACTCGGCGGCGAGCCCGGAGGGGTCGCTCGGGCGAAGGAACGCGGGGAGGCTGAGGGCGAAGTGGGCCTTTTCCGCGTCCTCGCCGTGCACCTTGGCGTGGTCGGCGCGGGCGGCCGCGGGGTGGAGCGTGGCGATGTCGGCGGAAGGGTCGTCGGACCAGCGGCAGAGGGCGGCGACGTAATGGGGGCCGCCGGCCTTGGCGCCGGGACCGTAGGCGGAGCGCTTCCAGCCGCCGAAGGGCTGGCGACGGACGATGGCGCCGGTGATGGGTCGGTTGACGTAGGCGTTGCCGACCTCGACGCGGTCGAGCCAGCGCGCGACCTCGCGCGGGTCGAGGGAGTGGATGCCACCGGTGAGGCCGTAGGCGGGGCGGTTGGCAATGGCGATGGCCTCGTCGAGGTCGCACGCCCTGACAACGCCGAGAACGGGGCCAAAGCACTCGGCGCCGAAGAACCAGGAGCCGGGCGTGACGCCGAGGCGGATGCCAGGGGACCAGAGGTTGCGGTTGGCGGAATCCTGACGCGGCTCAAGAAGCCAGCTCTCGCCGGGGTCGAGGCGGGTGAGGCCGCGGCGCAGGGTGTCGTCTGGCTCCCGGATAAGGGGAGGGACGAAGGTGGACGGGTCCCAGGCGGAGCCGACGCGGAGGGACGCGGCGGCGTCGCGCAGCTGGCGGAGGAAGGCGGGGTCGTCGCCGAGCTCGCCGACAAGGATGAGGAGCGAGCAGGCGGAGCACTTCTGCCCGGCGTGGCCGAAGGCGGAGCGGACGGCGTCCTTGATCGCGAGGTCGCGGTCGGCGTTCGGGGTGACGATGAGGGCGTTCTTGCCGCTGGTCTCGGCGAGAAGGCGGAGGTCGGGGCGCCAGGAGAGGAATATCTCGGCGGTGGAGGAGGCTCCGGTGAGGATGACGGCGGCGACGCGCGGGTCCTCGATGAGGCGGCGGCCCACGGCGTTGTCGGGCGCGGGGACAAACTGGAGAAGACCGCCGGTGATGCCGGCCTCCCAGAGCACCTCGCAGACCAGGCGGCCGCAGAGCACGGCCTCGGGCGCGGGCTTGAGGAGGACGGCGTTGCCGGCGCGGAGGGCGGCGGCGACGCCGCCGAAGGGGATGGCGAAGGGGAAATTCCAGGGCGGGGTGACGGTGACGACACCGAGGGGGGCGCGGCGTGCGCCGGCCCAGGCGGCGGCGTCGTCGAAGGCGCGCGCATAATAGGCGGCGAAGTCGACCGCCTCGGACAGCTCGGCGTCGGCCTCGGCGGCGGTCTTGCCGCCGTCGAGGACCATGGCGGCCACGATCTCGCCGCGTCGACGCTCGAGGATGTCGGCCGCGCGGAGGAGCGAGGAGCGGAGCGCCTCGTCGGCGACCGAGCCGACGGCGGCTGCGGCGGTGTCGAGCGCGAGGGTGACATCGCCGTCGTCGGCCACGGCATGGCGGTAGGCGACGACACCGGGGCGCGAGGGATCGCGGCCCTGGCCGGCGAGGCCCTTGTCGGCGTCGGCGCCGGCGACGCGGAGGGAGACGGTGGTCGGGGTGGCGAGAAGGCGATCAAGGTGGCCGGCGATCCACGCGCGGTTGGGGGGGAGGGTCCAGTCCGTGTCGGCGGCGTTGGCAAAGGGGGTGGCGGCGCCCTTGGGGGCGTCCTTGGACCGGTCCTGCCGGCGACGCGGCCCCTCGGCGGGCGCGGGGTTGGCGAAGCTGGCGAGGAAGGCGTCGCGCTGGCGGTTCCAGGCGGGCGAGCCGGGCTCGAGGGAGAAGAGGTCGCGGAGGAAGTTGCCCTCGGTGGTGTTCTCGTCGAGCCGGCGGATGAGGTAGGCGACGGCGGAGCCGAAGTCGTCGCGCGGGACGACGGGGGCGTAGAGAAGCAGCCCGCCGGCGCGGGCGCGGGCGGCCTCGGCCTGGTGGGGAGCCATGCCCTCGAGCATCTCAATCTCGAGGCGGGGGCCGAGGCCTCGCTCCTCGCGGAGGAGAAGGGCGAGGGCGACGTCGAACAGGTTGTGGGAGCCGACGCCGATGCGGACGGCCTCGGTGCGTCCGCCGTCGGTCGCCCAGAGGAGCATGCGGCGGAAATTGGCGTCGACCTCGGCCTTGGTCAGGTAGGGCGCCTGTTCCCAACCGTGGAGCTCGGCCTCGACGCGCTCCATGGCGAGGTTGGCCCCCTTGACGAGGCGGACCTTGATGGGCGCGCCTCCGGCGGCGACGCGGGCCTGGGCCCACTCGGTGAGGCGGCGCTGGACGGGGTGGGCGTCGGGCAGGTAGGCCTGGAGGACGATGCCGGCGGGGAGGGAGCGAAACTCGGGCTCGGAGAGGGTGCGGACGAAGGCCTCGGTGGTGAGCTCAAGATCGCGGTATTCCTCCATGTCGAGGTTGACGAACTTGGGGGGCGAGTGGCGGAGGCAGGCTCGGTAGAGCTCGCGGAGGCGCAGTTGGATGTCGGCCAGCGACCGCTCGAAGCCGTATGAGCTCACCTGCGAGCAGATGGAGGACACCTTGACGGAGAGGTAGTCGACGGCGGGGTCGGCGAGCAGGGCGAGGTTGGCCAGGAAGCGACGCTCGGCCTCCTCCTCCCCGAGGATGGCCTCGCCGAGGCGGTTGAGATTGAGGCGGACACCCTGGCGGCGGCGGCGCTCCAGGTGCCGGCTGAGCTCGGCGGGCTCGGCGGGGAGGATGACGTTGCCGGTCTCGCGGCGGAGGCGTCGCTCGACCTGGGGCATGACAATCCAAGGGACAAGGGGGGCGGCAAGGGTGCCGGCGGCGAAGAGGGCGCGGTCGAGGGGTGCCAGGTAGCGGGGCACGCCGAGGTCGCGCGTGATGCCGGCGAGCTGGCGGGCGGCGCCGACGGAGTTGCCGGGACGGAAGACGCGGTCGCAGAGGGCGAGGGTGGCGGCCTTGCCGCGGGGGTCGTCCATCATGCGCGCGACCTGGGCGAGGGCCCGGGCGTCGGCGGGAAGCAGGTGGCGGCGGGACTCTCCGAGAAGGTCGGCGGCGCGGTCGATGGCTCGCTGGGCGAGGCTTCGGGTAGGTTCCATGGATCCGCGTGCTAGGAAAGGGAACTCTCCGGCGAAGGCGAACGCCCGGCGCGGGCGGCGCGAGGGCGAAGTTATTAGTCGGGGAGACCGCTCTCCCGGCCCTTGACGAGGCGCTGGACGGCGGCGAAGCGGAGGATCTGCTCGAGCTTGGCGACCTCGGTCGGGTCGGCGCCCTTCTGGGTCTTGGCCTTCTCGACGGCCTCGCGGGCGCGGGCCTCGGCCTGCTCGACGGCGGCGAGGTCGATCTTGGCGCTGTCGATGGCGCCCTCGGTCACGACGGAGACCTTGTCGCCGACGACGCGGACGAAGCCGCGGTCGATGGCGAGGCGGGTGACCTGGCCGGCGCGGGAGAGGTCGACCTCGCCGGCGGCGATGAGCGCGGTGAGGGGAATGTGGCCGGGCAGGATGCCGATGCTGCCGAGGGTGGTCGGCAGGGTCACGCTGTCGGCCTCGCCCTCGTAGGCGCGCCGGTCAGGGGTGACGATCTCGACCTTGAGGGGCATGGGGCTCAGGCCTTGGCCTTGAGGGTGTCGGCGGCCTTGGCCTTGGCGGAGGCCTCGAGGACCTCGTCGATGGAGCCCTTCATGTAGAAGTCGTTCTCGTTCACCTGGTCGAGCTCGCCGGAGAGGATCATCTCGAAGCCGCGGATGGTGTCGTCGAGCGCGACGTACTTGCCGGGCGAGCCGGTGAAGACCTCGGCGACGTGGAAGGGCTGGGAGAGGAACTTCTGCACCTTGCGGGCGCGGAAGACGACGAGCTTGTCCTCGGGGGAGAGCTCGTCGAGGCCGAGGATGGCGATGATGTCCTGGAGGTCCTTGTAGCGCTGGAGGAGGCCCTGGACGCCGCGGGCGACGCGGAAGTGGCGCTCGCCCACGACCTCGGGGGCGAGGGCGGTCGAGGTCGAGGAAAGGGGGTCGACGGCGGGGTAGATGCCGAGCTCGGCGATGCGGCGCTCGAGCACGACGGTGGAGTCGAGGTGGGCGAAGGTGTTGGCGGGGGCGGGGTCGGTCAGGTCGTCCGCCGGGACGTAGACGGCCTGGAAGGACGTGATCGAGCCCTTGGTCGTCGAGGTGATGCGCTCCTGGAGGTTGCCCATCTCGGAGGCGAGGGTGGGCTGGTAGCCGACCGCGGAGGGCGAGCGGCCGAGGAGGGCGGACACCTCGGAGCCGGCCTGGGAGAAGCGGAAGACGTTGTCGACGAAGAGGAGGACGTCGCGGTTCTGCTCGTCGCGGAAGAACTCGGCCATGGCGAGGGCGGAGAGGGCGACGCGCATGCGGGCGCCGGGGGGCTCGTTCATCTGGCCGTAGACGAGGGCCACCTTGGACTTGGAGAGGTCCTTCTGGTCGATGACGCCCGCCTCGGACATCTCATGGTAGAGGTCGTTGCCCTCGCGGGAGCGCTCGCCGACGCCGGCGAAGACGGAGAAGCCGCCCTGCTTCATGGCGATGTTGTTGATCAGCTCCATGATGACGACGGTCTTGCCGACGCCGGCGCCGCCGAAGGCGCCGACCTTGCCGCCCTTGACGAAGGGGCAGATGAGGTCGATGACCTTGATGCCGGTGGGGAGGAGCTCGGCCGAGGTCTTCTGCTCGGTGAGGGGCGGGGGCTGGCGGTGGATGGGGTAGCGCTTCTCGGCCTTGACGTCGCCGCGCTCGTCGACCGCGTCGCCGGTCACGTTGAAGATGCGGCCGAGGACGGCGTTGCCGACGGGGACGGTGATGGGCGCGCCGGTGTCGGCGGCGGGCATGCCGCGGACGAGGCCCTCGGTGGTGCTCATCGCGACGGTGCGGACGAGGCCGGAGCCGAGGTGCTGCTGGACCTCGAGGACGAGCTTGGTCGGGCGACCCTCGACCTTGTAGTCGACGTGGACGGAGTTGTAGATCTCGGGGACCTTGTCCGCGGGGAACTGGACGTCGACGACGGCGCCGAGGACCTGGGTGATTGTGCCGGTGGTGCTCATGTTGAAGGGTGCGGTTGGGTTGGGAAGGGGGATCAGGACTGGGTGGAGGCCCCGGCGGTGAGCTCGAGGATCTCCTGGGTGATGGCGGCCTGGCGCGCCTTGTTGTACTCGAGGGAGAGCGCGGCGGCGATCTTCTTGGAGTTGTCGGTGGCGGCCTTCATCGCGACCATGCGGGCGCTGTGCTCGGAGGCCTTGGCCTCGAGGATGGCCTGGTGGACGGCCTGCTTGAAGAAGAGGGCGGGCAGCTCGGCGAGGATCTCGGCGGCGCCGGGCTCGAAGATCATCTCGCGCTCGTCGGCCGAGATGGTGGGCTCGGGCAGGCCGAGCTTGGAGCGCAGCTCGCGGGCTTGCTCGACCAGGCTGTCGGCGGGGAGGAGGCGGAGGAGGCGGGGGGCCTGGACGAGCGTGTTCTTGAAGTGGGCGTAGAGGACCTCGACGGTGTCGACCTTGCCCTCGGTGAAGGCGCGGAGGAGGAACTCGGCGGCGGGGCGGACCTCGGCGAAGGTGGCGCGGTCGGTGACGGGGAAATCGCCGAGCAGGGTGCGGCCGGCGCGGGCGAGCGCCTGGCGGCCCTTGCGGCCGAGGGTGACGAAGGACGCGCCCTCGATCTCGGAGGCGGCGCGGATGAGGTTGCTGTTGAGGGCGCCGCACATGCCCTTGTCGGGCGTGACGAGGAGGATGCCGCGGACCTTGACCTCGCGGCGGACGAGGAGGGGGTGGCTGAGCTCGCCGACCTTGTGCACGGCGGTGTCGAGGATCTCGCCGAGGAGCTCGGCGTACTCGCGGCCCGCCTTCGCGGCGTCCTGCGCCTTCTTCATCTTGGACGACGCCACGAGCTGCATCGCGCGGGTGATCTGGCCCGTGCTCTTGACCGACTTGATGCGGTTGCGGATCTCGCGGAGTCCCTTGGGCATGGTGGCGGGCGGGCGCTAGGGGAGGGGTGATCAGGCCTTGAAGCTGCGCTTCCAGGTGTCGCAGGCCGACTTGAGCTCGGCGGCGCCGGCGTCGTCGATCTTCTCGCCGAGGCGGATGCGGTCGAGGACCTTGGGCTTGGCGGTCTCGAGGTGGGTCTGGAGGCCGGCGGCGGCGGCCTGGACGGACTTGACGGCGACGTCGGCGAAGTAACCGGACTGCATCGCCCAGATGAGGGCGACCTGGATCTCGGCGGCCTTGGGGGCGTTGGGGGGCTGCTTGAAGAGCTCGACGAAGCGGTCGCCCTTGTCGAGGACGCCCTTGGTCTGCGCGTCGAGGTCGGAGCCGAACTGGGCGAAGGCGGCCAGCTCGCGGTACTGGGCGAGCTCGCCCTTCACCTTGCCGGCGACCTGCTTGAAGGCCTTGATCTGGGCGGCGGAGCCGACGCGCGAGACGGAGAGGCCGACGGAGACGGCGGGTCGGATGCCCTGGTTGAAGAGGTCGGTCTGGAGGAAGACCTGCCCGTCGGTGATGGAGATGACGTTGGTCGGGACGTAGGCCGAGACGTCGCCGGCCTGGGTCTCGATGATGGGGAGTGCGGTGAGGGAGCCCTTGCCGGCGAGGCGGGCGGAGCGCTCGAGGAGGCGGGAGTGGAGGTAGAAGACGTCGCCGGGGTAAGCCTCGCGGCCGGAGGGGCGCTTGAGGATGAGGGAGATCTGGCGGTAGGCGGCGGCGTGCTTGGAGAGGTCGTCGTAGACGATGAGGGCGTCCTGGCCGTTCTCCATGAACCACTCGCCGATCGCGGTGCCGGCGAAGGGCGCGAAGACCTGGTTGGCGGCGTTGTCGGCGGCGGGGGCGGCGACGATGACGCAGAACTCCATGGCACCGGCCTTCTCCAGGGTGCCGATGGTGCGGGCGATGGAGGAGTTCTTGGCGCCGATGGCGACGTAGATCGAGTAGACGGGGCGGAACTTGGGGTCGCCCGAGGCGAGGCCGACGCGGTTGGCGTTGGCCTGGTTGATGATGGTGTCGATCGCGATGGTGGTCTTGCCGGTCGCGCGGTCGCCGATGATGAGCTCGCGCTGGCCGCGGCCGATGGGGATCATGGCGTCGATGGCCATGATGCCCGTCTGCATGGGCTGGTCGACCGACTTGCGGGGAATGATGCCGGGGGCGATCTTCTCGACGGGGTAGCGCTCGGAGGACTGGAGGGGGCCCTTGCCGTCGACGGGGTTGCCGAGGGCGTCGACCACGCGGCCGAGCAGGCCCTTGCCGACGGGCACGGAGAGGAGGCGGCCGGTGGTGCGGGCCTCCATGCCCTCCTTGAGGGTGGAGATGTCGCCCATGACGACGCAGCCGACGGTGTCCTCGGCCAGGTTGAGGGCGACGCCCTGGAGGCCGCCGGGGAGCTCGATCATCTCGTTCATCATCACGCCGGAGAGGCCCTCGATGGCGGCCACGCCGTCGGCGAGGGAGACGATGGTGCCGACGTTCGACTTGCCCGCGCGGGTGTCGAGGCCGGCGATGGCCTTCTGGATCTGCTGAATCGCGTCGCTCATGTGGTGAAGGGTGTTGGGAGGGTTGGTTGGGAAGGGGTCAGGCGAGGGAGCGGGCAAGGCGCTCGAGGCGGCCCGAGGCGCTGAGGTCGGTCACGTCGTCGCCCACGCGAACGCGGAAGCCGGCGAGGAGGGCGTCGTTGCGGCTGGCCACCGGGCGGATGGGGCGGCCGAGGGCGCGGGAAAAATGGTCGGCGATGGCCTTGGCGGCCTCGCCGGAAAGGGGGCCGGCGTGCTCGATGCGCGCCTCGGCGCGGGCAAGCTCGCGGCGGACCGCGCCGAGATAGGCGCGGAGGAGGGGCCTCAGCTCGTGCGCGCGATGGCGCTGGGCCAGGGCGGCGAGGACCGCGGCGACGCGGTCGGCCGCCAGCGTCCCCTCGTGCAGCGAGAGCGCGAGGAGGCGCTTGGCCTCGGTGCGTGCGGCGGCGGGGGACATGGAGGTCAGCGGGCGAGGGTCTTGGTGGCGGCGTCGCTCACCCGGGCGCGGGCGGCGTCGTCGAGCGTCTGGTCGAGGACCTTGGCGGTGGTCTCGACGACGAGGCGGGAGAGCTCGGCCTTGGCCTCGGCGAGCATGCGGCGGCGGTCGGCCTCGATGGCCTCCTGGCCGCGGCGGAGAATGTCCTCGGCCTTGGCGGCGCCCTCGGCGGCGGCGGACTCGACCACCTGCTTGGCGGCGGCGCGGGCCTGGGCGAGGATGGCGGCGGCCTCCTCGGAGGCCTTGGTCAGGCGAGCCTCGGCCTCCTGCTGGGAAGTGGCGAGCTGCCGCTTGGCGGCCTCGGCGTCGGCCAGGCCCTTCTCGATGATCGCGGTGCGCTGCTCGAGGGTGCCGAGCGCGGGCTTGACCGCGAACCTCCAGAGAACGAGCGCGAGGATCGAGAAGTTGACGATCTGGGCCAGCAGGTGCGGCCCGTCCACCCCGAAGCCCTTGAAGAGCTCGATGATGGCCTCATGGGGGGCGGCGGCGAGGGAGGGAATCATGACAGGGGAAAGGAAGGGGCGGCGGGCCTTGCGGCCCGCCGCCTTGGGCTCACTTGGTGAGGAAGATCGCGTAGAACGCGACCGCCTCGGCGAGCGCCATGCCCAGGATGGACTGGACGAGGATCTTGCCCGACGCCTCAGGGTTGCGGCCGACGGACTCGACGGCCTTGGCCCCGATCATCGCCACGCCGAAGGCGGCGGCGAAGCAGCCGACGGCGGCGGGGATGGTGTTGGCGTTCATGGTGATCTGTGCGAGGATCATGTGGTGTGGTTTGTTTTGGTTTTTTCCGGGCTCGCCGCATGGGGGGTTCCCAGCAGGTCGCGCGCCGCGAAAGTCGGGAAGGGGTTCAGTGGGCGTGCTCCTCGTCGTGGCCGCCCTCGTGGTTGCAGATCAGGCCGATGTAGACGGCCGACAGGAGCGTGAAGACGAAGGCTTGGATGAGCCCGACCAGCACCTCGAGGAGCGCGGCGAAGGTCGGGATGACAAAGGGCGCGATGGCGCCGAGGGAGTGGATGAGGCTCTCGCCGCCGAAGACGTTGCCGTAGAGGCGGAAGGAGAGGGAGATGAGGCGGAAGAGGATCGAGACGACCTCGATGCAGCCGACGCCGAGGAAGATGAAGCCCAGGGCGAGCCACATCGGGAAGCCGATCTCGCGCCGGTCGGCCTTGTTGCCGAAGAGGTCGTGGGCGAGCACCTTGACGCCGGCGTAGCGGAGGACGAAGTAGGTCCAGGCAAGGAAGGAGACGACGCTGAGGGCGAGCGTGGTGTTGAGGTCGGAGTTGGCCGGGCGGATGAGGTCGCGCCAGGAGCCCTCGGCCCCGAGCTTGAGGGTGCCGACACCCGGAAGCAGGCCGCTCCAGTTCATCAGGAGGATGAAGACGAAGAAGCCGCAGAGCAGGGGAAAGACCTTGCCGATCATCCGCTTGCCCACGATCGGCTCAAGGGTGTCGCGCAGGCCGGTGGCGAGGGTCTCCAGCACGGCCTGACCCTTGCCGGGAACGAGGGTGGGCGTGCCGACGGCCAGCCGCACGCCGATGATGATGAGCAGCCCGATGATCCAGGTCGTGACAATCGAGTTGGTGACCGGCAGGCCGAGGAACTTGAAGCCCAGGTCGGTGGCCTTGGGGTCGACGGCGGCTGAGGCCAGGGAAGGCAGCAGCAGGAGAAGGGCGGCAAGGCGCGACATGCGAGGCTTCCTAGGGAGAAGGAGAGCCCTGCTACAGGGTCAACACTGGTCGGGGAGGCAACCTCGGAGTTAGAGGGCGGTGCCGTGCCTATTAGTTTTTCTAATGGATTAAGGCTGCAGACGTGCCTTTTCCCAGCCGCCGGCTCGACGCGTGTAGAGGAAGCGGTCGTGAAGGCGGCTCGGGCGGCCCTGCCAGAACTCAATGGCATCGGGGACGAGCCTGAGTCCGCCCCAATGGGGAGGGACGGGGACCTTTCCCTCGGGATGGAGGCGCCGGAGCTCTTCCATGCGGTTCTCGAGCGCCGAACGATCGGCGATGGTCTGGCTTTGCTCGGACGCCCAGGCGCCGAGCTGGCTGCCATAGGGTCGCGATTTGAAGTAGGCCAGCGTCTCATCGGCGGCGACGGGTTCGACGCGGCCCTGGAGATGGACCTGGCGCTCGAGGTCGACCCAGGGAAAGGTCATCGAGGCGCGGGGATTGCCGGCAAGCTCGGTCGCCTTGCGGCCGCGAAGGTTCGTGAAGAAGGTGAAACCCCGGGCGTCGAAGGCCTTGAGGAGCAGCACGCGGGTGGAGGGTGCCCCGTCAGGGCCGACAGTGGCGAGGACCATGGCGTTGGGCTCGAGAATGCCCGCGTCGCAGGCCTGCTTGAACCAAAGCCGGAACTGGGCGAAGGGATCGGCGTCGAGTTCCGACGCGTCGAGCCCGTGGTTGGCGTATTCCCGGCGCAGTCCCTGGATGTCCATTGCCCCACCCTACCCCGCGGCGGCGCGCGGGCAAGCGGGACCTCGCGCATCGGCGCTCGCCGCGGCGAGCCCGGCGGGGCTAGCGTGGCGTCGATGAACCTGATGCTGATGACGGAGCGCGAGGCCAAGGAGGGCCTGCCCTTGGCGGACGCGCGGGCGCGCCACCTGCTGAAGACGCTCCATGTCGGCATCGGGGCCAAGGTGCATGTGGGCGTCCGCAACGGGCGGCGCGGGATCGCGGTGATCCTGACCACCGATCCGCGGCTGACCTTCGGCATCCGCTGGGAGGACTCGATCCAGCCGATGCTGCCCCTGGATGTGCTGGTCGGCCTGCCCCGGCCGCAGTCGGCGCGCAAGGTGCTGCACGACCTCGCCAGCCTAGGCGCCCGCAAGATTCGCTTCTTCCGCCCGGCGAAGGGCGACCCTGCGTACGCGACCAGCTCGCTCTGGACGACGGACGAGTGGCGCGAGCTCGTGGAGAAGGGCGCGGAGCAGGCCTGCTCCGCCCGGCTGCCCGAGGTGGCCCACCACGCGCGCCTCGCCGAGGCGAGGGGGGCCTGCCCTTCCGGCGGGCTGAGAATCGCTCTCGATCCCTACGAGGCGTCGGGCCCGATGTCGGGCTCCGCGCCCAAGGGACCCAAGCCGGCCGCCGCCGTGCTGGCCATCGGCCCGGAAAGGGGTTGGGACGCCGCGGAGCGCGCGGCCCTCCGCGAGGGTGGATTCGATCTGATGCACCTCGGCGACCGCATCGCTCGGGTCGAGACGGCGTGCGTCGCCGGAGCGGCGCTTTGCCTCGCGGCGCTGGGCGCCTGGCGGGCGCACCGCCCGATTGTGCCGGACCTAGACGCGGGTTAGGATCGCCACCGCGGGCTGCCCCTTGCCCTTGCCCAGGGTCTTCCTCAGTTCCCAGCCATCGGGCATCGGCGGCGCGAAGCCGCCGGGGCCCTCGAGGATGAGGCGAACATGGCCGCCCAAGCCCGCGGCCGCGGCCGCGGCGCCGACAAGCCGGCCGGCCTCTCGCTCCCAGAGCTCCCAAGGCGGATCGACAAAGACGAGGTCGAAGTCGGGCGCGGCGGGCCTCCAGGAAAGGGCGTCGGCCGTGACCACCCCGAGCGGCAGCTCGGGCAGGCCCATGGATTTGGCGACCGCGGCGGCGTTGGCGGCGATGGTCGAGGCGGTGGCGCGGTCGACGGCGATCGCCGAGGCGGCGCCGCGGCTAAGCGACTCGAGGCCGTAGGCGCCGGTCCCGGCGAAGAGGTCGAGGACGCGCGCTCCGGGAACGAGCGCGGCGAGGGAGCTGAAGACGGCTTCCCGGAGGTAATCGGTCGCGGGCCTCACCGGACCGGCGGGCACGCGAAGGGGAATGCCCCGGGCCTTGCCTCCGGTCACGCGCATGGGAGGACGCTCGCGGCGGCGGCGGGGCGGGTCAACGGCGTTCCGCGCCGAGAATCTGCCGGCGAGGAGACCAGCAGGTGGTGCGGCCGCCGACCGTGGCGTGGAGCAAGGGGCCGCGGGTGCGAGGGCAGCGTCCTCCCTTTTCCCACCGATGGTTGAAAAGCCAGCTGTCGGGCGGGTCCGACCAATCCTTGCCGATGACCCGGAGCGAATCGCGGCAAACCTCGCGGAGCGCGGCGTGCAGCCGGGCGCGCGCGCGAGGGCCGACCCGGCCGGCCTTGGCCTTGGGATGGAGACCGGCGCGCCAAAGCACCTCGTCCGCCATCCAGTTGCCGATGCCGGGGAAACGCTCCTGCATCAGGAGCACCGCCTTGAGCGGCGAGCGGGCGCGGCGTCGCAGGAACTCGGCGAGCGCGGCGGGCGTGAAGGCAGGGGAAAGAATCGGCGGGGCGAGGGAAGCCCACCAGGGAGGCTCGCCCCTGCCTTGCCAGAACTGGATCCGCCCGAACATCCGGGGGTCGCGGAAGACCAGGGAGCGACCCTTGGCGGTGCGCAGGAGAAGGTGGTCGTGGCGGCCCGGGGAGAAGTCGCCCGGCGGGCAGAGGAGCTCGCCGGTCATGCCGAGATGAACGCCGATCCAGGCGCCTCCCTCGAGGACGAAGGCCATCTGCTTCGCGGCGGCAAGGGAGCGCAGCAACCGGCGACCCGCCACCGCGCGGCGGAGGGTCCGCGGGTTGACGCCGCGGCAACAGCGGGCGGCGGCGTGGATCTCGACGTCGACCACGCGCTCGCCGAGCGCGGGATCCCAGCGTTTGCGGAAGAACTCGACCTCGGCCAACTCAGGCATGCCGCCATTGTGGCGACCCCGGCGGCCTTGGCAAACGCGGCGGGAATAGGTTGCCCCGCCCCGGGGCGCCGCCACCTTGGCCTCCATGCCCGCGCCGTCCGAGCTGCCGTTCAAGATCAGCGTCCTGGTCTTCCTCCGGGACGGCGAGGGGCGCCACCTCCTCATCCGTCGGGCCAAGGCTCCCAACCTGGGTTGCTGGAGCCCGGTCGGCGGCAAGCTGGAGATGGCGCGCGGGGAGTCGCCGTTTGAGTGCGCGGCGCGCGAGGTGGGCGAGGAGACCGGCCACGCGGTGGCGTCCGCCGACCTGCATCTCTTCGGGATGGTCAGCGAGCGCGCCTACGAGGGCGCGACCCATTGGCTGATGTTCCTCTTCGACTGCCACAAGCCCCTCGCCGGGCTGCCGCCCGACATCGCCGAGGGGCGGTTCGGGCTTTTCACGAGGGCGGAGGTCGACGGCCTGAACCTGCCGCCGACGGACCGCACGCTGCTGTGGCCGGTGTGGGACTCCCACCGCGGGAGCTTCCTCGCCTTCCGCGCCGAGTGCGACCCGGCGCTTCCGCTCCGAATGACGGAGGAGGAATCGCACCTCCGTCCCCATCTCGGCTGACCATGGAGGCGGGGGCGGCAGGGGCTGATTTCCGCACCGACCGCAAGCCGGCGGTCGGCATCTCCGACGGCCTGAGGACCTACCTGGCCCGGGAGGGTCGGGAGGGAGGGTTGCCTGTCACCTACGCGCAGCTGAGGCGGTTCAACCAAGCCGTTCCCCTGCTGGAGAGGGACGGCACGGACACGCTTTGGGAGACGGTGGCCTATCCGCGCGAGGAGATGGCCGGCCTCGCCGAGGGGCTGCTCCGCACCTACGCCCTGCTGCGCGGCGAGGGCGGCATGCGGGTCTTCCGCCACGTGTTCGTGGATCGGATCGACTACTGCGCCTTCGGCAATTCCCAGCCCTTCCGCATCCGCATCGTCAACGCCTACAACGAGAACCACGACTATTTCTACGTCAAGGTGGGGGACGCCTCGCGCATCGCCGGGCTCGAGCTCGAGCACCTGCTCTCGCCCAACCGGATGCACTACCTGACCGAGGGCGAGACCCTGGTGGAGGAGCACGTGGTGGGGATCCCCGGGGACCGCTTCGCCACGCACTGGCTTGGCGGCACAAGCCACCATCCGGTCCGCCTCGCCAAGGAGCTGATCAAGTTCGAGGAGCGCTGCCTCGTCCGGCTGCTGGGCGACATGCGGGCCTACAACTTCGTCATCGCGGTGACGCCGGACTTCGACGCCACCGCCATCCGCGTCCGGGCAATGGACTTCGACCAGCAGTCGCACAACGGCCGGCTGGCCTTCTACCTCCCGGGGTCCTTCAAGGAGAACCGCCCGTTCGTGGACCTCTGCTCCCGCCACATCAACGCCGCGACCGCGGCCCAATACCGGCGCGAGGAGCAGTCGCTCATCCACCGGCGGCACCTGGCGGCGCCGGACCGGCTGAGGGACCTGCTGGAGGCCCTCCGGGCCTGCCCGCTGTCGACCCCCGAGCGGGTCGAGTCCCTCTCCCGGGGGCTGGCCGACCACCACCGTGACGCCGCCTTCCTCGCCGCCCGCGACATGCCCGACCTGGTTGGGATCAGCCTGGAGCGCCTTGGGCGCGTGCTCCGGGCCTGAGCCAAGAGTCCGCGCTGGACAGCGAAGGCGAGGCGGGGGCAGGATGCGCGCCTGCCCATGAGCGATTCTCTCCGGCACGAGTGCGGCGTTGCCCTGGTCCGGCTGCTCAAGCCCCTGGCTTGGTACGAGCAGCGGCATGGCTCGCCGCTGCACGGCTTCAACCAGCTCTTCCTCCTGAGGGAGAAGCAGCACAACCGCGGACAGGACGGCGCGGGCATCGGCTGCGTGAAGATCGCGGCCGAGAACGGCGAGGCCTTCCTGTTCCGCGACCGGGAGGTGGGCGGGCAAGGGTTGACCCAGATCTACGCGCGCCAGCTGCG
>JBKDBK010000053.1:0-4827 GCA_046315175.1 Opitutia bacterium | reverse complement strand
ACTGAAGGGAACCCAACGAACGGTCCGAGTTGGAGGCAGAGCCAAAAGAATAAGTATCACCTCCAGTGCCACTACCCGTAGCCGCAGTGATAGTGGTGTTAGCGCCACTGCCTGTCTCAAGGAAGTACCACCCGTTGAGAGCGGTATTAACGTTATTGAGATTTCCACCAGTAACCGAAGCGGTGGAAGTGGAGGGTAACGTATTGAAGTTTTGGGAGTAAGACGAAGTCGTCAGCGAAACTTGCGCTTGCGCGGTCGACGGCGCGAGCGTGAGGGCGAGACCGGCGGCGATGAGGAAGGCGCGAGTAGTCTTCATAAATGGGGCGAGCGGCGGGTTGCCCGCAGGATAGGAAACTACCTAGGAAAGAAACCTCAAAAGCCGCTTGCCGGGCAAAAATCTGGTGACGGAAACCCCTCCTGACTCGACGTTTCCTGTGAATAACTTGGGGCTTTTTACCCTTTTGTGATGCAAAGGGAGCGCCACCCCGGGGGCGGTGGGGAAAACAGGCCATAAAACCCCGAAATGGGATGGCGGGGAAGTCGGTCGCCCCTAGGCTCCCAAGCCCTATGCCCCGACTGACCTCCCTGGTCCTCGCCCTGCTCCTGGGCGTCGCTGGACTGACCGCCCAGGAACGTACCTTCACGGTGATGGCCTACAATGTGGAGAACCTCTTCGACGCCGACGAGGTCTCGCTCTACGCCGATTTCCCGGTGACGGGGGACAGCCCGCATCGCTGGACGCCGGAGAAGCTGTCGCGCAAACTGTCGTCGATCCTCGCCGTGCTGAAGTCGGTCGACGGCGGCAAGGGACCCGATGTCATCGTGCTCAACGAGATCGAGGTCGACCACACGCCCGACTCGGCGGCCGGCATCAACGAGTTCATCACCCAGCACCGCGGAACCGACTACCGCAAGCTGCTCCGCTCGGACATGCCGGCCGCGCTGCGCGGCGCCCCGGCCGAGGCCTGGCTGGCCAAGGCCCTCGAGGACGAGGGCCTGGTGGGCTACCGCTTCGTGCTCGGCGAGGTGCAGGACCCGGAGAAGGAGAGCATCCGCAACGTCATCCTCAGCCGGTTCCCCATCCGATCCACCCGCCAGCACCGCACGCTGGACTCCCGCGCCATCGTCGAGGCGCGCCTCGACCTGGGCGGCCGCAGCCTCTACGTGTTCGCCAACCACTGGAAGAGCGGGGCCGGCAACCCCGCCTCCGAGCGCCTGCGCATGCAGAACGCCGGCGTGCTCCGCGAGCGGCTCGACGAGATCCTGGGTGAGTCGCCCAACGCCGAGATCATCGTGGCGGGAGACCTCAACTCGCACTACGACCAGTCGCTGCGCCATCCCTACATGCCGGAGACGGCGATGGAGGATGTGCTGCGGGCGCAGGGCGACCCCTGGAAGCTGCGGGCCGAGGGGGGCGCGGACCTTTACAACCTCTGGTACGACGTCGACCTCAAGGACCGCCGCACCGACGAGTTCCGCGGCGAGTGGGGCACGCTCATGCACATCGTGATCTCGCGCGGCCTGGCCGACGGCAAGGGCCTGGAGTATGTCGGCGGCAGCTATGGCTCGATCTCCCTGCCCGGGGTGAATGTGCAGGCCTCCAACGGCCTGCCCTGGAGCTGGACCAATTTCGGCCCGGGCGCGGGCCTGAGCGACCACCTCCCCGTGATCGCGCGCTTCCGGGTTATCGCCCCGGGCGAGCCCGCCGGGGAGAACCCGCTGAAGCGTCCGAAGGTCGACGCCACCCGGCCCGTGCCCTCGTTCGCCCCCAACCTCGACCGCAAGGCTCTCCGCTCCGCCGAGACGGTGGCCGCGATGGGCGACGACGCCCTGGCCGGCGCCATGGGAGAGGCTTTCCGCATCGAGGGCATCCTCGAGGGCGGGCGCTCCGTGCGCGTGAAGGTCGGTGATCGGACCTACCCCGTCTACGTGCCCGACGAGAATCTGGCCCAGGCCGTCCGGGCGATGCCGGCCAACAGCCCGGTGAATTGGGTCGGGCGGCTCGGCTTCCACCGGGGCGACCTGCAGTTCATCGTGGAGCGGCCGGAGTGGATAAGGAAGGGAAGGTAAGGGGGATAGGGGGATGGGTTGCGGAGGTGGCGGAGGGAAAGACAGGAAGCGGAGGATACGAAGGAGGCGGAGGAGAAAGCCGGGCGCTTGGGACAAGCCTCCCTACCCAAGGCAGGGGTCGGGGGCACAGAAGGAAGGGGTGGATTGGGCGGGGCACGGGCCCCCTCTCCGAGGCGCGGGACACAAGCCTACCGTTGACACGTATTTGTCTTCTTGATGCATAAGATGCGTGAAAACCCCTGCCCTGCTTATCCTCGGCGCAATGGCGTCAGCCAAGGCGGTGACGTTGGAGCTCAGGTTCAACGAGGAGACTTTTTCGCAGAACACCACGGGTACCTTCCGCCTCACCGGAGCGTTTGGCACGAACAGTTTTGGCTCGTCCTCGGAAAACTCCGTCATCACCTCCTACATCTTCGATGGTTCCTTTCGCGGGACGAGCACGCCCAACCTGCCAAGCGACCTTTACCTTTGGCTGCAGAGCTACTCCGCGACGGGGACTTTGACCCGCGGCGGCATCACCCACTCGGTGATTGGCGAAGGCCGGGCGCTGCTTTTCGCCATCACCGGCGGCGGTTACACGTCGGAGCCCTATCCCTGGTTCCAGATTAGCGTGGGCCCTTCCCCTGAGCCCGGCCCTGATCCGTTTGCCGGAGGGTTTGCGGACATATCCGGGAGCTTCACCGCCTCAAAAAGCGGCGGAGCAGGCCTGCGCTTCCAGGACCTTGCGGGAGACTATCAACCCCACGAATACGATGCGCAGGGGCCGGCGCTGACGCTCAGCGTTGTGCCCGAGCCTTCCACCTACGGCCTGCTGATGGCAGCCGTGACCGGGATGGCCGCGCTCCTGCGTCGTCGCCGTCGATAAAGCACAGGTACGCCCTCAGGGAGACAGGCAGGGCGGCACAGGGGCGGGGGAGAGGAAGGCGGTTTCGGAGAAACCGCCCTACCCTTTCGGAAACCTGGGACCGGAGGCCTTAGGCCGACTGCTTGCGCCGACGGCGAATCGCCGCACCCGCCAAGGCTAAGCCGCCGAGGCTCAGGCCGTAGGTGGAGGGTTCGGGGATGGGGTTGGCGCTCCAGAAGGCCATGTTGTCGATGGCGCCGGCAAAACGAGTCTGGGTGTTGCCGCTGGCCAGGCTGATGCGGAGGCCGCCGCTGCCGTCGCCCACGTAAGAGAAATAGGTGCGGGTGAAAGTCTGCACGCCCGTCCACGCACCAGGAGATTCGATGTGGGTCACCAGGGGCTGGCCGTCGTCGCGCAGCAGCCTCACAATGAAGGTGTCGGCATCCTGGGTGGCTTGGGCCGGGTTGGAATAAACGGTGGGGCCAAGGTCGTAGCTGACAAAATAGGTGACGCCCGCCTGATTGGCGCCGTTGAAGGCGGTTCGCTGGACCAGGGTGTTGTTGCCAAAGATCATGATGGCGTAGTCGCCGGGACCGGCGTGGGTCGCGCCGCTAAGCTGGATGGCATGGGTCGCGTTGAACCCCCCTCGAACCCAGTCCGAGAACACGGCATTGAAGACAAGCCTGTTGCCGGTCTGATACTGGGTCGTCGAGATGGAGGCGCTGGCCAAGTCGTCGAACCCGAAGGTGATCAGCTGGGAGGCGTCGAGCCTGGTAAATGCGGCGAGCGGGGCGAGGAGGCAGGCAAGGGGTGGACGCATGGGTGCGGGTTGCGGGCTCAAGGTTTGGCCGAGGGGATTCCCAATCAAGCAAAGGCGAGGGGAGCGTCAAGTTTTCGGCACCCGCAAGAGCGCGGCCCCGCCATGGCGGGGGAGAGGAAGGCGGTTTCGGAGAAACCGCCCTACCCTTTCGGAAACCTGGGACCGGAGGCCTTAGGCCGACTGCTTGCGCCGACGGCGAATCGCCGCACCCGCCAAGGCTAAGCCGCCGAGGATCAGGCCGTAGGTGGAGGGTTCGGGGACGGGGGTTCCGCCGACCACGATGGACAACGAGTCCCCGGCCCACGACCATGTGTAAGTGCCCTCGACCAGACCAAGCGAAGTGAATGTTTTATCATTCCAGGTACTGACCTGGTCGAACTCCGTGCCGAAGACGTATCCTCGGGGGAGGTCGATGGTATTCGAGGCCCAGAAGTTGAAGGAGCCAGTGAAGGTATTGGCCTTGATGAAGGACGACGACGTGGTGCCGAGGTTGGCTGGACGGGTCAGGCCAACTCCGGAGATAGTGTCGGCCGCCCAATTGACGGTGATAGGCCCCATGCCCAGAAAGGGACCCCGAGAAGCGACAAATTGGCCATTGCCCGAGATGGATTGATTCGAGGTCAACGTAAGGCCGGCGTAGCTACCAATCGAGCCGCTGGCAGTGGCAACCACATTGGCTCCGACCTGCTGGAAGGTCACGGTCACGGCCGCTTGCGCGGAGGTGGCGAGAGCGGCAAGCGCGAGAGCGACGGCGAGAACTTGGGAGGACATAAAGGAAATTTTAAGTGGTTAGATCGAATAGGGCGCAAGATTTATTAATCCGGTTCCGTGCCAGACCAGGCTCGCCTAGAGGCGAAATGGAACGCCTCTTCTCTCACACCCCCGCGGAAGCAGCGGGCTCGGAGAGGGGCTCGGCGTTGGGATCGCGCAGGTAGCTGTCGGCCTTGGCCGAGACGATGACGCCGTAGTTGATGGTGCCGAGCCAGCCCGACATGATGATGCCGACGGAGCCGGCGTGGTAGAGGCCGCCGACCTGGAGGGGGAGCTCCATCGAGACCTTGAGGCCCTCGAACTTGGTGCCGAAGGAGGTGCC
>JBKDBK010000052.1:0-61004 GCA_046315175.1 Opitutia bacterium | reverse complement strand
GCCACCATGGTGGCCGCCGGCGTCTTCCTGATGGCCCGGGTCGACTTCCTGCTCGCGCCGGAGGTGCTGCAGCTCTGCCTGTGGTCGGGCGCCGGCATGGCCGCCCTCGCCGGGCTCTGCGCGCTCGCCCAGACCGACATCAAGAAGTCGCTCGCCTACTCCACCCTCGCCCACCTCGGCATCATGGGCGCCGCCCTCGGCCTCGGGCGGCCCGACCTCGCCCTCCTGCACATGGCGATGCACGCCTTCTTCAAGGCGACCCTCTTCCTCGGCGCCGGCTCCGTCATCCACGGCTGCCACCACACCCAGGATATGCTCCGCATGGGCGGCCTGGCCTCACGCATGCGGCTCACCTTCGCCGCCTTCCTCGCCGCCACCCTCTCCAACTGCGCCCTGCCCTTCCTCGCCGGCTGGTATTCCAAGGACGCCATCCTCGAGGCCGCCCACGGCTCAAGCGGCGGGGCCTTCGCCCTGCTCGCCCTGGCCGCCGTGGCGACCTGCCTCTACAGCGCGCGCATGATCCGCCTCGTCTTCCTCGGCGAGGCTCGCTCGGAGGAGGCCCGCTCGGCCCACGAGTCGCCCTGGACCATGACCCTGCCCTTGGTCGTCCTCGGCCTTGGCTACAGCGTCGTCGCCGGCGCCTACCTCGGCCTGCCTGCCGCCGCCGCCCAGGTCCTCCCGAAGCCGATGGCGTTCCATCTCGGCGCCGCCTCGGCCGTCGGCCTCGGGGCGCTGATGCTCGGCCTCGGCGCCCTTTGGTTCTACGGTCGCTCCTCCGGCGACGCCCTGCGCGACGCCGCCCCCGGCGCCTACCGCGCCCTCGAGCGACGCTGGATGGACGACGCCTACGGCTGGTGGATCGACAAGGTCCAGCAGCCGGCCGTGGAGGTCCTCGCCTTCCTCGACCTCGCCCTCATCAACGGGCTCGCGGGCAAGGTCCTCGCGGGCGGCGTCCCGGCCCTGCTCGGCGCCGCCTCGCGCCGCCTTTTCCACGCCGGCTCCGTCCGCGCCAACGCCGCCTGGTTCGTGGCCGGCGTCGCCCTCATCGCCGCCCTCCTGCTCGGAGTCCTCTGACATGCCCGCCCTCGCCCTTCCCGCCGGATCCCTGCTCGACGCCGCCGTCTTCGCTCCCCTGGTCGCCGGCGCCCTGCTTCTCCTCGCCGGACGCCGGCTCGAGACCGCCTGGCAGGTCGTCACGGCCAACCTCGCCGCGCTCCCCGCGCTCCTTCAGCTCGGCTTTCTCCTGAGCGAGGGTCGCCACGGCGGCGCAAGCCCCCTCGGCGGCTTCCTGCTCGAGCCGCTCGGCGCCGCCCTCTTCGGGATGACCGTCCTCGTCGGCGCCGCCGCCCTGCATCGCGCCCTTCGCCAGCTCGGCCAGGTGGAGCTTCCCCACCTCTACCTCGGGCTCATCCTCATCCTGTGGAGCGGCACCCTGGGCGCCTTCGCCTCACCCTTGTCCACCCCGTCGGGCGTGCTCGCCGCCTATGTCTACCATGAGTTCGCCCTCATCCCAACCTTCGTCCTGACGCTCTTCTGGGGGGGCGACGGCCGCCGGTCCGCGGCGATGCAGATGGCGATCACCCTCACGCTCGGCGCCATGGTCGGACTGGCCGGCCTTTTCCTCTGCGACTTCCAGCCCGCGCACGCCGAGGCGCCCGCCATCGGCCTCATCCTGCTCGGCTTCGGCACCCTGGTCTCCCTCTTCCCCTTCCACTCCTGGGCCGCCCCCGCCTACTCGGCGGCGCCCAGCCCCGTGGCGATGCTCCACGCCGGCGCCCTCAAGAAGTTCGGCCTCGCCGTGATCGCCACCTTCTGCGTCGGCCGGCTCGGCCCCTGGTCCGACGTCCTGCTCTGGCTCGCCCTCGGCAACACGGTGCTCCTCGGCGCCGTCTGCCTCGCCCAGCGCGACCTCAAGCAGCTCGTCAGCTGGAGCTCCGTCGCCCACATGGGCCCCATCTTCCTCGGCCTCTGGGTCGCCGACCGCACCGGCCAGCCCGACGGCCTCGTCGCCGCCGCCGTCCTCATGACCGCGCACGGCCTCGCCGCCGCCGCGCTCTTCGCCCTGGCCAACGACGTCCGCGCGCGCGCCGGCACCTACCGGCTCGACGAGCTCGGCGGCCTCGCCAGTCGCGCCCCGGTCCTCGCCGCCCTCTTCATCGCCGCGACCATGGCGTCGATCGGACTCCCCGGATTCGGCAACTTCTGGGGCGAGCTCGGGGTCTTCCTCTCGCTCCGGGACCAGTCCCTCTGGATCCAGGCCGCGGCCGCCTCGACCGTCGTCCTCTCCGCCATCTACATGCTCCGCGCCACGGCCTCCGCGTTCCACGGCCCGCTGCGCCCTGAGCTCGCGGCCAGGGAATCCCTCGGCGACCTCGGATGGGCCGACCGCCTCGGGCCCCTCGCCCTCCTCGCGGCCTCGCTCGTCCTCGGCTGCTACCCCGCGATCGTGACCCGACTGTTCCCCCAATGAACCCCGCCCTCGCCGCCCTCGACGCCTTCAAGTCGGCCGCCCCGCAGGCGGGCGACTGGGCCTCGATCCTGCCGGAAATCCTCGTCGCCGGCCTCGGCGTCTTCGCCTTGCTCCAGGCGCTTGTGCTGCCCGCCGACGGCCGATGGCTGATTCCCACCGTCGCCCGGGCCGGCCTCCTGGTCGCGGGATTCCTCGCCTATCATGCGGGAGAATCCGTCGGCGCGCGCTTCGGCGGGCTGCTCCTGCAGGACGCGTCGACCCAACTCTGGCGCCAGCTCTTCCTGCTCTGCGCCCTTCTCACCAGCCTGGTCGGCGCGCGTTTTTTCCGCCAACGCGGGGCGGACGAGGCCGAGTTCCACCACATCCTCCTGCTGGTCACCGCCTCGCTGATGATTCTCGCCCAGTCGTCGCACGTCGTCACGTTCTTCGTGGCGCTGGAAACCGCGACGGTCGGGCTTTACGTCCTCTGCGGCTTCCTTCGCCGCAGCGCCGCCTCGCTTGAGGCGGGCGTCCGCTACCTCGTCGCGGGCGGCCTGAGCTCCGCCCTCCTCCTGATGGGCTTCGTGCTGCTGCACGGCCTCGCCGGCATGCACCTGCCCAAGGGAACCGACCCGCTCCACTTCGCCTCGATCGCCGCCGCGCTCCTCGGCCACGGCGGCGAGCCCCTGGCCTTGGTCGGCGCGGCGCTCGTCCTCGCCGGCCTGGGCTTCAAGCTCGGGGCCTTCCCTTTCCACGGATGGGTGCCCGACGTCTACCAAGGCGCCCCCACGCCGGTCACCGCGCTGCTGGCCACCGCCTCCAAGTCGGCCGGGGTCGTCGGGCTGATCCTCGTGGTGAGCGGCCCCCTCGCCCCGATCGCCGCCAAGCTCACCCCCGTCCTGGCCGTCCTCGCCGGCGGCTCGCTGCTTGCCGGCAACCTCGCCGCCCTGGGCTCGAGCGACACCAAGCGGGCGCTCGCCCTCTCCGGCGTCTCCCACGCCGGCTTCCTGCTCGCCGGCATCGCGGGCCTGGTCAGCCTCCGCTCCCAGGAAGGCGTGTTCGGGGCGGCCGACATCGCCCTGCCCGTCGTCCTCGCCTACCTGCTCGCCTACGTCCTCGGCACCTTCGCGACCATGGGAGCCCTCGCCGCCCTGCCCGCCGAGTCGGATGAGCGCCGCCCGCTCGTCGCCCTCCGCGGCCTCATCCGCCGCAGCCCCTCGCTCGCGGCCGGCCTCACCCTCGGCATCGGCTCCCTCGCCGGGATCCCGCCCTCGATCGGCTTCTTCGCCAAGCTCCTCATCCTCTGGGTTCTCGTCTCCGCGGAGGCCTGGGTCCTGCTCGGCCTGGCCGTCGTGTCCGTCGCCGTCAGCATCCACTACTACTTCTCCATCATCCGCGAGGCGACCGTGCGCAACGCGCCCGACGGCGAGACCCCGCCGGAGATCCCCCTACTCGCCCGCGCCCTGCCGCTCGGCCTCGGCATCCTCACCGTGCTCCTCGGGCTTGGCTCCCTGATCAAGGCCGCCCTCGGCTGACTCAACGGCGCCGGCCGCGGGGATGGTGCCGCCGGTGGCTCTCCGCCAAGGCGGCCCTCTCGACGCCGGTGTAGACCTGGGTCGTCGCGATGTCCGCGTGGCCGAGCAGCTCTTGGATGGAGCGGAGGTCGGCGCCGCCGGCGAGCAGGTGCGTGGCGAAGGCGTGGCGAAGCAGGTGCGGCTTCACCGGCTTGTCGATGCCCGCGCGGCGGGCCGCCGCCCTCACCCCGACCCAGAATGTCTTGCGCGAGAGGGCCCGGCCGCGCTCGGAGAGGAACACCGCGCTGCCCGTGGTCCGGCGAACGAGCGCCGGGCGGCCCGCCTTGAGATAGGCGGCGATGGCCGCCGAGGCCGCCGCGCCCACCGGCACGACCCGGTCCTTCGAGCCCTTGCCGCGCACCCTCACCATCGCCTCGCCGAGGTCGAGCGCCTGGAGCTCCAGCCCGCAGAGCTCGGAGACGCGAAGCCCGGAGCCGTACATCAGCTCGAGCATCGCGCGGTCCCTCAGGCCGTGCGGCGTGGAGGTGTCGGGAGCCGACACGAGCGCGGCCGCCTCCTCCGGCGAGAGCAGGCCGGGCAGCCTGCGGCGATGGCGCGGGCCGCGCGTGAGCTCGCTGAAATCGTCGCGCCGCGCGCCCGACCTGACCAGGAAGCCGGCCAGCGCCCGGGCCGCGGAGAGCTTGCGCGCCAGCGTCGCCGCCGAGCATCCCCGGCGGTCGAGCCAGCGCACGAAGCCGTCCAAGTCGGGCCGGCCCACCTCGGCCCATCCCGCCCGACCCGCCTTCGCGCAGCGCTCGGCCAGCTGGCGAAGGTCGCCCTCGTAGGCGGCGGCGGTGTGGGGCGAGAGCCCTCGCTCGAGCGAAAGATGCGCCAGGAAGGCCTCGACCGGCTCGGCCAGACCCTCGGGGAGGTTGGGCTTGGGGCGCCTGGGGCGCATGCGGATGCAGTGTTGCCCCCGGGGCGCCGGAGTCCATAAGGAACGACCATGCCCAGCCCTCGGGAGCGCGCGATCAAGCCCACGGACCTACGCGGGATCCTCCGCTATGTCCCGATGTTCCGGGACCACGTCTTCGTCATCGCCGTCGACGGCGCGGTCGTCGGGCACGAGAACTTCGTCAACCTCGTGACCGACATCGCCGTGCTGCGCAGCCTGGCCATCAAGGTCGTCCTCGTCCACGGCATCGGCCACCAGCTCGCCGAGCTCGCCGCCGAGCACCGCATCACGCCCTCCGACGCCCACGGCGAGGGCCCGACCGACGCGCCCACCATGGCGCTGGCCCGCGAGGCCGCCGCCCTCGTCTCCCAGACCATCCTCGAGCACCTCTCCCAGGCCGGCCTCCGCTGCGCCATCACCAACGCCGTCCGCGCCACCCGCACCGGCGTGATCAAGGGGCGCGACCACCACTTCACCGGCAAGGTCGAGAAGGTCGACACCGCCCTCCTCACCTCGATGCTCGGGCAGGACATCCTCCCGCTCGTCACGCCCATCCTCTGCGACCGCGAGGGCCAGTCCCTCCGCGTCAACAGCGACCACCTCGCGGCCGAGCTCGCCGTCGCCCTCGGCGCCTCCAAGCTCATCTACCTCACGCCCCACCCCGGCCTCACCGTCGACGGCGAGGTCAAGGTCAACCTCCCCGAGGACGAGCTCGCCGCCCTGCTCGCCAACCGCAAGTCCGGCCTCGAGCCCCGGCTCCGGAGCAAGGCGCAGCACGCCGCCTTCGCCCTCGACGAGGGGGTCCCCCGCGCCCACATCCTCGACGGCCGCGTCTTCGGCGGCCTCCTCATCGAGATCTTCGACAAGGTCGGCCTCGGCACGATGGTCCACGCCAACGACTACGACCGCATCCGCCCCGCGCGGAAGAAGGACGCCCAGTCGCTCTACAACCTCGCCCGCCACGGCGCCCGGGCCGACGCGCTCGTCGCCCGCTCGCGCCAGCAGATCGAGCAGTCCATCGCCGACTTCGTCGTCTACGAGATCGACGACTCCATCATCGGCTGCGCCGCCCTCCGGCGCTTCGACAGCCAGCCCGCCCTGATGGAGATCGGCGCCGTCTACGTCCAGCCCTTCTACCACGGGCGCGGCGTCGGCACCAAGCTCGTCGAGTTCCTCAAGCGCAAGGCCAAGGAGGCCGGCGCCCGCAAGCTCGTCGCCCTCACCACCCAGACCCAGGGCTTCTTCACCGGGTCGTGCGGCTTCGAGGAAGGCTCCGTGGCCGACCTTCCCGCCCAGCGGCGCAAGGAGCTCAAGGCCAGCGGGCGCAACTCGCGCGTCCTCACCTTCCCGCTCTCGCGCTTCTCCGGCAGCCCGCGCTGAGGCCGCTCAGCGGTAGAAGCCCCGCTGGCGCTCGCTGATGGGCAGCCCCAGGCGCTCCATCACCGCCAGCAGGTCCTCCCAGAACTCCCGCTTCACCTTGGGAGAGGGATTCCGGAGCAGGTACGACGGCAGGTAGGTCGGCAGCAGCGGGATGCCCATCGCCTCGCGCCACGCACCGCGCTCCTGCGTGATGCGCAGCGGCCCGCCGGCGCCCGCCAAGGCGTTGAGCGGCACATTGCCGAGCGCGACCACCACCTTGGGCGCGAGGATCTCCACCTGCGCCCGCAGGAACGGCAGGCAGTAGGCGATCTCACCGGACGTCGGGGGGCGGCTCCCGACGCGCGACGGCAGCACCGGGCGCCAACGCAGCACCGGCGCCACATGCACCCGGTCCACCCCCAGGCCCATCGCCCGGATCGCCTTCCCCAGCAGCTCGCCGGAGGGACCGGCAAACGGGTCGCCCGACACCTCCTCGCCCTCCTCGGGATGCTCGGTCACAAAAACCAGGTCCGGCTGCGTCGAGCCGTGGCCGACAAACGGCGACACCCCGGCGGGGCGGCGCCGACGCGCCTCCTCGCACTGCCCTAGCCTCGCACAAAGGGCCGCCCACCGCTCCTCCCTCGACCCACCGGCGGGCAAGTCCAAGACCGGGGGCGCAGGCATCGCCTCCGCCTCGGTCGCCGCCGCCCGAGGCTTCGGCGGGCCGGCAGGCGGTGCCTCCGCCGCAGGCGTCTTGACGGGGGCGACATCCGGGGCGCGCGTCGCGCCCAGCCTGGTCGCCGCCGCGGGCGCCGGAACCCCCGCCGCCACCCCCGGCGACCGAGCAAGCAGCTCCCTCAGACGCTGTTCCGCCTCCGCACCCATGGACACCGAATCCACCCCCTCCGAACGCAACCGACGAAGCTCGGAAAGGAGTATCTCGATGGCAGCGGACGCGTCCACCCCGGCACCCTGCACCACCCCGAGCCCCCGCGCAAGCGCCGAGCCCTCGCCCATGGCGACCAACCCAACCTTCTCCACGGCAAGCCGTTAGCAGGGGTAATCCCCCGGGTAAACAACCCTAATGTGAATAAACTTGCCTTAGGGACCTGATCGACGAGTGTGAACCCGTTCCCGCTAACTTAATCAGGGAACACCGCAGGAAGCCGGTGGGTTGTCGGTCGCAAGCGATGGCAATTTGAAATCCGAGGTCGGAAACGGGCAATGCGGAGTCGGTAAAAGAAAGAAAAACACATGGAAAACAAACTGTTTGTCGGCAATCTTGCGTGGGCTTCCACGGAAGACGACATCCGCAACCACTTCGCTCAGTTCGGCGAGGTGACCTCTGTGGAAGTCATGCGCGACAAGTTCACCGGCCGCGCCCGCGGATTCGCCTTCGTCACGATGGCGTCCAACGAGGCGGCCCAAGCAGCCATCGCTAAGACCGAAGGCGTTGACTTCATGGGTCGTCCCCTGAAGGTCAATGTCGCCCGTCCCCGCGAGGACCGTCCCGCCTTCGGCGGTGGCGACCGCGGCGGCTTCGGCGGCGGCGAGCGTCGCGGCGGCTTCGGCGGCGGCGGCGGCGGTCGTGGCGGCTTCGGCGGAGAACGCCGTGGCGGCTTCGGCGGCGGTCGCGGCGGCTTCGGCGGCGGCGACCGTGGTGGCTTCGGCGGCGATCGCCGCGGCGGCTACTGAGCGACCCTCGGACAACCCAACCTGCCAAAAGGCGCACCCAACGGTGCGCCTTTTTTTGCGCCTCGCTCCAGCCTTGCCGGACCTTTAGCCAAGACACCATGCGCATCACCGCCCTCCTCGCGGCTCTCGGCGCCGCCCTGACCCTCCCCCTAGCCGCCGCGGGGGAGCTGCGCGGCATACCGACCGACGTCGACCTGGCCCTCAGCATCTCCTACGAGACCGCCGCCAAGTCCCGCCTCCGCCCCGCCCTGCAGGCCATGCAGCGCCGACTCGAGAAGCTCGCCGAGCAGGCCGACCCCGAGGCAAGCCGCCGCAACAAGGCCTTCGCCGCCTCGCTCGGCGTCACACCCGACAGCAGCCGCCACCTCGACCTTGGGCTGCGCCTCCAGGACGGACCCGACGGCCCCGACCTCGCCCTGTTCGTCGCCGCCCACATCGACATGCGCAAGGCCGCCTTCGACGCCTTCGCCAAGAACCAGGGTGTCTCGCCCGTGGCCGTCGGCGAGCTGGCCGGCTGGGAGCTCAAGTCCCTCTTCCCCGCCCTCTTCCAGGCCGTCTCCGGCAAACCCGACGAGGCCGGCCTCTCCGCCGAGATGCTCGACGGCTACGCGGTCGCGATGCCGGCCGACAACCTCATGCTCGTCGCCCCCATCCGCGAGCTCGGCAAGAGCCACGACACCTGGCGCGGCAAGTCCCCCGGCTACGCCTACCCCGAACCCGTCCGCCGAGCCGCCGCCGCCGTCCCCCTCTGCCACACCACCCTCCACGCCAACCTCGGCCGCATCCTCTCCACCGCCTCCGCCGAACCCGGCGCCTCCGGCCAGGAACCCGCCGGCGGCCTCCAATCCGTCTCGCTCCACCTCGGCGAGGACAGCAAGGACGTTCGGGTCGTCGCCCATGCCACCTACCGCACCGAGGCCCAGGCAAAGCTGGGCGCCGGGCAGCTCCAAGCCCTCATCCCCGTCGTCGGCGCGGCGGCGATGCCGGACGACGCCGACGACGAGGCCGCGCGCTTCCTCAAGCCGGAGGTCGCCGCCTTTGTCGCCAGCATCAAGGTCGAGCAAACGGGCGCCAGCCTCCGCGTGACCGCCACGCATCCCATCGAACGGCTGGAAACCTTCCTGTCCAAGGCCGAGACGCTGCTTGGCGAAATCGCCTCATCCGTCGGCGCCGGCGCCCCCGCGCCCGCCAGTCCTGCCGCCAAGCTTGAGCCGGCAGCGACCGAAAAAGAGGTCAAAAAGGGCCGTTAAGTCGGTTCGGCTCCCCGGGTACGCTTTCAACGGGTTTCCGGCTGACAAAACCAGCCAAGTCCTGATTGTATGGTCTTTCCCAACATGAGAACCCACCTGTCCTGCGCGCTCCTCGCGCTCGCCGCGGCCGCGCAGGCCGCCCTGCCCACCTCCGGGCTACCCTCGGGCGACTACCCCATCGCCGCTCACATCTCCGCCGAATCCTTCGCTGCCACCAAGCTGGGCAAGGCCCTCGAGCTTGCCTCGGCCAGCGACGCGGAAGAGGCCGCCACCCTGCGCAAGATCAAGGAGCGTCTCGGCCTCGATCTCAACAAGGACGTGAGGGACATCACCCTGCAGGCCGCGCCCGCGAAGGGCGGCGATGCCCGGGCCTACTTCAGCGGGCTGCTGCGGGGCAGGTTCGACAAGTCGAAGATCGAAGGCTTCGCCGCCTCGCGCAAGGTCCCCCACAAGACCATCGCCGGCCTCAAGGCCTGGGAGGGCGACCGCCTGCTCAAGGCCCTGACCGACGACACCGAGCCCGACAACTCGAAGTCCGACGGCGAGTTTTACGTCGTCGTCCTCGACGGCTCCACCCTCGTCTTAGCCGACGAACCCCTGCTCGACTCGGCCGTCGCCGCCGCCAAAGCCAACCTACCTTGGAAGCACGCCGGCCTCGCCGAGGCCGTCTCCAAGGCCAGCAACGCCTGGCTCGTCATCGCCGCCGACATCCAGGCCGTCGAGAAGCTCAACGCCGCCAACGACCCCGAGGCCGCCCCCAGCGGCGCCAAGACCGGCAACATCGGCCTCGGCGAGGACGCCAAGAACGTCCAGATCCGCGTCAACGCCGACTTCATCAGCGAGGCCAAGGCGAAGGATTCCCTCGCCCAGCTTCAGGGCCTGCTCGGCTTCGCCCAGCTCGGCCTCATGCCCAACGCGGAGGACAGCCCCGAGGACGCCAAGAACAAGCGCGACCTCCTCCTCCTTGTCCAAGGCCTCAAGGTCGACGGTTCCGGCAACAAGCTCTCCATCAGCCTCGACTACCCGGTCGAGAAGGCCGTCGAGGCCCTGCTCAAGGCCGTCGCCGAGGCCAAGGCCGCCGAAGCCGCCCCCAAGGGCAAGTAAGCCCGGCGGTCATCTGACCCAAGGGACGGCCCAGGCCGTCCCTTTTTCTTTTTGGGTTCAAAGCGCGCCCCGACACGCCATCCTGTTCGCGTGCTCCGCAGACGGCTCATCCTGCTCTCAGCCCTCGCGGCCGTGACCCTGGGCCTCGGGTGGACCCTTTGGCAACGGTCCGTCACCCTGCGCCTCCAACATCCGCACCCCGTGGTCGTGCGCGCCTTCCCCGACCGCATCGCCCGATCCGTCACCGGACCCGGCCTGCTCGCCGCCTGCGGCTGGCTCGACGACTCCACCCGCGCCGCCGCCACCCGCGCCGCCCTGGCCAAGCTCGCCTCACCCGGACAGGATGGCCCGGTCGATCTCGGCTTCGGACCCGACGACGCCTCCCCCGAGCTCCCCGGCAGCGCCTCACCCGGATCCGTCACGCTCCCCCTCCAGGCCTCGGCCCTCCTCGGCTCCGCCGACCAGCCGCTGTTGCTCCTCCACGCCTTCGAGCCCGGCGTCTTCGCCGAGACCTCCCGCCGCCGCGGATGGCTCGGCCCCCTCGCCGCCGAGATCGCCGGCTCGGCCAACGCCGTCACCGCCCTCGTCACCGAGTCCGCCTCGCCCGCCGTGCTCAAGGTGACCCTCGCGCTCGAGTTCGCCGACGGCGAGTCCGCCGAGCGCGCGCTCCGGCGGCTGACCGACGCCCAGGGCGACTTCGGCCAGCTCGGCTTCGCCGCCCAGCCGGGCTACGAGCGCATCGTGCGCCGGACGCGCCTCGTCGTGATTCGTCTCGACGTGGACGCCAACCTGGCCCGGTCCAAGCTCCGCGCCCGCTGAGGCTCAGGCCTTCTCCAAGGTGCCGTCCGGGCGAATCCGGCGGTAGTAGCAACCGGAGCGCGCGCGCCCGTCCGCGCCCTTCGTGTGGCAGGCCCCCTGGCCCGCCGGCCTCACCTTGTAGAGCAGCGAGTTCTGCTCGCAGTTCACCCGCACCTCCAGCAGCTCCAGGTAATCCCCCGAGGTCAGGCCCTTGATCCAAAGCTCGTTCCGCGAGGTGCTCCAGAAGACCGCCTTGCGCTCGCGCAGCGCCGTCTCGAGCGCCAGCCGGTTGGCATAGCCGAGAATCAGCACCTCGCCCGTGGCCGCATCCTGGGCCACCGCGGGGATGACATCCTCCCGGCCAGAGGCGATTTTGCGAAGCTTGTTGAAATCAAGGCTGAGCTGGGAGCCCTCCTCGAGCTGCGGATTCGACATGCCGGAAGGGAATCCCCCGCCCCGCCCTCATTCAAGGCTGGAATCCCCCCTGCCCGCCCCCTACGCATGGGCCATCATGTCCTCCCCCGACATCCCCGCCCTCTCCCGCGCCGCCACCGAGGCCCGCGGACTCGCCATGGACGCCGTGGCCGCCTGCCACTCCGGCCACCTCGGCCTCCCCCTCGGCGCCGCCGAGATCGGCGCCGCCCTCTACGGGCACTTCCTCCGCCACGACCCCGCCGACCCCGCCTGGCCCAACCGCGACCGATTCGTCCTCTCCGCCGGCCACGGCTCCATGTTCGTCTACGGCTGGCTCCACCTCGCCGGCTTCGACCTGCCCCTCGACGAGGTGAAGGCCTTCCGCAAGCTCCACAGCAAGACCCCGGGCCATCCCGAGTTCGGTGAGACCGCCGGCGTCGAGGCCACCACCGGCCCCCTCGGCCAGGGCACGGGCAACCTCGTCGGCATGGCCATCGCCGCGAAGATGGCCGCGGCCCGGTTCAACACCCCTGAGCACACCGTCTTCGACCACCTGGTCGTGGGCCTCGCCGGCGACGGCTGCCTGCAGGAGGGCGTCTCCCACGAGGCCGCCTCCCTCGCCGGCCGCCTCGGTCTCGACAACCTGGTCATGCTCTACGACTCCAACGACGTCACCCTCGACGCCATGGCGTCCAAGACGCAGAACGAGGACACCGCCAGGCGCTACGAGGCCTGCCAGTGGGACGTCACCACGCTGCCCGACGGCCACGACATCGCCGCCGTCGCCGCCGCGCTCGACGCCGCCCGCGCCCGCCGCAACGGCAAGCCCAAGCTCATCGTCTGCAAGACCACCATCGCCAAGGGCATCCCCGAGGTCGCCGGCTCCAGCAAGGGCCACGGCGAGGCCGGGGTGAAGTTCATCCCCGCCGCCCGCAAGGCCCTCGGCCTGCCCGAGGAGACGTTCTTTGTCTCGCCCCAGACCCGCGCCTTCTTCGCCGCCCGCAAGGACAACCAGGCCAAGGCGCGCGCCGCCTGGCAGGCCACCCACGCCGCCTGGGCCAAGGCCAACCCGGCCAAGGCCGCCGAGCTCGCCAAGGGCCTCGCCGGCGACCACGGCTCCGCCGAGTCCCTCCTCGCCGCCATCCCCGAGATGGGCTCCAACAAGCACGCCACCCGCGCCTCGGGCGAGCTCGTGCTCAACGCCGCCGCCAAGGCCTCGCCCCTCGTGGTTTCCGGATCCGCCGACCTCCACGGCTCGACCAAGAACTACCTCAAGGACATGGGGGACTTCGACGTCGCCACGCCCGCCGGCCGCAACCTCTACTTCGGCATCCGCGAGCACGCCATGGGGGCCATCCTCAACGGCATCGCCTACCACGGCGTCTTCAAGGGCTCCGGCGCCACCTTCCTGACCTTCTCCGACTACCTCCGTCCCTCCATCCGCGTCGCCGCACTGGCCAAGCTCCAGGTCTTCTACATCTTCACCCACGACTCCGTGGGCGTCGGCGAGGACGGCCCCACCCACCAGCCCGTCGAGACCGTCGCCGCCCTCCGCTGCATCCCCAACCTGGACGTGCTCCGGCCAGCCGACGCCGAGGAGGCCGCCGCCGCCTACGCCCACGCCATCAGCCGCCGCGACGGCCCGGTCGCCCTCGTCCTCTCCCGGCAGAACGTCCCGTCGCTCGACGCCATCCCCGCCTCCGTCCGCCGCGCCGGCACCCTCCGCGGCGGCTACGTGGCCCGCAGGGAGTCCGCGCCGCTCGAGCGCATCCTCGTCGGCACGGGCAGCGAGCTCCAGCTCGCCCTCGCCGCCGCCGACCAGCTCGGCGCCGGCACGCGCGTGGTGTCCCTCCCTTCCCTCGAGGTCTTCGCCCGCCAGCCCAAGTCCTACCAGGACGAGGTCCTTCCTCCCGCCTGCACCCGCCGCGTCAGCGTCGAGGCCGGCGTCACCCTGCCCTGGGGCCGCGTCGTGGGCCACGCCGGCAAGGCCATCGGCACCGACCGCTTCGGCCTCAGCGCGCCGGGCGACACCGTCATGCGCGAGCTCGGCGTCACCGTCGAGGCCGTGGTCGAGGCCGCCAGGTCGCTCTGAGGCCTCAGCGGCCCGACAGGACCTCCGACAGCGGCACGGCGAACAGCGCGCCCTCCTCCGAGCCGAGGAGGATTGTCTTCTCATCCACCCACGCGCAGCCCTCGAGCTGCCACTGCGCGGCCGGAGGCTGGAGCAGGCGGGCGTGCGCCGGGCCCGACAGCGGGTTGTCCGGCGCGCCCTTGAGGTCGAACACCCAAAGCAGGCGATAGGTCAGCACCGCCAGCCACCGCCCGTCGGGCGAGACCGAGGCGTCCGTCACCATGCCCCTCGCCTCCATGGCGCCGACCTGGGTGAGGAAGGCGCGGGAACCGGTGGGCGGCACCTCGGCGCGCCAAACCGTCGTGCGCGTGTCCCTCCGGTGCTTCGTCAGCAGGTGGATGCGCCCCTTGTGCAGGAAGATCGCCTCGCAGTCATGGCGCAGCTCCGGGTCCGGAAACTCGCGCTGGTCGGGCCACGAGAACGCGACCTGCCTGGCGGGCGCCGTCGAGGCCGACCCCGGAACGGGCTCGGGCACGATCAGCAGGTTGAGTTCGCGCCGGCGGGAGAGATTGTTGCCAACGTCGCCGATCACCAGGTTGCCCGCGCCGTCCTCGCCCAGCGCCTCCCAGTCGAGGTTCCGCGCGCCCGGCAGCTCGGCGCCCAGGTAGCCGGGGCCGGCCGCACCCGCGACCACCAAACCCGTGGCGCGCACGGGGACAAGCCGGGCGGGCCCGCCCGAGTCGCTCACCGCCCAGAAGGTCCGCGCATGCCGACGGCTGGCGAGCAGCGCCGAGCACTCGGGCACCGACCTGCGGTCCAGGTTCCCCGACGCGCGCAACGGCAAAGGGGGGCGCTCCGGAACCGAGGGGCTGAGCACGGGAAACTCCGCGCCCAGGGCGAGCAGCGGAACCGCCGGAAGCAGCAACGCGAAAAGGCGCATCCGCCCATGCTCGCCGCCCGGACAAGGCCGGGCAAGGACATTGCCGCCTTTTCTGCTGACCAATCGCCCGGGCCTCGTCACCTTGGGGCGTGGCCCGAACCTCCGCCCGCGCCCTCTGGACCGCCGCCCTCCGCGGAGGAGCCCTCCGTCCGTCCACCCCGGCGCGGCGCGCCTCGGCCCAGACCGCCGGCGCCGCGCGCGGGTTCCGCGGCGTCGTCCTGGGCATCGACCCCTCCCTGCGCGGCACCGGGCTGGCGGTCGTCGACCTCTCCGCGGCCGAGCCCCGGTTGCTCGAGAGCCGAACCCTCGGTCTGGGCCCCTCCGCCGCGGCCCCCCTCTGCCTCGCCGACATCCACGCCGCCGTGTCCGACCTCATCGCGCGGCACCGCGTGCGGGCCGTCGCCGTCGAGGCCACCGTCTACGTGCAGAACCTGCGCACCGTGGCCACCCTCGGCGCCTCGCGCGGCGCCGCCCTGGCCGCCGCGGGCGCCTCGGACCTCGCCGTGGCCGAGTACGCGCCCACGCGGGTGAAGCAGGCCGTGGTCGGCAACGGCAAGGCCCCCAAGGACCAGGTCGCCCGGATGGTCGCGGCGCTGCTTCGGCTTCCCCGCGAGCTGCCCCACGACGAGTCGGACGCCGCCGCGGTGGCCCTCTGCCACGGCTGGACCGCCCGAGCCTAGCCCGAGATCCGGTAGCCGTCGGTGCGGCCAGTCACGGAGGACCGGCGCGCCAGGAGCTCGGCCCAGGCCACCTTGCGCAGGCCATGGTCGAGGTTGGCATGGCCCGCCGCGAACTGGCGGCTGAGCTGGCGCCAGGTCGCCGCGACCACCTCGCGCAGCGGCGCGTGTCGGTCGCGAATCAGGCTGGAGACCGAGCCGGCTCCCTCGACCTCGGTGACCCGGAAGCGCCCCTCGGCAAGTTCCGTCTCCGAGCCGGCCCTCAGGTCGAGGCGGGCGTGGTGAAGGCCGGGGTAGTTCCGGCAATAGGCGTCGAGCGCCGCGCGCAGCGCGGCCGTCTCCAGGTGCGCGCGACGACGGGGCCTCGCCCCATGCTCCCACGCGCCGGAGACGTCGAGACGCACCACCTCGCCGGCGGCCGGCACGCGCATCAGCGAGCGGTAATGGATCCGCTGGTAAAGGTCGGCCCGCGCCACGGCGAAGGGATCGTCCCAGACCAGGGCCTCGAGGCTGCGACGGCCGTCTCCCACCACCTCGACGGCGCATTTCTCGACCACCGCCACGAGCTCGCCGCTCGAGGCGCCGGGGTCGCGGCGCCAGACCACCTCATACTCCTGCCCGGGCAGCCAAGGCTGGAGCAGCCAAGCCTCGGACAAGGGCGCCTCGCCCAAGGCCGACCTCAGGGCGGGCTCGTCGGCCAGCCGCAGAAGCCCCGCGCCGCCGGCGCCCAGCTCGGGCTTGAGCGCCAGCGGGTAGCCGTGGCGGGCGGCGAAGGCCAGCGCCGACGTCATGCCGGGCGAACCCGCCTCGAGGCGGACGAACGGGCAGGTGCGCGGGTCGGCCGCGAAGGGCTCGAGCAGGTCGCCCTTGGCGTCGCCGACGGCGCCCCCCAGGCGACCGAAGCCGGGATTGGCGGCGGAGGGGGCGGTCACGCGGCCCCGGAGAACGGCAGGCAGGTAGAGGACGGCGCGCAACGGCAGGAGACGAATGCCCGTCGGCCAGAGATCGGTCCGGAGCAGGCGGGTGACCCGCATCAGGACCTCGCGGCGGCCTCGATGCGTCAGCAGCGGCAGGACCCAGTGGGTGAACAGCCAGATGCCGAGCAGGACGCCGAGGATGATCCAGGCAGCGTGCTGCTTGTACTTCGGGAACTGCTCCATGAACGGCGGGCCGAAGGTGTGACCGAGCCACATCAGCACGGGCGTCCAGACCAAAGCCGCCACGAACAGGAGCAGGCCGAGCCGGGGAAGGCTGAGGCGCAGGATGCCCGCGGTGACAAACGTGGGCACGCGGCTGGCGGGGATGAAGCGCGAGCTGACGATGACCATCAGTCCGCGCGGCGAGCTGAACCAACCGGCCATGCGGTCGATCTCGTGCTCCTGCACCATCCACTTGAGCGGCGGGTGGCGCAGCGCCTTGCGGCCAAGGGTCCGGCCGAGCATGTACAGCACCATGTCGCCGATGAAGATGCCCACCGTGCAGGCGAGCGCCGCCCACCAGAAGCCGATGATGCCCTCCGCCGCCAGCAGGCCGCAGGCCAGGCAGGTCGGGTCCTCGGCCACGAACGTGCAGACCGCGATGACCGTCATCAGGATCCAGAAGCGCGAGCCCATCGACGTCACCAGCTCGGGCCAGGGCGCCCCTTCGGGGGCGGGCTCGGCGCGGTGCTGGGCTCGCCCCGCCTCCGCCTCGGCATGGAAGGAGGCCAGGGCGCGCGCCGCCGCGGCGGGGTCGGCCAGGTCGCGGCCGCCGGGCAGCTCGACCACCGAGGCCTGGGGCGCGAGGCGGGCGGTGTAACGGGCCGCGTCGGGCGGCGTCACCCAGTTGTCGGCGCCGTGCACCACGAGAAGCGGGCCCTGCCAGGCCCGGAGGAAGCCGCGGCTCTCGCTCAGGTCGCTGTCGAAGAAGACCGCCGAGTAGGCCCGGTTGGCCGAGGCCTCGTGGAAAAGGCCGAAGTGGGGAAGCAGGCGGTCGGCCAGGAAAAAGGGGATGTGGTGGAAGAAGTAGACGAACTTGTTCGCCACCGCGTTGCCGAGCAGCGTGTATTCCTGGGAGCCGGGCGCGTTGACCAGGGCGGCCGAGCGAACCATGCCCGGATGCCGGGCCGCCATCTCGGCGACCACCACCCCGCCCATACCCTCCCCGACCCAGTGATGGCCGCGGTTGGCGAGCGCGGGCTGGCCGTCGACGAGGGGGGCCAGCTCGGCGACCAAACGGTGCGTGGAGTAATCCCCGCGGGGGGACCGGAAGGAGGACCTCGGCCACTCGACGCGCCAAACCGGGGCCGGGGTGGCGCCGAGAATCGCCCGGGCGAGCTCGGAATCCGCGCGCGGGTCCGGCAGCCGCGGCACGATGATGACCGGCGCGCCGGTCCCGCTTGCCCGAACCGCCACCAACCTCGGGGCGGGGTCGGCGGGCTCGCGGAGCGACTGCCAGGCCCAGGAAGCCGCGAGCAGGAGGAGATAGGCGCCGATGACCCAGATTTTCCGCGGCAAGCGGAAGGCCTCGGCGGGCGCGGTGGGCGTCGACATCGAGGCGAACCCTGTGGGCTCGGCCGAGGAAGGGCAAGCGGAGTCGCATTTTTCTTCCTCCCGGGGCCGGGTTCGGGTTCGCTGTGACATGCCCACCAAGGGTTCGCTCGAGCTGCCCGGCCTCAGGGTCACGGTGGAAAAGCTCATCCACCACCGGGGCCCCGACTTCCCCGCCGAGACCCCCCACGCCTTCGTGTACTTCCTCGCCATCGCCAATCTCTCCGACCGCACCGTCACCCTCCGGGGCAGGAAGTGGATCCTCCGGCCCGCCGAGGGACCCGTCGAGGTGGTCGAGGGCGACGGCATCGTCGGCCAGACCCCCGTGCTGCGCCCGGGCGAGGTCTTTCGCTACAACAGCTACCACCTGACGGACGGCCGACCGCTCGTGGCCAGCGGCGCCTTCCACGGGCTCGACGACGCCGGCCAACCCGTCCACACCCTTATCCCCGACATCCCGATGACCGCCCCCGCCTCGCCCTGATGCGCCTGACCGACCTCAACAGCGGCCGCGACATCGGCGCCAACTCCCTCCTGCTCGAGTTCGGCGGCCACCGCATGGTCGTCGACTGCGGCATGCACCCCAAGCACGTCGGCAAGGCCGCCCTGCCCCGCCTCGACCTCGTCGCGGGCAAGGTCGACAGCATCGTGCTCACCCACTGCCACCTCGACCACCTCGGCTCGCTGCCGCTGCTCGTCCGGGGCAATCCGCGGGCCAGGGTCCTGACCAGCGCGGCCAACACGCTCTTCGTCCAGCGGCTCCTCCGCAACTCCCTCTCCGTGATGGGTCGGCAGAAGGAGGAGCAGGGCATCGCCGAGCTGCCCCTCTACACCCACGGCGACATCGAGCGGGTCGAGGCCGCCCTCGCCGCCGTCCCCCTCGATAATCCCCGCCTCGTCGGCTCCGGCGCCGACGAGGTCGAGCTCCGCTTCCACCGCGCCGGGCACGTCGCCGGCGCCGTCGGCTTCTCCGCCACCCACCAGGGACGGCGCGTCTTCGTGACCGGCGACGTCCATTTCTCCGCCCAGCGCACCATCCCCGGCGCGGAGTTCCCCCGCACCCCGGCCGACATCCTCGTCATGGAGTGCACGCGCGGCGCGACCACCACCATCCCCGACGCCAGCCGCGGCGCCGAGGAGCGCCGGCTGCTCCGCGCCATCAACCGCGTCGTCGACGGCGGGGGCTCCGTCCTCATCCCCGCCTTCGCCTTCGGGCGCATGCAGGAGCTCCTCGTCTTCCTCGGCGAGGCGGCCGATCGCGGCGAGCTCGCCGACTGCCCCATCTTCTGCTCCGGTCTCGGGCTCGACCTCTGCGACTACCTCTCCGAGGCCTCGCGCCGCACGCGCCAGCTGTCCTTCGACCGCCGCATCCTGGACGACCTCGGGATCATCGCCCTGCGCAAGCAGTACACCGACCCCGGCCGCAAACCCCGCGAGGCGGGCATCTACCTGCTCTCCAGCGGCATGCTGGTCGAGAAGACCCCCGCCTGGCGCCTCGCCGCCAACCTCCTCGACCACAAGGACTGCGCCGTGTTCTTCGTCGGCTACTGCGACCCCGACACCCCGGGCGGCCAGCTCATCGGCACGCCGCCCGACGGCGAGTTCGAGTTCAAGGGCCTCGACCACGTGGCCCGCGTCCGCTGCGAGGTCGAGCGCTTCCACCTGAGCGGCCACGCCGACCGCGAGGAGCTCATCGCCTTCGCCAAGGATGTCGGCCCGCGCGACATCGTCCTGACCCACGGCGACCCGCCCGCCCGCGACTGGATGCGCCAAGCCCTCGCCGAGGCCCTGCCCAAGACCCGGGTCCACGACCCCGTCCCCGGCAAGCCCATCGACCTGTGACCGCCGCGCCGCGCTCGCTCGGCGAGTGGCGCGACCACTTCGCGACGCGCGGGCCCGGACCCACCGCCGAGGCCTGGCTCCTCCGTCTCGCGGGGGTTCCCCCGGAGCGCCAGCGCGCCGGCCTGTGCGCCCTGCCCGACCAGCCGACCCTTCGCCGCCGATTCGAGCTCGCCTGGAGCCGACGCGACGCGCCCCTTGCCGGCGTCCCCTTTCTCGCCAAGGACCTCTTCCATCTCGCCGGACACCCCACCCTGGCCGGATCCCCCGCCCTGGGCGACATCCTCGACCCGCCGGAAAACGACAGCGAGCTCGTCCGCCTCCTGCGCGACCGGGCCGGCGCCGTCTGCTGCGGCAAGACCCAGCTCAACGAGCTCGCCCTCGGCCTGAGCGGCGAGAACCCGCACGTCGGCGACTGCCTCCACCCGACCCACCCTGGCCTGCTCAGCGGCGGATCCTCGTCCGGCTCGGCCTGGGCCGTGGCCGCGGGCCTCGTGCCGCTCGCCCTGGCCACCGACACCGTCGGCTCCATCCGCGTCCCCTCCGCCTGGTGCGGCGTCCACGGCCTGCGGCTGCCCGCGGGCCTTCTCGGCGCCGACGTCTTTCCGCTCTCGCCCGGGTTCGACAGCGCGGGCTGGATCGCGCGCGACGCCGCCGACCTCGCCGACGCAACCCTCACCCTCCTCGGCAAGGCAACCCATCGGCTTGGACGCGGGCTGTGGCTCGGCGATCCCGGCGCGGACGTCCCGGCCGACATCCTCAGGCTGCAGCAACGCGAGGCCCTTCGCCTCGGGGCCGAGGACAGCCCCGCCGAGGCGGCCGACCTCCGAGCCGCGCTGGCCGGGGCCGGACAAGCCTACCCGGTGCTCGGCGGCTCGGCCGCCGCGCGCGTCCACGCCCCCTGGTTGGCGACCATCGCGGACCGTCTCGACCCCGCTGTCCTCGCCCGCCTCCGTGCCGGCGCCGCCCGCACCCCCGCCGAGATCGCCGAGGCCGAGACGACCCGCGCCCGCGTCAACGCAGCCCTGCGCGCCGCGCTGCGCTCCGGATGGGATTGGGTCGCCCTTCCCTGCACCGCCGGCCCCGCGGTGCCCAGGGGCGGCCACACCGAGGCGGTCCGCCGCCGGCTGCTCGCGCTCAACGCCCCCGCGAGCCTGGCCGGACTTCCCGCCCTGGCGCGGCCGGTTCCCCTGCCCGACGGCCTGACCGCGGGAATCCAGCTGGTCACCGCGGATGTCGACCGGCTGCTTGCGGCCGTCGCGCGATCCGCCGAGGCCTAGTCCCTCAGCGGCGGCGCCGCAGGTGGGCCGAGGGAAGGCCGAGCGCGTCGCGGTACTTGGCGACCGTGCGGCGCGCGATGCGCAGGCCGCGCCGCTGCAGTTCCGCCGTGATCGCCTCGTCCGAGAGCGGCAGCGCCGGGTCCTCGCGCGACAGGATCTCCGAGATGATCTCCTGCACGCCCGAGGCGGCCACCGCCCCGCCGTCGTCGGTCGCGACCCCGGAGGAGAAGAACGACCGGAACTCGCGCAGGCCCCAGGGAGTGAGCATCCACTTGTTGGCCGCCGCGCGCGAAACCGTTGTCTCATGGACCCCCAGCTCGCCCGCGACATCGGCCATGGTCAGGGGGCGCAGGCTGGCCGGCCCCTCCTCGAAGAAGGCGGCCTGACGGTCGAGAAGCACCCGGGCCAGGCGCTCGAGCGTGCGCTGGCGCTCCTCGATGGCGCCGATGAGAAAGCGGCCCTGGCGCATGCGCTCGAGGATATAGGCCCGGTCCGCCTCCGTGAGCGAGCGGCCCGCCAGCATGTCCTTGTAGGCGGGGGCGATCCTCAGGCGCGGCACATGGCGCTCGTCCAGCGTGATGAACCACTTGCCGTCGGGCCCCTTGGCCACCGTGGCGTCGGGCGTGACCACGCGGTTGTCGTCGCGGCGGAACCGGCGGGCGGGCGCCGTCTCCAGCCGCGAGAGGTCGTCGAGCGCCTCGCGCATCGTCTCGGCGTCGTAGCCGAGATCGCGGGAAAGGATGTCGAGCCGGCGCGCCATCAGGTTCTCCCAACCCTCCTCCACCAGCCTCAGCGCGGGGGAGGGCTGGCGACCCTCCGCGCGCAGCTGGGCCAGGTAACACTCCCGCAGGTTGCGCGCGCCGATGCCGACCGGGTCGAAGCCGAGCAGCAGGGCGTGGGCCTCGCGGAGCCGGCCATAGTCGACCTGACGCTCGAGCGCCAGGTGCGAGAGATCCTCCTCGAGCAGGCCGCGCTCGTCGAGGGCGCCGACCAAGGCGGCGAAGCACTCGAGCAGCTCGGGGTCGGACGTCGCCAGGCGGGCCTGGCCGAGCAGGTGCTCGCCGAGCGACACCTCTCCCGTCACCGATTCCAGCTGGTGGCGGCGGCGATCCTCATCCTCGGCCGAATACCCCTGCGAGCGCATCTCCTCGTAGTAGCTGTCGTCCCAGTCGTCCTTCATCCGACGCAGCGCGTCAAAGTCGTCCTCGCCCAGGCGCAGCTCCTCCGGGCCGGACGACCCCTCCGGCTCCGACCCGGCGGACGCCGGCTCGGTCGGCGAGGCGGGCTCGGCCTCCTCCAGCAGCGGGTTGGCCGCCAGCTCCTCGCCGACCACCTGGCGCAGCTCGGTCGCCGGCACCTGCAGGATGCGGAGCGACTGCCTCAGCTGGGGCGTGAGGACAAGTCCCTGGAGTTGCCTCTGGGTCGGCTGGAGGCCGGATTCGGACATCACCACGCACAATGACCCTCCGGGATGATTATGCAAAGATTACCTCCAGGCGTAAGGGCTTGCCACCCCCAGGAGGCCAAACAACCCTGTCGAGACCCCTCTTAGCGCCCCCATGCGTCAATTCGCCCTCTTCCTGGACAACAACGTCAAGGGTCCCCTCAGCGAATACGAGATCCAGGACATGATCCACGCCGGCCAAGTGACCGCCGAGACCCTTTGCGCCCCCGTGGGATCGGACCAGTGGGAGCCCCTCTCCAACCATTTCACCTTCGGCAGCGGCCTCAGGCTGGCGCGCAAGCCCGAGGCAACCCGGTCGGCCGATGTCGAGCCGCCGCCCGCCCCGCGCCTCGACACCGACCAGCGCCGCCGACTCCTCATGTACGGACTGGCCGACGCCGCCACCGTCGACGAGATCGCCCCCGCCCAGGCCGACGCCCTCATCGCCCAGACCGAGACCCGCATCCGGCGCCAGATCAACTTCCGGCGCCTCGCCGCCGTCGTCATGCTCGGCGCCGGCGCGGTCGGCGGCGCGACCGCCTTCAGCGGCGACGCCTTCCGCGGCTTGCTCGGCCCGGTCGCGGACACCGCGGCGGTCGACGAGCCCGCCTCGCTCAAGCGCTGGAACCGCCTTCTCGACGAGGCCCGGCGCCACGAAAAATCCGTCCTCGAGGCCCTCGCCTCACCCTTCCCCGAGCCCCTCGGCGGGGTCGACGCGCTGCCCGTCTTCCTTGGCCGGCTCAAGGTCAGGGAAAACCAGGCCTATGTCGTCGAGGCCAACGTCCAGCTCAGCCGCGACGCGCTCATCGCCCCCCTCGAGAAATACGGCATCTCCCTCGGCGATAAGGTCGCCGTCCTGCACTTCGCCGACGACATCCCCGAGGAGCAGCTCCGGCTCTCGCGCACGCAGTCCGAAACCCTCGCCCTCGTCCTCTCCCCCCTCCTCGCCGACGGCCAGTTCGCCAAGATGCTGGAGGAAACCCTCGGCGCCTTCCCCGAAAGCCCCGACATCCCCGAGTCGGCCCGGCTCCGAGCCGAGCTCGGCTCCATCAAGGCCAACGAGCTTGGCGTCGGCATCGACAAGGTCCTCTTCCGCGCCGGCGAGGCGGAGCGCATCGCCGCGGGGCGCGGCCCGAAGTTCGCCGGCGGCGGCAGCCCCGAATCCTACGGCGCGTGGGCGCGCAGCCTGCGCGAGTTCGCCGGCAGGCTCGCCCTCCTGCGCGACCGCATCCGCATCAACGTCAATCCCGAGGCCCGGCGCGAGGTCTGGAGCGACTTCAACCGCGGCCCGGGCGCGGAGCTCGCCGCCTGGGCCCTCGCCAAGGCCGAGCGCACCGTGGAGACGGGCGAGAACGGCGCGCTGCGGCTGGACGAGGCGCCCAACCTGCGCGCCGACGCCCTTCCCCGCCGCTTCCTCGTCCGCGTCCGCATCCAGGAGGACACCGTCCTCCTGCCGTGGGACTCCCCCTTCCTCGTCGCGGGCGAATGCCGCAGCGAGCGGATTCCCAACGCCGTCTTCCTCACCCGCGAGACCTACCGGGTCGTGAGCAAGGCCGAGACCGGCGGCCGTCGCCACATCCATCGCGGCGAGGTGGCCGGCCGCGCCCTCGTCATCTCCCGCGAGTCGCCCCGCTGGCACTACATCAGCGTCGCCCGCGACAGCGACAACGACGTCGTCACCCTCCGGGTCGACGAGGCGCTGCACCGCTCGCTCAACCCCGGCCAGCCCGTCCCCGTCGCCACCTTGGCCAGGTACCCGGTGCACGACAAGCCCACCGAGTCCAACCCCGCCCAAGGGCTCCTGATCGACAACTGACGCGATGACATTCCGGATCGCCGCCACCCTTCTCGCCGCCCTCGCCCCCCTCGCCGCCCAGGAGGCGCGCAAGCCGGTTGTCGCCCTCGTCCCCAAGGGCGCCACGCACGTCTTCTGGAAGTCCGTCGAGGGCGGCGCCCGGGAGGCGGCCGCCGAGCTCGGCGTCGACATCCTCTGGGCCGCCCCGCAGAGGGAGGACGACCGCGCCCAGCAGATGGGCTTGGTCGACACCCTTGTCCTGCGCAAGGTCGACGCCCTCTGCCTCGCCCCGCTCGACGCCGTCGCCCTGCGCGACAAGGCCGTGAAGGCCACCGAGGCCGGCATCCCCGTCGTCATCTTCGACTCCCCCCTCGCCCGCCCCGAGGGCGCCTCGTCCGGCTACGTCGGCACCGACAACTTCGCCGCCGGCAAGCTCGCCGCCGAGGGCATGGCCGCCGCCCTCAAGGGCAAGGGCCGAGTCCTCGTCCTCCGCTACCAGGTCGGGTCCGCCTCCAGCGAGCAGCGCGAGGACGGGTTCCTCGAGGGGCTCAGGGCCCACCCCGGCATCGAGGTCGTCAGCTCCAACCAATACGGGGGCGCCACCGTCGCGTCCTGCCTCGACAAGGCCAAGTCCCTCCTTCTCCGCTTCTCGGGCGAGCGCGCCCCCGACGGCATCTACTGCGCCAACCAGAGCACCACCCTCGGCATGCTGCAGGCCCTCCAGCAGCGCGGCATGGCGGGCAAGCTGGTCTTCGTCGGCTTCGACCCCACCCTCGCCCTCGTCGAGGCCATGCGCAAGGGGGAGGTCAACGCCCTCGTCTCCCAGAACCCCCACGGGATGGGACGCAAGACCGTGCAGGCCGCCGTGGCGAAGATCCGCGGGCAATCCATCCCGGAGAAGACCGACACCGGCTGCGTGCTCGTCACGCCCGCCAACCTCGACCAACCCGAGATCCAGGCCATCCTCAGGCCCCAGATGAACTGAGCGGATGGCGACCCCCGCCGGAGCGCCCGCCCGCCTCCAGATGCTGGGGATCACCAAGTCGTTCGGGCACACCCGCGCCCTCGGCGGCGTCGACCTCGAGGTCATGCCCGGCGAGGTCCACGCCCTCGTCGGCGAGAACGGCGCCGGGAAGAGCACCTTGGTGAAGGTCCTCTCCGGGGCGCACGCCGCGGACGGGGGCCGCATGCTCCTCGACGGCCAACCCTACGCCCCGCGCGACCCCCAGGAGGCCCTCGCCCGCGGCGTCGGCATGATTTACCAGGAGCTCGCCGTCGCGCCGCATCTCACCGTCGCCGAGAATGTCGCGCTCGGGGCCGAGCCCCGCCGCGGGCCGTGGCTGGACCGGGAGGCCGCCCGCGCGCTCGCCCGCCGGACCCTCGGCGACCTCGGCCACGGGGACATCGATGTCGACGCGCCCGCGGGCAGCCTCTCCCTCGGCCGCCTCCAGATTGTCGAGATCGCCCGGTCCATCTCGCGCGGCTGCCGCGTCATCGTCTTCGACGAACCCACCAGCTCGCTCGCCCAGGAGGATGCCCGGCGCCTCTTCCGGCTCATCGGTCGCCTCGCGGGTCGCGGCATCGCCGTCATCTACATCTCGCACTTCCTCGAGGAGGTCCGCCGCCTCGCCTCGCGCCTCACCATCCTGCGCGACGGCCAATCGGTCGGCACCCACGCCGTCGGCGCCATCGCCGACGACCGCATCGTCGCCGCCATGGTCGGCCGGGATGTCCGCGAGCTCTATCCCCGATCCCCCCGCCGGCCCGGCGACATCCTCCTGCGCAGCCGCGTGCCCGGCCGCGGCGACCTCGAGGTGCGGCGCGGCGAGGTCCTCGGCATCTGCGGACTCGTCGGCTCCGGCCGGACCGAGCTCCTCCGCGGCATCTTCGGCCTCGACCCCGGCGGGCTCACCCAGGTCGGCGGTCATACCGTCCCGCCCGGCCCCCGGGCCGCCTGGGCCTCGGGCATGGGCTACGTCTCCGAGAACCGAAAGGAGGAGGGCCTCGCCCTCGCCCTGGGCATCGGCGACAACATCTGCCTGCCCAGCCTGCGCGCGCTCGGCCGCGCCGGCCTGGTCTCGCCCGCCGCGCGCTCCCGCCGCACCCTCCGCTGGATCGCCGACCTCGGCATCCGCTGCGAGGGGCCGGACCAGCCGGTCGGCCGCCTCTCCGGGGGCAACCAGCAAAAGGTCGCGCTCGCGCGCCTGCTCGAGGCTGACTCCGACATCCTCCTGCTCGACGAGCCCACCCGGGGCATCGACATCGCCGCCAAGGCCCGCCTCTACGAGGCCGTCGACCGGCTCGTCACCGACCCCGCCCGACCCCGCGCCGTCGTCATGGTCAGCTCCCACCTCCCCGAGCTCCTCGGCACATGCGACCGCATCGCCGTCATGGGACGCCGCGGCCTCGGCCCCGCCCGGCCCGTCGCCGAGACCACGCCGGAAACCCTCATGGCCGAGGCCACCGCCCACTCCTGAACCATGCCCGCGGACACTCCCTCGCCGACCAAGGCCCGCCTCGCCCGCGCCCTCGCCGCGCTCGGCCCCCTCCTTGCCCTCGCCCTCGTCTGGACCGGCTTCGCCCTCCTTGAGCACCGCCTCGACGGCACGCCCTTCCTCGGCTCCGCCATGTTCAGCCGCGAGGCCGTCGCCCAGGTCGTCCAGCAGTCGGTCGTCATCGGCATCGCCGCCATCGGCATGACCTTTGTCATCATCGCCGCCGGCATCGACCTGTCCGTGGGCTCGGCCATCGCCCTCGCCTCCGTCGTGGCCGCCAAGCTGGCCGTCGCCGGCCACGGCGCCGCCGCCGTCGTCCTCGGCACCCTCGCCGCCGGCGGCCTGGCCGGCCTCCTCGTCGGGCTGCTCATCGTGCGCGCGGGCCTCATCCCCTTCATCACCACCCTCGGCACCCTCCTCATCCTGCGCGGCCTCGCCCTCGGACTCGCCGACTCCCAGCCGATCAACATCCAGGAGCTCGGCTGGCTGCGCTTCTGGCTCAACGGCCTCCCTCCGGGCTGGGAGTGGCTGGTCATCCCCCCGGGGGGATGGCTGATGCTCCTCCTCGCCGGGCTCGCCGCCGCCACCCTCCGCCTCACCGTCTTCGGCCGCCACGTCCACGCCGTCGGCTCCAACGAGCAGACCGCCCGCCTCTGCGGCGTCGCCGTCGACCGGGTCAAGCTCGCCGTCTACGCGATCGGCGGCCTCTTCGCCGCCGTGGCCGGACTCATGCTCGCCTCCAACCAGGGCCAAGGCGACCCCACCGGGGCCAACGGCTACGAGCTCGACGTCATCGCGGCCGTCGTCATCGGAGGCGCCTCCCTCGGCGGCGGGGTCGGCTCCGTCCTCGGCTCGCTCGTGGGCGCCCTCGTCATGACCGTCATCCGCGTCGGCTGCGGGCTCAACGGGATCGACGACAGCACCACGCGCGTGGTCACCGGCCTCATCATCGTGGCCGCCGTCCTCGCCGACCGGCTGCGGCGACGATCGGCCGGGGGCTGATCCCTCAGCGACGAGGGAACCAGCAATCGGGCTGCTTGCAGGCCGGCAGGGCCTCGCCCGTCAGGCGGCTCACCTTGCCCGTGACCGAGTCGACCAGCGACAGCCAGTAGCTGTCGGTGCCGCGGCGCTGCGACTGCACGACCAGGTGACGACCGTCGGCGCACCAGCTCGGGCGCGAGTAGGCCACCGCGGCGCTCCCCTGGCCTGCCACCGCCACCGTGCCCTGCTCGAGGTTCAGCACCGCCACGCTGTTGGTTCCCTCGCCCGCCTGGGTGAAGGCAACCAACTTGCGGTCGACCCGGTTCCAGGACGGCTCGCTGGCGTAGCCGCCGCCCGTGGCCAGCTGCGTGGGCGTGCCGCCCGCGGCAGGCACCACGTGCAGGCGCGGCGACCCGCCGGCGCCCGAGGCAAAGACCACCTGGGTGCCATCCGGCGACCAGGCGGCGTCCGACTCCACCCGGTCGGGCGAGCGGACGATGCAGCGCGGGTTGGCGCCGTTGACCTCGGCCACATACAGGTCGAGCGTCTTGCCGAGATTGGACGAGGAGAAAGCGAGCCGACGGCCATCGGGCGAGGCGGCCCCGCCCGAGAGCGTGCCGCGCAGGCCGGCGATCACCGGCCGCGGCTCGCCGAAGGGATAGGGAGCGGAATAGAGGTCGGGCACGCCCTTGGCGTAGCTGACGAAGAACACCCGGTTGCCGTCGGCCGACCAGCGGGGCCCTTGGTTCTCGCAATTGAGCCGGGTGAGCGGCCGCACCCCGCGCATCAGCAGGTTGCCGGCGTAGACCTCGTGGCGCCCGACGCCCAGGCGGGAAAGGAAGGCCACCCGGGTGTCGGCGAACAGCGGCCGGAGCTTGAAGCGGCTACCCAGGCCGACCACCGCCGCGTCCGCCGCGCGGAGGGCCAGCTCACCGGTGTCCCTTCCTTGCACCTCCGTCTCGAAGGCGTAGCCGGGCTGGGCGCAGGTCACGCGCGCGCCGGCGCCCGCCCGGTCAAGGTTGACGCGAACCCCCGAGGACGTCGAAACCGCGAAGGCGCCGTGCAAGGCAAGCGCCTGGCGCACCTGCTCGGTCAGGGCGGCGTCCGTGCCCGACACCTGGACCGTGATGCGCTGGGCCGAGACCTGCGCGCTGACATCGTCCGTGACGGTGATTCCTCCCTGGGCCGGAAGGGCGGCGGGCAACGAGGCGAGGGCGAGAAGCAGGGCGGCGAGGCGAGGCATAAAAGGAAAGGGTTGGAATAGGCGGGGGAGGGAGGCAGATTAAAGGGCAAACCCCGACCGACTTCAACCACGCACCATGGAGCCCGACACCCAAGCCGCCCAGCAGGCGCTCCGCGCCGTCCGCTACCCCGGCTTCAGCCGCGACATCGTCTCCTTCGGCCTGGTCCGGGGCGTCGAGGTCGCCGGCAACAAGGTCACCGTCGGCCTCGCCGTCACCACGGCCGACCCGGAGATCCCCCGTCGCATCCACGCCGACGCCGTCGCCGCCCTCCAGGCCGCCGGCTTTGCCGACACCGAGGTCACCATCTCCGTCCCCGTGCCCAAAAACGCCCCCGCCGCCGCCCAGGCGGTGACCGGGCCCGCCTCCGACGCCGCCGTCGGCAAGGTCCGCGCCATCGTCGCCGTGGCCAGCGGCAAGGGCGGGGTCGGCAAGTCCACCGTCGCGGTCAACCTCGCCGCCGCCCTCAGCCGCATTCTCGCCGAGCGCGGCCGCCCCGACGCGGTCGGCCTGATGGACTGCGACATCTACGGCCCCTCGGTCCCCCTCATGCTCGGCGTTCGCGGGCGCCCCCTGATCGAGGGCGATGTCCTCCTGCCCCCGTCCAACTTCGGCATCCGGACCATCTCGATGGGCCTGCTCATCGACGACGACGCGCCGGTCGTCTGGCGCGGGCCCATGATCATGAAGACCATCTCGCAGTTCGCCTCCAACGTGCGCTGGGGCGAGCTCGACGTCCTCATCGTCGACCTCCCCCCGGGCACCGGCGACGCCCAGCTGTCCATCGCCCAGTCCATGGCCCTCAGCGGCGCCGTCATCGTCACCACCCCCCAGACCGCGGCCGTGGCCGTCGCCCTCCGTGGCGCCGCCATGTTCAGCCAGGTCAAGGTGCCCCTCCTCGGCGTGGTCGAGAACATGAGCTACTTCGCCGACGACCAAGGCCGCCGCCAGCACCTCTTCGGCCAAGGCGGCGGGCAGCGCGTCGCCGCCCAGCTCGACACCGAGTTCCTCGGCGAGATACCCCTCGACCCCGCCGTCCGCCAAGGCGGCGACCACGGCATCCCCGTCGTCATCAGCCACCCCGACTCCCTGCCCGCACGGGCCTTCCACGCCCTCGGCCTCCGCCTCCTCCAGCTGCTTGGACAATGAACCCCGAACCCGCGACGCGCAGGACGCGCACCGAATACGAGGAGTTCCTCGCCGAGCGCGACGAGATCCTGCGCCACAAGTGGATCGAGTCCGAGAAGGCCGGTCGCGACATCGGCTTCGAGCAGGCCCTCCTCGACTGGGTGCGTAACCACCGCGAGACCTGGCGGAAGGGGCGGAAGGAAGGGATCAAGGGATAACGGGAGGCCTCGCCTCACCCCGCCTCCCTCCTCAGCCCCCACCCCCATCCCTCGCCCTCTTCACGTCCTTGCATGAAAAAACCCCGGCTGACCGGGGTCTTTCAAAAACCAGGGGCGATGGCCCGCTCAGCTCTTGATCTCCTTGTGGAGGGTGTGGCGGCGGAGGGAAGGGTTGTACTTCAGCTTCTCAACCTTGTCCTGCATCGTCTTCTTGTTGCGGGTGGACATGTAGCGGGAAGGGCGCTTGCCCTCCTTGCGGGCTTCGGTGCACTCGAGAATGACGATTTCGCGGGCCATGGTTGGGAGGTGTTGGAAGGGTTTGGATACCCCCCGGCTCAGCCCCGGGCAAGGGAAAAGAGCGGGCAATAAAAGAGGCGACCCACGGTCGCCTCGAAGAGGGGGCCCGGACGGGCTCAGCCCCAAAGACGCTTCTTGTGGCGCGACGCCTTCGAGCGCTTGCGGCGCTTGTGCTTGTTCATCTTCAGGCGGCGCTTCTTTTTGAGGCTTCCCATGGGTGGAGAGGGAAGGGTTTGGCGACTACCGCCCCCCGCCTCAAGTCCAAAAGCGTCAAAGCAATCCCGCCCGGGCCAGCCAAACCCCCTCGCCCCAGGCCCCGGCTAGGAGGGACCTGACCTCGGCCAAATCCTCCCGGCCGTCCGACACCAGGAAACAGCCGCTGCCGCTTCCCGTCATGCGACCCGCCCGACCCAGCCGGTCACGCACCTCAGCCAAGCCCCGGAAGAGCTCGGGACGGCGCGACCCCACCGCGGACTCCAACCCATTGCCCAAGGCGACCAAGGCCGCCAAGGGATCCGCCGCCGACAGAGCCGCCCCCAACCGCGACTCGGCCAGGCCGGCCGCCTCGTAATCCCCAAGCTCGGCCTTCCACCGGTAGGCCTCGGCCGTCGGGATTCCCCAGGAGGGCTTCGCCAGGATGACCTGCCGCCCGGACAACGCCGACCGGACCGTCGCGGGCAGCTCCGAGATCCGCTCGCCACGACCGCGCAGGACGCACCCGCGGGAGCGAAGGAAAAGCGGGCAATCCGAGCCGACCTCGGCGGCCACCGCCGCGAGGTCGGCCTCGCCCAAGGGGGACCCGCAGGCTTCGTTCAGAAGGACCAGCGCCGCCGCCGCATCCGAGCTGCCCCCGCCCAGTCCGGCGCCATGCGGGATCCGCTTCTCCAATGTCCAATCTCCCGTCGGCGCGCCCGGCACGCGTTGCCGAAACGCCGCGGCGGCCTTCAGGACAAGGTTGCGCCCATCGGCCGGCACGGAGAGATCATCGCAAGCCAGGCGGTCGCCCTCCCTGTTCGACGCGAATGCCAGCTCATCCCGAAGGTCGATCGGCGCCACCACGCTGAGCAACTCGTGGAAGCCGTCGGGCCGCCGCCCCGTCACCGCGAGCGACAGGTTGAGCTTGGCTGGCGGATGCGCGCGGAAGGCCACGCCGCAGACTGGCCCAGCGATGCCATGGTAGGCAACGCCGGGATTGCCCGGTCGCAAGGGGAAGGACAGTCCAGAGGCATAACCGTCTGGGTGGGAACCGCCGAGCCGCAGTCTGGTCACAACCCCATGCCCAGCCTCCCGGCCCTCCTGCTCCTGCTGGCGACCAGCCTCGGCGCCCAGAACCTCCGCCTACCCTCCCTCTTCTCGGAGGGCGCGGTTCTGCAGGCGGGCGACACGCCCGTCTTCGGCAAGGCCGCGCCCGGATCAAGCGTCCAGGTCACCCTCGGGGACGCCACCGCCACGGCCCGGGCCGATGGCAGCGGCGCCTGGCGCGCCACCCTGAAGGGACTCCGGCCCAGCGACACCGGACGCGAGCTCGTGGTCGTCGCCTCGAGCGGAGAGTCCCGCGAGGAGTTCCGCGCCCTTGATGTCATCGTAGGCGAGGTCTGGATCGGCTCCGGGCAGTCCAACATGGACTGGACGCTCTCGCGCATCGTGCCCGCCGACGAGCTCAGGGCTTTCCCCGCCGATCCCACCCTGCGCTGGTTCCGCGTCGCCGCGACGCCGTCGGCGGAGCCCGCCGCGGACATCAGGGGAAAGTGGATCAAGGCCGCGCCCGAGACCGCCCCCCACATCTCGGCCGTCGCGTATTTCTTCGGCAACCGCCTCCGCGCCGAGCTCCGCCAGCCCGTCGGACTCATCGTCACCTCCATCGGCGGCACCCGGGCCGAGGCCTGGGGACCCCGCGGGATGTATGACGGGATCGCGGGGGCGGAAGGCTGGCAGGAGCGAGAGGACAAGGCCGTCGCCGCCCGCGCCGGGAAAAACGACCCCAGGAACCCCCCGGTGTGGTCCAACGGACCCCATATGAACTGGAACGGCATGGTCCACCCGTTCGTCGGTTACGGCATCCGCGGCGCCCTTTGGTACCAAGGCGAGTCCAACGCCGGCGACGCCAAGGCCTACGACTGGGTGCTCGGCGGCATGATTCGCGCCTGGCACAAGGCCTGGGGCAGCGACTTCCCCTTCCTCATCGTCCAGCTGCCGCGCTTCGGCTCCGGCAACGAGCAGTGGCCGCCCCTCCGCGCCCAGCAAGAGAAGGTCGCCGCCACCGTCACCGGGGCGATGATGACCGTCAACATCGACCTCGGGGAGGAGAAGGACATCCATCCGCGCGACAAGAAACCCGTCGGCCAGCGCCTCGCCCTCCTCGCCCTTGAGCGCGTCTACGGCAAGCCCATCGTCGGCACATCCCCCACCCCGCTCCGATTCGTCGCCGCCGGAGGCGGGCTCACCGTGACCTTCGACCGCCCCGTCCGCCTCGTCAACGGAGGCAAGGGCTTCGAGATGCTCGGCAAGGACGGCGCCTGGCTGAGCGCCACCGCCGAGACCAAGGGATCCACGCTCACCCTGCGTTGCGTCGGCGCCGCCTCCCCGCCCCGCGCCCGCTACGCGTGGAAGTCCTGGCCCGAGTGGAGCCTCGTCTCCGCCGGCGAGGACCGCCTCCCGGTCGGACCCTGGATGTCCCCGGGCAAATGACCAAGCTCCTCCCCCTCTTGCTCGGCGCCGCCCTCGTCGCCGCGGAACCCGAGCTGGCGCGCTGGCAGTCGACCCGCGACGCCTGGACCCGAGGCATGGACAACGTCCGCCTCGGCGGCGCCCGCTGGTCGGCCGACGGCGAGCGCCTCACCTTCGACTGGCGCGGGCCCGACGGCAAGGCCGAGCGCCGCGAGCTCCTCACCGCCACCGGCGAGATTCGCCCGGGAGGCGAACCCGCGGGCGACCCCAAGAAAGCCCCCATGCTGATCCTTGCGGCCGGCCACACCGAGTCCCATGGCAAGGCGGGATCGACCTCGCCCGATCGTCGATGGAAGCTGAGAATCGACGACACGACGCTCGTGCTCGAGCCCCTCGCCGGCGAGGGTCCCGAGATGCGCCTCAGCCCCAGCCTGCCGCCAGGCACCGCATGGGAGGGTCAGCCACGGTGGTCGCCCGACGGCCGCCAGCTGGCCGTTTGGTCGAGGAAGCACGTCGAGCTGCGCAGGCTGACCCTCCGCAACTCGGTCGACAAGACCACGCGCACCCTCGACTACCCCGTCGCCGGCGACCCCCTGCCCGAGCGCACACCCTGGGTGTTCGACCTGCGCACCGGCAAGGGGTCCGCCCTGCCCGCGGATGTCGTCGGGCCCATCTACGAGCACGGCGGGCTCCAATGGTCCGCCGACAGCCTCGCGCTTCGCGCCAGCTTCATCCGCCGCGGCTTCACCGGCCACGGCATTGTCGAGCGCCGCGTCGCCGAGGGCGACTGGCGCATCCTGCTCGAGGAGCGCGACCCCAAGTTCGTCTACACCTACGGTCAGCGCTTCCGCCACGACCTGCCCGACGGCACCACGCTCTGGACCTCCGAGCGCACCGGCTGGAACCACCTCTATCGCGTCGACCTCCGCGACGGGCGCACCCTTCACCCGGTGACCAAGGGCGAGTGGGTGCTGAAAAACGTCCTGCATGTCGACCCCAAGGCCGGCTGGGCCCTCCTCGAGTGCCTCGGGCTCAACCCCGGCGAGAACCCGTACCAAAGCCACTTCTGCCGGGTGAACCTCGACGGCTCGGGCTTCGTCGACCTCACCCCGGAGGACGCCCACCACGAGCTCCGCTCCGTCTCGCCCTGCGGGCGCCACCTCCTCGTCACCTCCTCGCGCGCCGACCTCCCCCCGCGCCACACCGTCAGGCGGATGCGCGACGGCTCCGTCGTCGCCCAGCTGGGCCAGGCCGATGTCACCCGGGCCAAGGCAGCCGGCTGGACACCCCAGCGCGCCTTCGTGGCCAAGGACCGGGAGGGGAAGTTCGACATCTGGGGCCTCGTCACCCGCCCCCACCCCTTCGACCCGTCCAAGCGCTACCCCGTCGTCGAGAACATCTACGCCGGCCCCCAGGACTCCTTCGTCCCCCAGGGCTTCAAGCCATGGCTCAGCATCCATCGCGAACCCTCGCTCGAGGGCTTCTATGTCGTGCAGATCGACGGGCGCGGCACCCGCAACCGCGGCAAAGCCTTCCATCAGGAGGCGTGGCGCAACCTCGCCGACTCGGGCTTCCCCGACCGCATCGCCTGGATGCGCGCCCTCGCCAAGGAGGAGCCCCAGATGGACCTCGGTCGCGTCGGCCTCTTCGGCGGCTCCGCCGGCGGCCAAAGCACCGCCTGGGGGCTCCTGCGGCACGGCGACTTCTACCGGGCCGGCGTCGCCGACTGCGGCTGCTTCGACAACCGCGTCGACAAGCTCTGGTGGAACGAGCAGTGGCTCGGCTGGCCCGTGGGCCCCTGGTACGAGGCCAATCGCTGCGGCTCCGCCGCGGCCAACCTCCGCGGCCACCTCCTCCTCACCGTCGGCGAGGTCGACAGCAACGTCGACCCCCGCAGCACGCTTGAGTTTCACCGCGACCTTCTCGCCGCGGGCAAGGACGACCAAGTCACCCTCCGCGTCATCCCCGGCGGCGAGCATGGCGCCGGCGAGGCCGACCCGGAGCGCGTCGAGCGCGTCCGCTTCCTCCGCCGCCACCTCGGCGGGCCCCGCTGATCCCGCTCAGGCCCGCGGATGCGCCCTGCGGTGCACCTCGCGCAGCTTGCTCAGCGTGAGGTGGGTGTAAATCTGCGTCGTCGACAGCGACGCGTGCCCCAGCTGCTCCTGCACATGGCGCAGGTCCGCGCCGTTCGCGAGGAGGTGCGTCGCGCACGCGTGCCGCAGCTTGTGCGGCGAGAGATCCATCGGCAACCCGGCCGCCCGCAGGCGTTCCTTGAGCAGGCGCTGCAGGGCGCGCGGCCCGGACGGGCCGCCCCGGCGGCCCAGCAGCAGGGGCTCGTCGCGCCCGGCCCCTCGCCGCAGCCCAAGGTAATCGCGCGCGGCGGCGACCGCGGCCTCGCCGACCGGCACGACCCGCTCCTTGCCGCCCTTGCCCGTCACGCGGGCCAAGCCGGTGCCAAGGTCGAGGTCGCCGACCCGCAGCGCGCACAGCTCGGAGACGCGAAGCCCGCCCCCATAGAGCAACTCGAGCGCCGCGCGGTCCGCCGCGCGGGTGAGCGGGGTCTCGCGCGACGAGGCCTTGCCCTCCGGCTCGTCCAGCAGGGCCGACGCCTGGTCCTCGGTGAACAGCTTGGGCAGGCGCCGCGGCAGCTTGGGCAGCGCAAGCCCCGCCGCGGGCGAGGACCGGATCGCGCCCCGCTCGCGGAGATCGGCGAGGAAGGCGCGGATGGCCGAGACACGGTTGTGCACCGAGGGCCGGGCGTGCGTGCGCTGCAACTCGATCACATAGTCCCGCAGCTGGCGCGACCCCAGCGCGGTCCAGTCGCCCGGCCAGCCGGCATGGCGACGCAGCCACGCGGCGAAGAGGCGCAGCGAGCGGGCGTAGTTCTCGCAGGTCCGCGGCGAGAGCCTGCGCCCCTCCCGGCTCCGGGCGAGGAAGTCGCGGACCTCGGCCAGGCCCGCCGGCTCCGCGGGCTCCTCGCCGGACTGGTCGCGACGCCGGCTCACTCGGGCTTTCGCCCGTGCTCCGCCCGCACGGTGATGGCGATGCCGCCCCGCACGCCGAAGGCGCCCGTCACCTCGCACCACACGGGATCAAGGGCCGCGACCAGGTCGTCCAGGATGCGGTTGGTCAGGTGCTCGTGGAAGACGCCCTGGTCGCGGTACGACCAAAGGTAAAGCTTGAGGGACTTCGACTCGACGATGCGGGGGCCCGGCACGTAGCGGATCGAGATGGTCGCGAAGTCAGGCTGGCCGGTGGCGGGACACAGGCAGGTGAACTCGGAGGTCGACAGCTCGACCACGTAGTTGCGCCCCGCGTTGCGGTTGGGAAAGGTCTCCAGGGTCTTCTGGGGACGGTTCTGGGTGTTGCCGAGGTGGGAGAGTCCCCCGAGGTCGGACGGCTGCGTTGACATGCGAGTCAGTCAATCAGCCCCCCGCCGGGAGACAAGAGCTAGAAAGCGGGGGCACAGGGGCACGGCGGCACAGGGGATTGAACCCTGACTCAGGGGCACAGGGCTCGGTCGCACGGGGGCACGGGAGGTAGACGGAGGACACGGAGAGAATGGCGAATGGGCTCGGACTCCCCATCCTTTCATCGCACAAATCCCTTCCAAAGGAAAACGAGCGCGAGCGAATGGCGCCTCCCGTGCCACTGTGCCCCCGTGCCGCCGTAAGCCTGACATCCGTGCCCCCGTGCCTCTGATATCCTGCGGGCTGCGCCCGCAGTTCCCTTCCCTCTTGCTTCCTCCTCCCCAGAGGATTGCCTCCAACCATTCCGCATGGAGCCCCGGCCCATCGCCTTGCTCGGTGCCTCCGGCTCCATCGGCCGGAGCACCTTGGCCGTGGTCGCCGCCCACCCGGACAAGCTCCGGGTGGTCACCCTCGCCGCCCAGCGCAACTGGCGCGACCTCATCGCCCCCGCCCGGCTCCCCGGGTTGAGGCTCGTCGCCCTCGCCGACAGCGATGCCGCAAAGGAGGCCGCGCGCTCAGGCGAATTCCCCGCCTCGGTCCGCATCGTTGGGGGTCCGCAAGCAATGGACGAGGCAGCGTGCCTTGACGAGGCGCGCACCGTCGTCTCCGCCATTGTCGGCACCGCCGGCCTTCGGCCGACCCTGGCCGCCATCCGGGCGGGGAAGGACATCGCCCTGGCCAGCAAGGAGATCCTCGTGCTGGCAGGCGCCACCGTCACCGCCGAGGCCAAGGCCCGCGGTGTCCGACTCCTCCCCGTCGACAGCGAGCACAACGCCCTGCACCAGCTCCTCCGCGGCAAGCGGCCCGACGAGATCGAGCGCCTCGTCCTCACCGCCTCGGGCGGCCCCTTCCGCCTGCTCCCGCTCGACCAACTCGCCAAGGTGACACCCGAGGACGCGCTCCGGCACCCCAACTGGTCGATGGGACCCAAGATCACGGTCGACTCCGCAACCATGGCCAACAAGGGCCTCGAGGTCATCGAGGCGCGCTGGCTCTTCGGTCTGCCCGAGTCGCGCATCGATGTCGCCATCCATCCCCAGAGCGTCATACACGCCATGGTGGCGCTGACCGACGGCACCCTCCAGGCCCAGCTCAGCCCGCCCTCGATGGCCTACCCCATCCAGGACTGCCTCCTCGCCCCCGACCGCCCCCCCTGCCCGGCCCCTCGGCTCGACCTCGCCAAGGCCCTCTCCCTCGAGCTGCTGCCCCCGGACCTCGCCCGTTACCCCCTGCTCGGTCTCGCGCGCGCCGCCGCCCGCGGCGCCCCCGCGGCCCCCGCCGTCTTCAACGCCGCCAACGAGGTCGCCGTCGCGGCGTTCCTGGCCCGCCGCCTCGGCTTCGCCGACATCCCCCGCATCGTCGAACAAACCCTCGCCTCCGTCCCCGCCTCCGCCGATGGTCTCGACGCCGCCCTCGCCGCCGACGCCGAGGCCCGCCGCACCGCCGCCTCGCTTCTCCGCTAGTCCGCCCCCTCCTTCGTATCGTTCGCCTCCTTCACCTCCTCCCTATCCTTCGAGTCCTCCGCAACCTCCGCACCCTCCGCCACCTTTCTTGCCCCCATGCCCGTCTCCTTCCAGGAACTCTTCAACCACAGCTGGGGCATCGTCCTCGCCGTGCTCTTCTTCGGCGGCTCCATCTTCGTGCACGAGCTGGGCCACTTCCTCGCCGCCCGCTGGCGCGGCCTGAAGGTCGAGCGCTTCTCCATCGGCATGGGTCCCCGCGTCGTCGGCTGGACGGGCAAGGACGGCGTCGACTACCGCATCTCCCTCCTTCCCATCGGCGGCTACGTCGCCCTGCCCCAGATGGCCGACATGTCGGCGGTCGAGGGCTCGACCGACGAGTCCGCCGAGCGCCTCCCGCCCATCTCCTACGCCGACAAGATGTGGGTCGCGGTCGCCGGCGCCGTCTTCAACCTCCTCTTTGCCCTCGGCCTCGCCGTCATCCTCTGGTTCGCCGGGGTGCCCGCCCAGGAAGGCAGCGAGACCACCGTCGTCGGCCATGTCGAGACGGCCATCAGCGCCGGCGGCCCCTTGGCCGACATCGGGGCGGCGCGCACCGTGCCCGGCCCGGCCCACGCCGCCGGCGTGCGCGCGGGCGACCGCGTGGTCGCCGTGGACGACGTCGCGGTCCGCAACTGGAACCACCTCACCGAGCGCGTCCTCCTCGGCAACCGGCGCGACGACATGGGGCGGCCCCTCTGCAACCTCCGCATCGAGCGCGAGGGCGAGCTGATCGACCTCACCCTGCGCCCCGAGCTCGTCCCCACCAACACCCGGACCACCGACCGCATCCGCGCCATCGGCATCCTCCCCCGCACCTCCGTCACCCTCGGAGCCCCCTTGCCCAACTCGCCCGCCGAGAAGGCCGGCCTGCGCGAGGGCGACCAGGTCCTCGCGGTCGACGGCAAGACGGTCTTCGGCGCCGAGTCCTTCCGCCAGCACCTCCGCGTCGAGAGCCCCGGCGCCCGCACGCTCCGCATCCTGCGGCCCGGCGAGGCGGAGCGGGATGTCGCCGTGACCCCCCTGCCCCTCCTGCGCACCAACCCCGTCGTGGCCATCACGCACGGCCCCGGCGGCGAGCACCGCGTCGTCCTCATCCCCGTTCCCGTCGAGGGATCACCGGGCAAGTTCCACCTCACCGTCCACAGCTCCACCGGCGACCCCGAGGTCACCGAGGCCCTCTCCCTCGGCGCCGTGCTCGACAAGGCCAACAGCCGCGAGCTCGTCGCCATCCGGTCCGCCGACGACCTCCTGAAGGCCGCCCCCGCGTCGGGCAAGGACTTCCAGGTCTTCTGGACCCGCGGCGGAGCCCAGGGCAACGTCGTCCTGCGCGACGCCTCCGTGCGCGTCATCGAGCCCACCCCCGTGCCCACCATCGGGGCCGACATCCGGTCGCGCAGCGTGACCGTCATCCGCACCCCCGCCGAGCAGTTCGCCATCGCCGTCACCTCCACCCTCTCGACGCTCCACCGCCTCTTCGACCGCGACTCTCACATCCAGCTCAACCAGCTGATGGGCGCCATCGGGATCGCCAAGATGTACGTCAACCTCTCCGACGACATCCGCCTCGTCATCTGGTTCTCCGTGGTGATCAACATCAACCTCGCCATCCTCAACCTGCTCCCCATCCCCGTCCTCGACGGCGGCCACATGCTCCAGGCCACCGTCGAGCGCATCCGCCGCAAGCCGCTCCCGGCCAAGGCCATGATCTGGGTTCAGTACCTCTTCGTCGGCCTCCTCATGAGCCTCATGGCCTACGTCCTGCTCAACGACGTGCGCCGATGCTCGGGCGACGGCGACGCCCAGCTGCGCGCCGAGCTCCTCCAGAAGCACGTCATCCGCCCGATGGAGTTCAAGTGAGCCCCGCGCGCAGCGCGCGGCTCAAAAGGGGCACAGGGGCACGGACTCACGGGGAAGTGCACAGGGTCTCGGGGGCACAGGGGCACGGGAGGGTGAACCCTGCGGGTTGGCCTTAGTGATGGTGGCGGAGGATAGAGATTCATCACTCAAGAACCTCGGACTCCCTTCATCCTTTTCATCTCTTCATCCCTTAAATCCCCTCCTCTAGGGGAAACGAGCGCCAGCGAGTTGTACCTGCCGTGCCCCTGTGCCCCTGACATCCCGCGGGCCTTGGCCCGCCGTGCCGCCGTGCCCCGGTGCCCCTGACATCCCGCGGCTTCAGCCCGCCTCCACCCACTTCCCGCGCTCCTTGATCAGGTCGACCAGCCGCTCGACCGCCTCCTCCTGGGGAATGTTGAACCTCACCGGCTCCTTGCCGACGTAGAGGTTGATCTTGCCCGGCGCGCCGCCCACGTAGCCGAAGTCGGCGTCGGCCATCTCGCCGGGCCCGTTGACGATGCAGCCCATCACCGCGATGGTCACGCCCTTCAGGTGCCCCGTCCGCGCCTTGATGCGCAGGGTGGTCGACTGGATGTCGAACAGCGTCCGTCCGCAGCTCGGGCAGGCCACGAACTCCGTCTTCGTCTGCCTCGCCCGCGCGCCCTGCAGGATGTCGTAGGCCAGGGTGAGGCGCTTGTCGAAGGACGCCGGGGCCTCGCAGGACAGCAGGTCGCCCACCCCGTCGACAAGCAGGCCGCCCGCGAGCACCGAGGCGTGCAGCAGCTGGTCGGCGTACGCGGGGCCGGGTCCGCCATGCTGCAGGGCGGTCGCGCGAATCCAGATGGGCACGCCCGCCAGGCCGAGCCGCCTCAGCTCGCTTGCCATCCGCCGATGCTCGCCGAGCGCGTGGGACGAGGCGCCGTTGTGCGTCGCGCAGACCATGCGGCGGCCCGGGGGCAGGGCCTTGAGCGCCCCGACGAGGTCGCCAAGATGCTCGGCCTCGGTGTTGATCGCGAGGGTGACATCCGCGGCGGCGCAGGCCTCGGCCCAGGCGAGCGTCTCGTCGGGACGCGAGAATCGGCCGTGGGACCTCACCGCGACCAGGGCGGCCCCGGCGCCGCGCAGCGGGACGTCGGAGGGGGCGAGGGCGCCGACCTCGGCGAGGATCGACGGCACCACCGACTCCAGCCCGAGGCGAAGCGCGGCCAGCCCCTGCGCGTCCGCGGCGGAACCGAAGGTCACCAACAGGCCCTCGACGCGCGCCTCGCGCTGGCGCGCGTGGGCGTCGACCACCTCCTTGGCGGCGGCGGCGGCCTGGGACAGGGGGAAGGAACTGCGCACGACCACGCGGGGCACCTCCCCGGAGCCGGCGCGGCAGCCGGACCCGAGCGACAGGGGCTCCGTCGGCCGGCGGACGAAGGCATAGGGGTCGATTCCCTCGCGGACATCCTCGCCGCGGACCGAAATCACGGGCAAGGACTCGCCGCCCGCCGGCCGGAAGGCGCCAACGGCCTCGATCAACCGTCGGCAGACCGGAATCTCATGCCACGGGTCCTCGGTCAGCGAGACCCGGATGGTGTCGCCCAGCCCGTCGGCCAGCAGCGCGCCGATGCCGATGGCGGACTTGATCCGCGCGTCCTCGCCCTCGCCGGCCTCGGTCACGCCGAGGTGCAAGGGGTAATCCATCCCCTCGTCGGCCATCAGCCGGGCCGCCAGGCGGTAGGCCTCGACCATCACCTTGGGGTTGGAGGACTTCATCGACAGCACCAGGTCGCGGAAGCCGTGCGATTCCGCGATGCGGACGAACTCCAGCGCCGACTCCACCATGCCCATCGGCGTGTCGCCGAAGCGGTTCAGGATGCGGTCGGAAAGCGAGCCGTGGTTGGTGCCGATGCGCAGCACCCGGCCCAGCTCCTTGGACCGGAGGACCAGCGGGCTGAACGCCGCATGCAGGCGCTCGAGCTCCTCGGCGTACTGGGCGTCGGTGTACTCGCGCACGGCGAACTTCTTCTTGTCCGCGTAGTTGCCCGGGTTGACCCGCACCTTCTCGACGTGCTCGACCGCCTCCATCGCGGCCACGGGCAGGAAATGGATGTCGGCCACCAGGGGCTGGGAAAACCCCGCCGCGCGGAAGCGGCGGTGAATGTCCCCCAGCGCCGCCGCGGCGGCCTTGTTGGGAGCCGTGATGCGGATGAACTCGCAGCCCGCCTCGGCCAGCTTGACGCACTGGGCCAGGGTCGCGGCCACGTCCTCGGTGTCGGACGTGGTCATCGACTGGACCCGGATGGGGTTGGACCCGCCGACCCCCACCCCGCCGATGCGCACCTCGCGGGTGACCCGCCGCACCGTGCGGAAGCGCGAGACGCAGTAGGCGGGATCGGCCATGGCTACCCTCCCCTATTGTCAACCCGCCCGCCAAAGGCAAGGGGACTGAGAAGCCTGCCCGGATTCCCCCGTCCAGGCCGGGGACACCCCGGGCGGCCTGGGTCGGCTTTTCACGCCGATTTAACGCGCGAATGGCACGGCGTTGACGCGCCGCATGCTAAGGTTGTCATGCATCATCCCAACACCCACCGACAAACCCACGCCACCATGAAGCTCCGCATCCCCCGCCAAGCCTCCAACCGCACCGCCGCCGTCGCGCTCCTGCTCGCCGCCGGCGCCACCGCTCACGCCGCGAAGCCGCGGAAGGATCTCTACGTCGATGTCTACGGCGGCCTGTCCATGCTCGGCAGCGGCGACGTCATCCGATCCGGCACGACGACCAAGGGCTCGTACGACCGCGGCCTGCTGACCGGAGCGGCCTTTGGCAAGCAGGTCTCGCCCGCCTGGGCCCTGGAGGTCGAGTGGTTCTACCGCAGCAACGAGGTCGAATCAATGCAGGGCGGCTCCCTCGACGGCGTGACCGACGGGGACTTCGCCTCCACCAACCTCATGTTCAACGCCGTCTACACCTTCGGCCAAGGCGGCCAGGGCGGGTCCGCCCGCGCCGGCATCACCCCCTACGTCGGCCTCGGCCTCGGCTTCATGCAGGAGGTCGACATCGACCTGACCATCGGGGGCGTCGAGCGGGAGCACTCGGACAACTGGGTGCCCGCCGCCCAGCTGATCGCCGGGGCCCTCTACCCGATCAACGACAGCTTCTCGGCCTTCTTCGAGCTCCGCTACCATTACGCCGGCAGCCCGGAAATGGACTCGGCCAGCGGCGGGGCCAAGGTCGAGGCCGACTACAACGGCGTCTCGGCCCTCCTCGGCCTCCGCTACGCCTTCTAAGGATTGGCATTCCCCGGAAACGGGGAAGACTGCCGCCGGATGAACGAGGCGCCGCCACTTCCCGTGCTGCTGGTCGAGGACGACCCCGACCTCGCGGCCAACATCCAGGATTACCTGGAGCGGGAAGGCTGGCGGGTGGAGTTCGCCCCCGACGGCGCGCTTGCGATCCACAAGCTCATCAGCGGGAGGTTCTCCGCGGGAATCTTCGACCTGCGGCTACCCGGCCTCGGCGGGCTCGAGCTCTGCCAGCGCGTCCGGGCCGAGATCGCCCCCGCCCTGCCCATCCTCATCCTGACCGCGGCCGACACGCTGGAGGACAGGCTGCGCGGCTTCCGCGCGGGAGCGGACGACTACCTGGTCAAGCCCTTCGCCCTGGCCGAGATGATGGCGCGGCTCCGGGCCATGGTCCGGCGCTCCCAGGGCGGGCTCCGTCCCCCGGCCGAGACCCTCAGCGTGGGCGACCTGCGGATGTGCGTGCCCACCCGCGAGGTGCTCCGGGGCGACCGGCGGCTCGCCCTCACCAACATGGGCTTCGCCATCCTGGAAAAGCTCATGCGCCAGTCGCCCGCCATCGTCAGCCGGGCCGACCTCGAGTTCCACCTCTGGGGCGATGAGCCGCCGGGCAGCGACTCCCTCCGCACCCACATCGCCAGCCTCCGGGCGGCGGTCGACCCGCCGGACCTGCCCCCGCTCCTGCACACGCATCGGGGCGTCGGCTTCCAGCTGCTGGCATCCCGGACATGAGCCCGAGCCGGCTCGAGCTGCGCATCCGGCTGCTGGTCGTCTGCCTTGCCGCCCTCGTGATCGCGGCGTTCGCCGCGGTCGGCTGGGTCATCCTTCTCGAGGCCGAGGACGCCATTCACGACCGCTACTTCGCGACGGCCGCCGCCGACCTCGCCGCCGGGCGGTCCGGAACCAGCCCGGTGGCGGGACTCTCCGCGCACGCCGACGCGAGTTTCCTGAGGGACAAGATGGGCCTAAGGGAAATCCCAACCACCCCGGGCCTGCATGACATCTTCGCCAACGACGACCTGAGCCGAAGCGAGGTGATCCGCACCTTCCCCGACCAGCTCCGCCTGTGGTTCGTCCTCGGGTACGAGCGCGAGTACCGGCTCTGGATACCGCCCCGGGAATCCGCGGGCGACATCCGGGCGGTCCTGGCCGACCTCAGCACCCTGGAGGTCAGCGAGGACGCGACGGATGAGGCCGCCGGCCGCCTGCTCATCCTCAGCGCCGCCCTCTTCCTCCTCGCCCTCGCGGCCTCCCAGCTGATCACCCGCTGGACGCTCAAGCCCGTGCGCAGGCTCACGCAATGGGTCCTGGGCGACCCCGCCGAGCCCGCCGCCTCGCGGTTTCGCGAGAGCCTCCCCGACGACGAGGTCGGCCAGCTCGCCGCGGCCCTCGACTCCTATCGCCAACGCCTCGGCGAGGCCCTCGCGCGCGAGCGCCACTTTCTCTCCGACTGCAGCCACGAGCTCAGGACGCCCATCGCCACCCTGAGGTCGGCCCTCGATCTCCACGGCAGGTCCGGCGGCGACCCCGCCGCGGGCGAGCGGCTGCTCGCGCAGATGCGCAGGACCGCCCAGAGGATGGAGCGGCTCGTCCAAACCTTCCTCCTCCTCGCCCGGGAACAGACGCCGCCCGCCGACGCCTGCGCGGTGGACGTCGGCGCGATGGTTCGCCAGGTGGTCGAGGAGATCCGCGCCCTTCATCCGGGGCACCCCCTGAGGATCGCCGTCGCCGTGCGCTCCCCCTCCGGCGTCCTGCTGCGCATCCACGGCGAGTCCCTCGCCGTGCTCTGCCACAACCTCGTCGGCAACGCCTACCTCCACGCGGGCGGCGGCAACCTCGAGATCACCGTCCGGAAGGAGGAGGGCTCGGTCTCCATCGCCTTCGAGGACGACGGCCCGGGCCTGCCCGAGCGGTCGTCGGCGCCCTCCGCCGCCGGACACGGCATCGGCCTCTCGCTGGTCGAGCGCATCTGCCGGGCGCGCGGCTGGACCTTCAACCGAGGCCCGGGCGCCCTGGGGGGAGCGCGGCTCGAGATTCGCATCGCGGGGTGAGACGCCCAAGGCGGCACCCCCTGGCCCCGGCCGCGAATCCCCACATAAGCACGCGCCCCCTTGCCGCCGGCGCACCTACCCTTACCCTCCAAACCATGACCACCTCCACCCGCTCCCGCCTCCTCGCCCTGCTGGCCGGCGCCCTGCTCGCGGGCTGCGCCTCCGGCCCCGAGCAGCCCCCGCTGCAACCCATCGACCGCCGCGTCGACCTCCCGCGCTTCATGGGCGACTGGTACGTGATCGCCCACATCCCGACCTTCATCGAGGACGAGGCCCACAACGCCGTCGAATCCTACGCCCTCGCCGAGGACGGCACCATCCCGACCACCTACGTCTTCAACAACGGCTCGCCCGACGGCCCCCTGAGGACCTACAAACCCCGCGGCTTCATCCACAACCGCGAGACCAACGCCGAGTGGCGCATGCGGTTCATCTGGCCCTTCAAGGCGGCCTACCTGATCGCCTACCTGGACGCGGACTACCAGACGACCATCATCGGCGTGCCCGACCGCGACTACGCCTGGATCATGGCGCGCACCAAGACCCTCCCCGAGGCCCGCTACCAGGAGCTGGTCGACTTCCTCGCCAAGACCGGCCACGACACCTCCAAGCTCCGCCGGGTCCCGCATCGCTGACCGCCCGGCCGCATGGGCCGGCCGACAGCTGGCGCAGCCACGGCTTGCCTACCGACGCGGGCTCGGGATGAATCCCTCGCGTGTCCCGACGCCTCTGCCACATGGCCCTTCTCTGGCTGGGCCTGCCGCTCGCCCTCGCCTCGCCGGCCGACGACCTCGCCGACCATCCGCGATTCGCGCACGCCATGGATGTCCGCACGCAGCTCGTCGACGGCGTGCCCGTGGTCTTCCACTACGGGCAAGTCCGCCCGGACTTCGACGCCGCTCCCGGCGCGACCCGCAGCCGGACGGTCCTCGCGGAGGGCTGGCGGTTCCGCTTCGACCCCGACGGGCGCGGCGAGGCCGAGGACTGGGGGGGCGCCCGGACCGCGACCGACGCCTGGACGGCGGTGACCGTGCCGCATTGCTGGGACATGATGCCGGGCGGGCGCTTCAACGACTGGAGCGACCGCTCCCCGGCCAACCCGCCGCATTACAACGGCGCCGGCTGGTACCGCCTCGAGTTCCACCACGAGCCAAGCCCCGGGAAACGCCATCGCCTCGAGTTCCTCGGCATCCCCCAGCGGGCGCGCATTCTCCTCAACGGCGACGAGGTTGCCCTGCACGAGGGCGGCGGCCAGCCCTTCTCCATCGACGTCACCGCCCAGCTCCGCGCGGGCCTGAACCTGCTGGCGGTGAAGGTCATCCGCCGTCCCAACCACGAGGCGGCGCGCCCCGGCGCCGGCGAGCCGCCCGAGATTCCCCAGGTGCACGGCCCCCACCCGAAGGCCCCCGACCTCTGGCCCTACGCCGGCATCACGCGCGAGGTGGCCCTGGTCGCGGAGAACCCGGTGACGATTCGCAAGGCCCTCCTGCGCACGGCCGGCGGCCGGCTCGAGTCGGCGATTGTCATCGCCAACCACGGCGCCGAACCCCGCCGACTCGAGCTCGAGCTGCAATCCGACGCGCTGGCGGGTCGCCCGGCAGCCGTCGGGGTCGACATCCCCGCGGGCGGCGCGAGGGCCGTCCGCATCGACTTCCCCCTGCGACCGGATGCCGCGCGCTGGACCCCCGCCACGCCCGCCCTGCACCGGGTCGTCGCCAGCCTGCGCCAGGGCGAGACCCTGGTCGACGAGTGGACGGGCAACCTCGGCATCCGCGAGTTCCGGGTCGACGGCCCCCGCCTCCTGCTCAACGACCGCCCTATCTTCCTCAAGGGCGTGGCCATGGTCGAGGAGACGCGAAGCCGGGGCGCCGCCCTCCTCCCCGAGGATCACCTCGCGCTCCTGCGGCAATGTCGCGACGCCGGGGCCAACTTCATCCGCCTCCACGTCACGCAGCGAAGCCCGACGGTCTACCGCGAGGCGGACCGGCAGGGCTTCCTGCTGACGGGCGAGTGGGGCGGCTTCTGGTACCGCGAGGCCTCGATGGACGCCCAGACGCGCGACCCAAGGTCCGTCTTCCAGTCCCACGCCCGCTGCGCGATCTGGGACCTCGCCAACCACCCCTCGGTCGTCCTCTGGTGCACCCACAACGAGTCGCACCAATTCTGCCCGGAGTACGGCCGCTTCGTGGCCAAGGCCACCGAGCTCGTGCGCGAGCTCGACTGGCAGCGCCGGCCGGTGTCGTGGGCGGCCTGGCACCCGCACATGGGTCAGCCGGAGTTCCGCCACGCCGACGTGGTCGGCTTCAACGAGTACCGCGGCGCCATGGATCCGTTCGAGCGCCTGGAACCGGACATGCGCCGGGTGACCGCGGAGAACCCCGGCAAGCCCCTCGTCATCCTGGAGAACGGCGCCTGGGCGAAGCCCGGCAAGCGAGGGCGGGTCGACGAGAAGGACACCGAGGACTGGCAGGCGGACCTGCTCCGGCGCCAGCACGAGGTGCTGGCCCGCCACACCCCGCCCCTCGCGGGCTACACCTACTGGATCCTCGTCGACTACCGCTCGCGCAAGTTCTACACCGCCAACCCGGACAACAACGGCTACTCCAACATGGGGCTCTACGGGCCGGATGGACGCCCCAAGCTCGCGAGGGACGTCTTCAGGGACCTGGCCTGGCCGGCGAGGTGAGGGGCGCTTTGGGGTTCCTACCGGCGCGAGGGCGCCTTACACTGGGCCATGCTCGAGTACACCGTCAACGCCCGCCGCCTCGACGCCCATGGCAGCGAGGTCGGCGCCAAGGACGCCCGGCTGGTGGTGGACACCGATCCGAGGGGACGGAGCGACGCCCTGAACCCGGCGGAGCTGCTCCTCGGGGCATTGGCCGCCTGCATCCTGAAGGGGGCCGAGCGCGTGCTGCCGACCCTGGGCTTCGCGCTACGCGGGATGGAGGTCCGGCTTCACGCGGTGCGCCAAGACAGCCCACCCCTGATTGTCTCGATCGACTACCGGATCACCGTGGATACCGACGAGCCCGACCACCGCGTCGAGCTCCTGCACACGAACATCCGCAAATACGGGACCATCTCGAACACCTTGGCGAAGGCCGTGCCCATAACCGGGGCGATCGCCCGGAAGTGAGGCCCTTTTCTTCGCTTCCCTAATTCCCCAGTTTTCCCTTAGCCCTAGCCCATGTCCAAGACCGTCCTCCTGGTGATCCGCGACGGCTGGGGTGAGAACCCCAACCCCGCCCATGACGCCTTCAACGCCCTCAAGGTGGCGAACCTGCCCGTCTCGCGCCGCCTGACCAAGGACTGGCCCCGGACCGAGATCATGGCGCATGGGTTGGACGTGGGCCTGCCCGTCGGCATCATGGGCAACTCCGAGGTCGGCCACCAGAACATCGGCGCCGGCCGCATCGTCGACCAGGAGATCGTCCGGATCGACAAGGGCCTGACCGACCCCGCGGCCATGCGCCGCAACCCCGCCTTCCGCGGGCTGGTCGAGAACGTCAAGCGGACCGGCGGCACCGTCCACCTCATGGGCCTCTGCTCCGAGGCCGGCGTCCACTCCACCCTGCCCCACCTCTACGCCCTTGTCCGACTGCTTAAGGAGGAGGGCCTGTCGAAGGTCCTCGTCCACGCCTTCATGGACGGGCGCGACAGCCCTCCCACGAGCGGGCTCGGGTACCTCCGCCAGCTCGAGACCGAGCTCGCCAAGATCGGCCTGGGCAAGGTCGCCAGCGTGGCCGGCCGCTTCTGGGCGATGGACCGCGACAACCGCTGGGACCGCGTCCAGACCGCCTACGAGATGCTCACCGGGGGCAAGGCCCCGGAGTCCGACACCGCCGCGGCCGCCGTGCAGGCCTACTACGACAAGCCCTCCGCGCCCACAATGGTCGGCGACGAGTTCGTGCCCGCCACCCGAGTCGCGGGGGCCGGCTCCATCAAGGACGGCGACTCGGTCCTCTTCTTCAACTTCCGCGGCGACCGCCCGCGCGAGTTGACCCGCGCCTTCCTCGACGCCGAGTTCAAGGGCTTCCCCCGCGCCCGGAAGCTCGACCTGTTCTACGCCACCCTGACCAACTACGAGAAGGGCCTCTGCCCCAACGTGGTCTTCGACAAGCCGCCCAAGATGGCCAATATCCTCGGCGAGTGGGTGGCCAAGCAGGGGCTCTCGCAGTTCCGCACGGCGGAGACGGAGAAATTCCCGCACGTCACCTTCTTCTTCAACGACTATCGCGAGGAGCCCTTCCCGGGCGAGGAGCGCGGGATGGCCCAGAGCCCGAAGGAGGTCGCCACGTACGACCTCAAGCCCGAGATGTCCGCCGCCCACGTCACCGAGCTCGCCAAGGCGGCCATCCTCTCCGGCAAGCACGCCCTCGTCGTCGTGAACTACGCCAACCCCGACATGGTCGGCCACACCGGCTCGCTACCCGCGGTCTGCAAGGCGTGCGAGACGGTCGACCACGGGCTCGGCCAGCTGCTCCAGGCCATCGACCAGGTCGGCGGCCAGGCGGTGGTCACCGCCGACCACGGCAACGCCGACCAGATGTGGGAGCCCGAGGAGAACTCGGCCCACACCCGACACACCCTCAACCCCGTCGAGGTCGTCCTCTACGGCAAGGGCCTCGAGCGGGCCAAGCTGCGCCCCACCGGGCGCCTGGCGGACATCGCCCCGACCGTGCTCGACCTCATGGGCCTGCCCAAGCCGGCCGAGATGACGGGCGAGAGCCTGCGGCTCGCATGAGGCGGCTCAGCGCGGCGGCGCGATCGCGAAGCTGATGCCGAGCAGGTCGGCGACCGCGCGGACAATCTCCGCCTCGCGCGGCTCGGCGCGCCCATCGCTCAGCATGGCCACGCCGCAGGCCCTCACGATGTCGCGCCGCGCCGGCACCGGCAACCCGCGCAGGGCGCCGAGCGAGGAGGCGACGACCGCGAGGTCGGGCGACTCCGCGGGGCCCGAGCCGGGGTCGACCCCCAGGAGGCGGCAGGCCGCGGCGTGGGACCTCAGGCGGCCCGGAGGGTCCTGGCGCGACATCGCCACGACCGCCGAGAGGACGAGCCGGCGATGGGCGTCGGCCTCCTGGGCCGAGGGCACGCGCAATCCGGGCGGATCCTCGGGGCTCAGGTGACGCCGGGCCGAGGCGCGGAGCAGGAGACCCATCAGGCCGTCGGACGCCGCCACGCCCGTCTCGTCGAGCGCCGCCAGCACCTGGGCGCGTTGCCCGGAGGTCAGCTCGCGCAAGGCCGGCATGGCGAGGTCGAGCAGCGGAATGCGATGTCCCTCGGGAAGCGCCGCGACCTGCGGGGCGATGCGCAGGATCTCGCGCTCGACCTCGCCCTCGACGAGCCGCCGGATGACGGCCAGCTGACGCTCCCGGTCGGCGCCGTGGACGGACAGGGTCAGGCCGAAGAGAAGCCCCAGCGCGCCCACGGGCTCGGCCGCGGCCGCCCGCAGCTGGGGCGGCAGGGCCCCGCGGAAGCCGACCGCGTCCTGGATGGCGCCATCGGACGGCCGGTCGGCCGCGGCGGGAAGCGGCGGGGGCGCGGAGCCCGCCAGGCCGACCGCGTCCGAGGCGGCCTCCTGGGAAGCGGGCGAGCGGCGCGCCCCCTCCGTCAGGGTCGCGCCCGGGTCAAGGCGCCTCAGCCGCTCCTGCAGGGGCGGATGCGTGGCCATCAGCGAGACCCAGAGCGAGGGCGCCTCGGCGAAGAGCATGTGCTGCACGTCGGCCTGCCCCGCCGCGGCGAGGCCGCGCGAGGAACCCCCGCCCGAGGCCGCGGCGCGCGCGCCCTCCCGGGCGAGCTTGCGGAAGACGCCGGCGAGGCCGAGGGGGTTGCGGGTGTACTGGACCGCGGCGGCGTCGGCCAGGAACTCCCTCTGCCGCGAGATCGAGGCCTGGATGAGCCGCGCGAAGAAGCGCCCGCCGAAGCCGGCGGCCATGATGGCCAGGCCCGCGGCGAGCAGGGCGAGCCGCGCGCCGCCGTCCTTGTCCCGCCGCGAGCCCGAGGTGTTGCCGACCAGGCGCACGACCAGGTAGCCGAGCTGGGTGAGGGTGACCAGGCCGGCGACAACCGCGACCAGGCGGAGGTTGAGGCGCACGTCGCCGTTGGCGATGTGGCTGAACTCATGGGCGACCACGCCCTGGAGCTCCTCGCGGCTCAGCTGCTCGAGGGCGCCGCGGGTGACGGCCACGGCGGCGTCGGACGGCGTGTTGCCGGCCGCGAAGGCGTTGATGCCCGGCTCGCCGTCCAGCACGAAGCAGGCCGGCACCGGCGTGCCCGAGGCGAGCGCCATCTCCTCGACCACGTTCAGGTAGCGCGCCTCCTCGGGCGAGGCGCCGCCCCGCGCGATCCTGCGGCCGCCGAGCGAGGCCGCGACCGCCGAGCCGCCCTGGCGCAGGGCCTGGTGGCGAATGAGCCCGCCGACGAGGATCGAGCCGCCGGCGACCAGCGAGGTGGTCGCGAGAAGGTCGGGATGCCACCAACCCGCGCCGCCGCGCAGGCCGACCACGGCCAGGGCGTAGAGCGCCCCGACCAGGCTGGCCAGGGCGAGGACGAGGAGGACGACGAGCAGCGTGGTCCGGCCCCGGGCCTTCTCCTGCGCGCCAAAGAAGTCCATCCGGACCCGGTCAGAAGCCGACCTTCGGGGCCTGGCGCTCGGCCTCGCTGTCGATGCGCAGGAACTCGCCGGGCTGGAAGCCGAGGGCGGACGCGAGGAGGACGGCGGGGAAGACCTCGCGGCGGTTGTTATAGGCGAGCACGGCGTCGTTGAAGGCCTGGCGCGAGAAGGCGATGCGGTTCTCGGTCGAGGTCAGCTCCTCCATCAGGGAGCGCATGGTGGCGTCGGCCTTCAGCTGGGGGTAGTTCTCGGCCACCGCGAGGAGGCGCCCGAGGGCGGAGGTCAGGCCGGCCTCGGCTTGGCCGAGGGCGCCGACCGCGGCGGCGTCGGCGGGGTTGGCGGTGACGCGGATATTGGCCTGGGTGGCCGAGGCGCGGGCGTTCATCACGGCCTCGAGGGTCTGGCGCTCATGGGCCATGTAGCCCTTGGCGGTCTCGACCAGGTTGGGGATGAGGTCATGCCGGCGCTTCAGCTGGACGTCGACCTGGGCGAAGGCGTTGCGGAACCCGTTCCGGAGGGTCACCAGGCCGTTGTAGATGCCGACGACGAACACGCCAAGGACCAGGAGCGCCCCGAAGGCGATGAGCAGGGGGATGAGCATGGGAAGGGCAGGCTAGCCCGCCGGCCCCGGCAGGCAAGCGGATCCCGCCAAGGGTGCTTGAAAGCCGGGGGCATGCCCCCACAGTGAGCAGCATGAGGGTCCTCCGGGCCAAATCCGCCGGCTTCTGCTGGGGCGTCGAGCGCGCCATCGACATCGCGCGCGAGTACGCGAAGGCGGGTCGCCACCCCGTCTACACCGACGGCCCCCTGATCCACAACCGGCAGATGATGGAGGTCCTCACCCGGGAAGGCGTGCGCGAGGTCGGCGACTACCAGAGCAAGGCCGAGGTCAGCGTGGCCGACGCCGGCGACCGCGCCGTGATGGTCGTCCGGGCCCACGGCATCTCGCCCGAGCGCCGCGCCTACCTGAAGTCGCTCGGGATGGAGTTCCGCGACGCCACCTGCCCCGACGTCGGGATCATCGCCGGCAAGATCCGCCTCCACGCCAAGCGCGGCTTCTCCACCGTCATCTTCGGCGACCCCGCCCACCCCGAGGTCATCGGCCTGCTCGGCTACACCGAGGGCAAGGGCCACGCGGTGCGCACCGAGGCCGACATCGACACGCTGCCCCCGCTGGGCGACCAGGTCTGCATGGTCTCGCAGTCGACGATGTTCACCGACGAGTTCGAGCGGCTCGCCGCGCACCTCCGCCGGACCTACCCGGGCGTCCTGGTGTTCGACACCATCTGCGGGGCGACCAAGGACCGGCAGGGCGACATCCATGAGCTCCGCCGCCAGGGCGCCGAGGCCGTGGTCGTCATCGGCGGCCGCCACTCCGCCAACACCGTCAAGCTGGCCAAGCTCGTCGAGCTCACCGGCATGCACTGCTTCCACGTCGAGACCGCCGCCGAGCTCGACCTCGCCGCCCTCCCGCGCTACCGCACGGTCGGCGTGACCGCCGGCGCCTCCACCCCGGCCTTCCTCATCGACGAGGTGGTCGCCCGGCTCGAGGCCCTGCCCTGACCCTTCCCCATGCGCCCTGTCCTCGCCCTCCTCGCCCTGGCCGCCACGCTGACGGCCCAGGACAAGCTCCCCTACCGCACCGAGAACGCCCTCGGCGGCCTCCGCTTCGAGCAGCCCATCGGGCTCGCCTACGCCCCGGGCGAGCGCGACCGGCTCTTCGTCCTCGAGAAGGGCGGACGCGTGCAGATGGTCACCAATCTCGGCGGCCAGCCCCGCAAGGAGGTCTTCCTCGACCTGACCGAGCCGCGCGACGGCCCCATCCAGACCCAGAGCGAGTGCGGCGTGCTCGGCGTGGCCTTCCACCCCGGCTTCGCCGCGAACCGCCGGGTTTATGTCTTCTACAGCCTGAACGTGGGCGGCAAGCTGCACCAGCGCGTCTCGCGATTCACCGCCGCGCCCGGGGCCTGGACGGTCGACAAGTCGACGGAGGAGCCGCTCATCTCCCAGCCCGACCCCGCCAACAACCACAACGCCGGCGACATCCATTTCGGCCCCGACGGCTACCTCTACATCGCCTGCGGCGACGGCGGGGCGGCCGACGACCGCTTCGACACCTCGCGCAAGATCGACGACGGCTTCCATTCTGCGGTCTACCGCATCGACGTCGACCGCCGCGCCGGCAACCTGCGCCCCAACCCCCACGCTGCCGTCTGCCTCGACGCCTCGGGCAAGCCGCGCTACCTGGTGCCTGCCGACAACCCCTTCCTCCGCACCCGCCAGCACCGCGGCGAGGCGGTCGATCCGGCCAAGCTCCGCGGCGAGACCTGGGCCACCGGCCTGCGCAACGTCTGGCGCATGACCTACGACGCGCCCTCGCGCCGCTGGTTCTGCGGGGACGTCGGCCAGAACGAGATCGAGGAGCTCAACCTCCTCGTCCCCGGCGGCGACTACGGCTGGAGCCTCCGCGAGGCGCGCAAGCCCTTCGCCAAGGCCAAGGGCAAGCAGGGCTCCACCCGCCTCATCGACCCGATCTGCCAGTACGGCAGGGACATCGGGGCGTCCGTCACCGGCGGCATCGTCCACCGCGGCTCCACCCTGCCCGAGCTCGCCGGCGCCTATGTCTTCGCCGACTTCGCCTCAGGACGCATCATGGCCATCCGCGAGCGCGGCGGCCGCTGGTCGGACCTCACCGTCCTGGCTAAGGACGGCAACGTGGCCGGCTTCGGCCCCCACCCCACCACCGGCGACCTGCTGTTCTGCAACATGGGCAACGGGACGGTGAGGCGTCTGGTTAAATAGCAGGGAGACAGGGGCTCGGGGGCTCAGGGGCACGGTCTAACGGGACAGTGCACAGGGGCACGGCGGCACAGGGCTCGGTAGGTAGATAGGGAAGCACCGGAAAATCGGCAACCGGTGCTAGAACACGCTCAACCTCGTTACCTCAACCAGGTGCCAACGGCACCGATGGAGGTAAGCGGTTTCGGAGAAACCGCCCTACCCGCCGTGCCCCTGAGCCCCTGGACGATTACTTCGCCGCCACTCCCCACACCTCGGCCTCGACGTAGTCGTTGGAGGCGCCGGAGGTGTTGCCGTGGGAATGGAAACGGACGTAGCGGCCCTTGGTGCCGGCGACGGGGATGACGCGGCCCTCGTGCGACTCGATGTAGCAGGGATCCTTGCCCTCGCCGAAGCCGAGCTTGTTGGCGTCGTCGTTGTTGAAGACGGTGGTCACGCCCTGCTTGAACTCGGGGTCGTCGGAGATCTGCACAACGACGGCGAAGTAGACGCGGCGCTCGCGGTGGAAGTGCCAGAGGGCGATGGCGTGGATCTCGGCGGGGGCGCCCAGGTCGACCTGGACCCACTGGTGGCCGCGGGGCAGCTCGACCTCGTAGCCCTCGTCGCCGGCCTTGTCGCCGTCGGTCACATAGGAGAGGTCTCCGGCGACGGCCTCGCGGGCGCTGGAGGTGACCTCCTTGCCGAGGGCCAGGTTGGTCGCGGCGGCGGGCACCTTGGGGAGCTCGCGGGGGCCGGTCCGGGGCGCCTCGAGGTTGGCGACCTTGAAGGGGCGGGGCGTGCCGGCGACAGCGGGCTTGGGCAGCTCGAGCGGCAGGGTCTTGGTCTCGGCGGCGCCGAGCGCGGGGACGAGGAGGAGGGCGGCGAGGAGGGAGCGCATGGCGTCGGGTCTTGATGGGAACGTCGCAGGGGACGCTCAATCCTTAAACACCGGGCGGCAGGGTCGTGTTCCGCTCAACTCAGCAGGCGGACGCGGCGATGGCGCTGGGGAAACCGGAGGGTGACCGTGGTGCCCTTGCCGGGTTGGCTGGCCAGGTCGACCCTCCCGCCGTGGGCCCGCAGGATGCGCAGGACGATGAGGAGGCCGAGGCCGCTGCCGTCGGACTTGGTCGTGTAATAGGCGTCGAAGACCCGGGTCAGCTTCTCGGCGGGGATGCCCACCCCGGTGTCGGACACCTCGAGGACGACCCAGTCGTCCTCGGACCGGGCCCGGATGGTCAGGTCGCCGCCCCGGTCCATGGCCTCGAGGGCGTTCTTGAGCACGTTGAAGAGGGCCTGCTGGACCTGGCCGCGGTCGGCGAGCACGGTCGGCAGCTCGCCCGAGACATCCACCGTGGCCCTCACGCCGAGCTGCTCAAGCTGGTCCTTGAGGAGGGCCAGCGAGGCGGCGACGACCTCGAGGAGCTGGGTCTCGGCGAGGTCCGGGCGGACGGGTCGAACGGCGCCGAGGAAATTGCGCACGATGCCGTCGAGCCGCCGGACCTCGGCCTCGAGCACATCGACCGACTCCAGCGCCTTGGAGGCGTCCTTCCCGAGTCCCCCGAGCCTCCGGCGAAGCAGCTCGAGGTGGATGCCCATGGCGTTGAGGGGATTGCCGATCTCGTGGGCGACGCCCGCGGCGAGGGTCATGATGGAGTCGATGCGCTCGCTCTCGACCCGATCCTCCGCCTGGACGCGCTCGGCGGAGATGTCCGCGAGCACCGCCACGCGCAGGGGGGCGCCGGCCGAGGGGCCCTCGACCGCGGCGAGGTGGACGCGCAGGATGCGGGGTTCCGGGTAGGCCACCTCGATCTCGCGGCTGCGGGCGGCGCCCCCGATGTCACCCTCCAGCGCCGTCGCCAGCTCGGGCGAGAACCGGGCGGGCTCGGCCGCGGTGGCCGCCTCCGGGGGGAGTCCGGCGAGGGTGAGCGCGGCGGGGTTGGCGTAGGCCACCCGGTTGTCCTCGGTCAGCACGAGCACGCCCTCGCGGAGCGTCTCGAGGACGGTTTCCATCAGGTGGCGCTCCCGGTCGATGCGCCGGGCGAGGATGGCGAGGTTGCGGGGATCGAGGTCCTCGACCCGGCCCAGGAGCCTGTCGAAACGGTCGCTGCGACGGCGGGGATTCATCGGGGGGCGAGCGAGGGCAGGACGGCGGCGAGGAGCGCCCGCGCGACCTCGGCCTTGGAGGCGGGCCCGAGCAGGTGGCGCGAGCCGGCGGCGCCCAGCAGGAGAATGCGGTTGGTCTCCGAGCCGAAGGCGCCGGCGGGGCCGCCCACGTCGTTGGCCGCGAGGAAGTCGACCCCCTTGGAGGCGAGCTTGGCCCGGGCGCCGACCTCGAGGTCGCCGGTCTCGGCCGCGAAGCCGACGACCACCTGGCCGGCGCGGCGACGGGCGACCATGGCCCGGAGGATGTCGGGGCACGGCTCAAGCTCGAGCGCGGGCGCCCCGGCCTCGCGCCTGACCTTCTGGGCGTGCCGGACCTTGGGACGCCAGTCGCTGACCGCGGCGACGGACAGGAAGAGGTCGCAGGGGCCGAACAGGCCGTCGACCTGGTGGTACATCTGCTCCGCCGTCACCACCGGATAGAGCATCACGCCGCGCGGCTCGGGCAGCGAGACCGGGCCCGCCACGAGGTCGACCGTCATGCCCAGGTCGCGCGCCGCCTCCGCGAGGGCGAACCCCATCTTGCCCGTCGAGGGGTTGCTGAGGAATCGGACGGGATCCAGGAACTCCCGGGTCGGTCCGGCGGTGATCAGGCAGCGGAGGGCCACCAGGGATTGATAGGGGGAGACGAAGGCAGCGGAAAGACGAAACAAGCCCTGCCGACGAATCGGATCGCGAATCGGCCCCTTGCTCAGCCGAGCCTGATCCAGGTGGCCAGCGCGGCGAAGGCCTGGGCGCGGTGGCTGAGCGCGTCCTTCTCGCCGGCGGGGATTTCCGCGAAGGTTCGGGACTGGCCCTTGGGAACGAAGAGCGCGTCGTAGCCGAAGCCGCCGGCTCCGCGCTCGGCCTCGAGGACGGAGCCCTCGCAGTGGCCGGTGAACTCCATGTCCTCGCCCTCGGGCCCGAGAAGGACGAGATGACAGGTGAAGCGGGCCGCGCGCGCGGAGGCGGGCACGCCGCGGAGCGCGCCGAGCAGCTTGGCCCGGTTCTCGGCGTCGGTCGCGCGCGCGCCGGCATAGACGGCGGAGTCGACCCCGGGGGCGCCCCCCAGCGCGTCGCACGAGAGGCCGCTGTCGTCGGCCAGCACCCAATGGTCGGCCGGCGCCAGGCGTCGCAGGGCCTCGGCCTTCAGCCGGGCGTTGCCCGCGAAGGTGCCGGCGACCTCGTCGACCTTGGGCATCCCGCCGACAACGGTGGCGGGCACGACCTCGCAGCTCAGGCCGGCCTCGCGGAACATCCGCGAGAACTCCTCGGCCTTGTGGGCGTTGCCGGTGGCGAGGAGAAGGCGGAGTGAACGAAACATGGGGATAGGGGCCGGAGGAATGGGACGGAGAAAGACAGGATGGGGAGAATGGGGAGGATGGGAAGGAATTCGAGGCATGGGGCGGAGGGGGCGGAGCAAACGCAGGCCAAGCGCAAATCCGGAGCGAATAATCACGGACCTGTCGGCCCAAAGCCACCGACGCTCCTTTCATCCCTTCATCTTTTTTTATCCACATCGATAGGCAACGGACGGCGGCGAGTTCTCCCACCGGCCACCTGTCACCAGCATCTCAATCCACCTCCCGTGCCCCCGCGCTCCCGTGCCCCTGTGCCCCTGAGCCCCTGTGCCCCTTTCCTAAAAGAACAGCGCCTCGCCCAAGGTCATCTCGGAACTGGCGAACGGCACGGCGAGATCGAAGGTGCGGTGGGACGTCGCGTAGTCGAGGGCGACGGAGGAGCGGGCGCCCTCGTCGGCGTGCTCCCAGGAGAAGTGGTTGCCGTTGTCGTAGGTCCAGTCGACGGACAGGCAGGAGCCGCCGCGGCAGCTGTCGGCCAGCTTGAAACCGGCGGCGAGGGGCTGGCCGGCGAGGCGGGCGCAGGACTCGAGGCCGGACCTCATCCAGCGCAGCAGGCCGTGGGCCTCGCCGCGACGTCCGGCGCCATGGGAGACGGTGACCGAGCCGAGGCCGCGGACAAGGTCGGCCGGCGCGTGGCCGCTGAGGAACTGGCCGAGCGCCTGCCGCACCGGCAGGCAGCGGGCGAAGGCGAGGTCGCGCACGGCCTCGGGCCGCGGCCAAGGCAGGTCGAAGAACGCGTCGCCCTCGACCGAGCGGTCGGCGACCACGCGGTTGAAACGGGCGGCGAGGGGAAGCCAGGAACGCAGGCTCTCCGCGGGGACGCGATGGCACCAGAGGTGGGCCGGGAGGTCGGCCTCGATCCAGGTCGAGAGGAGGGATTCGAGCGCGGGGCTGTGGCCGCCGTGGGCGAGCATCAAGGCCTCGCAGCAGCGCTTGCCGCGGCGCGCGGGGTCGAGGAAGCAGGCCACGTGGGCGCGGGCCTCGGGCGCCTGACCCTCGTCGCGGGAGCGCTGGCTCAGGACGACGAGGCGGGAGGGGTGGCGCCGGGCGAAGGCCACCGCCTGGTCGAAGAGGGCGGCGGCCTCGGCCGGGGAGACCTCGGGGCCGAGCATGAGGACGAGGTTGAGCTGGGAGGCGCGGACGACGTCGTTGCCCTCGGCGGCCCAGGCCTGCTCGACGGTCGCGAGCGCGGAGCGGACGCTGACGTCGGCTCCGGGCAGGGCGGCGAGGACCTCGGAGGCCATGCTCAGCGCCCGGTGTTGCGCCAGGCGTGCCCCTGGGCGGCGAGCAGGGCGTCGGCCCCGCCCGGACCCCACGAGCCGGAGGCGTAGGGCTCGAGCCCGTCGCGGCCGGCCGAGGCCCAGGACTCGAGGAGGGGGGTGTAGAGGCGCCAGGAGGCCTCGGTCTCGTCGCCGCGGATGAAGAGGGTCCGGTCGCCGACGATGGCGTCGAGGATCAGGCGCTCGTAGGCCTCGGGCGTGTCGGAACCATAGGTCGCGGCGTAGCGGAAGCTCAGGCGCACGGGCTGGGTGCGGGGCTCGAGCCCGGGCACCTTGGAGTTGAGCACGAGGGTCGAGCCCTCGTCCGGCTGGATCTGGATGACGAGGCGGTTGGGCGCGATGTCGTAGCGCCCGTCGCGGGCGAACAGGCCGTCGACCGGCTGCCGGAACTGGACGGCGATCTCGGAGACGCGCCGGGCCATGCGCTTGCCCGAGCGGAGGTAGAAGGGGACGCCGGCCCAGCGATCGTTCTCGATGGCGAGGCGCACCGCGCTGAAGGTCTCGGTGGCCGAGGCGGCGGGGATGTCCTTCTCGCCGAGGTAGCCGGGCACGCGCTCGCCGGCGGACAAGCCCTCGGCGTACTGGCCGCGGACGGCGTCGCCGCCCGGCCCGAGGCGGAGGGCGCGGATGGCGTCGAGGAGCCGGACCTTCTGGTCGCGGATGTCCTCCGGCGAGAGCGAGCCGGGGGCGTCCATCGCGGTGAGGGCGAGGAGCTGCATGGTGTGGTTCTGCACCATGTCGCGGGTCGCGCCGGAGTGGTCGTAGTAGCCGCCGCGGGCGCCCACGCCGAGCTCCTCGGCCACGGTGATCTGCACGTGGTCGACATGCGCGCGGTTCCACAGGGGCTCGAGGATCGGGTTGGCGAAGCGGAGGACGAGCAGGTCCTGAACCGTCTCCTTGCCGAGATAGTGGTCGATGCGGTAGACCTGGGACTCGCGGAAGTTGCGGGCGATGACGGCGTTGAGCCGGACCGCCGAGCCGAGGTCGTGGCCGAAGGGCTTCTCGATGATCACCTTGCTCTCGGCCGCGGAGCCGAGGCCGCGCGCGGCGAGGCCGCTGCGGCCGAGGTTCTCCACGATGGCGTCGAAGACGGTCGGGGGCGTGGAGACGTAGCTGACGAGCTGGAGGGGGCGGCCGGCGGCCTTCTCGAGGCCGGAGACCTTCGAGGCGAGGGCGGCGAAGGCGGCGGGGTCGTCGTAGGCGCCGGCCTGGTAATGGACGGCGGCCTCGACCCGGCTCCAGATCTCGGGGTTGAAGGGGCGGCGCGAGAAGCGGGCGATGTCGCGGGCGGCGGCGGCGCGAAACTCGCCGTCGGGCAGGGGCTTGCGGCCGAAGCCCACCAGGGCGAAGTCGGCGGGCAGGAGGTTGTCCACCGCCAGGTTGTAGAGGGCGGGCAGCAGCTTGCGGGACGTCAGGTCGCCCGAGGCACCGAAGATGACGAGGCAGGTGGGCGGGGCCCCGCGTTGCTTGCTAAGGCCGGCCAGGAAAGGGTGGCGGTCGGGGGCGGACATGGGTTGGGTTCACCGGCGCCTGGGCCAAAGCAGGCC
>JBKDBK010000051.1:0-2414 GCA_046315175.1 Opitutia bacterium | reverse complement strand
GTACCCGTCGCCGGCGCCGATATCGGCGACCGCCATCCCCGGCCGGAGGCGGGCGAGGCGCGCGACCGTGGTGAACTCACCCGCATCATCGCGGTCATCTTCGTTGATCCAGCGCGGCGCGACGATGTCGGCCACTTCGCGCGTCGGCGCCGGAAAGGCGGACGCGGGCGCGCCCTGCCCCGAGGCGGGGAGGATGGTGTCGGCGCCCACGGCCACGGCGGGCGAGCCATTCACCGCCACACGTTCGGCTGCAGGCCGGCAGGCCAACGCGGCGGACAGCAGCGAGGGCACAACGCCCAGCGTTCCCAGAATTCGTAGTGGCTTCATGTGCCCGGATGCCCCGCGATCTCTGTACGGCGATGCACGCGCAGGGCCGCGACCCGGCGCCCGTCCATCGCGACGACCTCGAGTTCTCCACCGGGATACGACACCCGGTCACCAACCTTCGGGAGCCGCCCTAGCGCCGCGAAGGCATACCCGCCCAAGGTGCTCCAGTCGCCTTCGGGAATGGGCAGCTTGTGGTCGGAGCGCACATCCACCCACGACATCGAGCCGGCCAGTTCGAGCACGCCGTCGAAGAGCAGGGCATCGCGCGAAAGGGGGTCGTACTCGTCGGCGATATCGCCCACGACTTCCTCCACGAGGTCCTCCATGGTCACGATCCCCGCGGTCCCGCCGTATTCATCGAGCACCACGGCCAGATGCGCGCGGGTCCGCCGCAGGTCATCGAGCACACGCTCGGCGGCCCGCGTCGCCGGGACGAACAACGGCTCGCGCAGATGCTCGCGCAACGTGAACGCCTCGGGGTGCTCGGCCAACCAGAAGTCCTTGGCGAGGAATACCCCCACCACGTCGTCGGCGGTGTCCCGGTACACCGGATACCGGGAGTAGCGCTCCCGGCGCAGGATCTCGCGCAACTCCTCGAGTTCCACGTCTTCCGCGATGGCCACCATTTCGGTGCGCGGGCGCATCACGTCAAGGGCGCGCTTGTTGTGGAAGTCGAACACGCCGGCGAGCATGGCCGAGTCGGACTCATCGAGCGTCCCGTGGGCACGCGCCTGCATGACCAGTAGGCGCAGCTCCTCCGGACTGTGGACATGCTCGCCTTCCGAGACGGGCTCGACCCCCACCAGCCCCAGCAGGCGGTTGGCAGTGCCATTCAGCATGGCGATGAAGGGCGACATGGCCCGGGCAAAGAGCATCAGGGGGCGCGCCACCATACGGCTGACCCCTTCCGGGCGTGCCAGCGCGATCGACTTGGGGGCCAGTTCGCCCAGCACGATGTGCCGGAAGGTGATCACCAGAAACGCGACCGCGATGCCGGCTCCGGTGTGGACGGCCCCGGGTTCCGGGGTGATCCCCACCTGCCGCAGCGCGATGTCCACGAGGACCGCCACGGCCGGCTCGCCGATCCAGCCCAGCGCCAGCGACGCGAGGGTAATACCCAGCTGCGTGCCCGAGATGTATCGGTCCAGCTGGGAAAGGGCACGCTGGACCACCACCGCGCTGCTATCCCCCTCGGCCGCCATCTGGTCGATCCGGCTCCGTCGGACCGCCACCAGGGCGAATTCCGCGGCCACGAAGAAGGCATTGAGCAACACGAGCAGGAGCACGAAGAGCAGCCGGAAGGTGATCGTCCCCAGGCTCAACTCGGCTTCGGCGGATAGCGCAGTCTCGACAATCATATCACAAAGGAAACGGGCGGGCGGCTGATTCGTCAGGGTAGTGCAATCTGCAAGACTCCGTGGTGTTTCTCTCGTCTTGCAATCTGCACGACCCTGGATCGCCCCGCGTGTGAGATACACTCCCGCTTTTCCGCAGGCCCCCATACAGGAAATGCTCGAACCCCAGCGCATGTTGCGTTGGGTGTGGCTGGCGCGCGCGGTCCTGGCCTGTGCGATCCTGGTGGCGGCCGTCTTTGTCTGGAATCAGGCGGCGCCGTCGGATACCCTGATTGCCACCTTGGCGTTTGCCGCCGCCACGCTCGCCACGGTGGGGTCGGCCATGTACGTCCGGGTCGAACAGCTTCCGCCGGGGACCTTGTTCTATGGCGGGCAGTGCGCGATCGACCTGCTCCTCGTAACCGCCGTCGTGCACATCACCGGAGGGTGGAGCTCCCAGTTCGCTGCCCTCTATATCCTCGTGATTGCGAGCGCCGCGCTGCTCCTGCCGTTTCGGGGAGGGCTCGCGGTGGCCGCGGCCGCCTGTGTGCTGTACTCCCTCGATGTGCTGTGGCTGCGCCCCGGTGAGGGGACGCCGTTCGTTGGCGTCGGCGTGCAAGTGGCCGTGTTCGCCGTGGTCGCCGTGGGGTCGGGCTACGTGGCGCTCCGTCTGCGGCAAGCGGGGTCGGGACGCGAGGCGCTCGCCGCCCAGCTGGTCAAGGTCCAACTCGAAGCAGCGGAGATTCTCCGCAC
>JBKDBK010000050.1:0-2350 GCA_046315175.1 Opitutia bacterium | reverse complement strand
CCGACGATAATCACGCTGGCTTCACGGGGGGTGCGCCCGCCCATCCAGGCGCGCGGCGCCACCTCGATGGTGCGCGCCTCGATGAACTTTTGGATGCGCTCGAAGGGGATGAGGTCGTCGAGCGAGTCGTACAGCGGCCGGAGATAGGGATCGACCTTCGCCTGCATGTCACCGGGGAGAAATCCGAGACTCTCGCCAGCTTCGACGGCCGGACGGGCGAGGACGATGCGGCGTACGCGCTTGCGCATGAGAGCGTCAACCGCCGCCGCCACCGCCAGATACGTCTTGCCCGTTCCGGCGGGACCGATCCCTACGACGATATCGTTCTCGGCGATCTTCTTGAGATACTCGGCCTGCCCCGGCGTCTTCGGCTGCACGCCACGGCGCGCACCAGGGAGTACCAAGCTGCCGCTGGTCGCCCCCGGGGTATCGGCTGGACGCTCCGTGAGGGAGAGGCGGAGCACATCGTCGGCCGACACCGACTTGCCATCCCGCACCAGAGCCACGAGCGCCGACGCCACCGACTCGGCCCGACCAACGGCATCCGTATCCCCACGGAGGGACAGGTGATCACCGCGAAGGGCCACGCGCGCACCCGTGGCGCGCTCGAGCTCCTTGAGGTTGCCGTCGTTGACGCCGGCAAGCATCTGGAGATCGGCGCCCTCGACCGAAACGCGCGCGGTTGTCACCTCACCGCGCTCGGCGCGTGGATCACTCACGAACGCGGCTCACGTTCCGCCGAGCGCACGGAGATGTGCAACTCCGCGAGGTCGTCGGCCGGGACCGCGACCGGCGCGCCTTCGTAGAGCGAGCGCGCCGCCGTGGTCTTGGGAAAGGCGATCACGTCGCGCAGCGACGGAGCACCAGAGAGCAGCATCGCAATGCGGTCGAACCCAAATGCGATGCCGCCGTGCGGCGGCGCACCGGCGCGCAATCCTTCAAGCAGGAAGCCGAAGCGCCGCTCCTGCTCCTCGGTGTCTCCAATGCCGAGCAACGCAAACATGCGCGACTGCGTGGCGGGATCACTGGTGCGGATGCTACCGCCACCGAGTTCGGTGCCGTTGAGTACCACGTCGTAGGCCAACGCGCGCCAGCGAGCCGGCTCGTCGGGATATGCGAGCATATCGTCTGGATTCGGCGCGGTGAACGGATGGTGCACCGCCGCGAGCGCACCGGACTCGGGATCCTGCTCGAACATGGGGAAGTCGAGCACCCAGAGGAAACGCTGCGCCTTCTCGTCCACGAGGTCGAGGCGGCGCGCGCATTCCTGGCGCACCCGATCGAGCGCGGGACTGCTGACGCGATCAGCCGCGGCGACGAACAGCGCGAGATCACCGTCCTCGAGGGCGAACTGCGCCTTGGCGTCGTCCGTCAGGAACTTGGCGAGCGGGCCATCGTACTCGCCGTCGGCCTTCCGCAATCGGAGTAGTCCGCCAGCCCCCGCGCCCTTGGCGAGTGCCTCGAGCTCGTCGACCTGCTTTCGACTCCAGGCCGCGCCGCCGGGCACCACGAGCCCGCGCACCCGTGCGCCATTCGCCATGGCGGTCGTTGTCACCACGAAGTCGAGACCGGCGAACACGGGACTGTAGTCGCGTAGGCGCAGCCCGTACCGCAGGTCGGGGCGATCACAGCCGTAGAACTCCATCGCATCGGCGTAGGTCATCCGCTCGAACTGCGCTGGCACGTCGTGATGTCCGGCCTCGCGCCACATCGCGCCGATGAGTCCTTCAGCCAGCGTCATGATGTCCTGCCGGCCGATGAAGGACGCTTCGATGTCAATCTGCGTGAACTCGGGCTGACGATCCGCCCGCAGGTCCTCATCGCGGAAGCATCGCGCGATCTGGAAATACCGATCAAACCCGCAGCACATAAACAGCTGCTTGTAGATCTGCGGGGACTGCGGCAGCGCGTAAAACTCACCCGGGTGCACGCGGCTGGGTACGAGGTAATCGCGTGCGCCTTCCGGTGTGGGCTTCGTGAGAATCGGCGTTTCGAGTTCGAGGTATCCGCCGTCACTCAAGAATCGGCGGGTAACCTGAAGCAACCGATGACGGAGCACCAAATTCTCCTGCAATTCCGGACGACGCAGGTCGAGGTACCGGTGCCGTAGGCGCAACTCCTCAGCCGGCATCTTGTCGCCCCGTCCACGGGCCACCGGCAAGGCCGGTGTGACCGCCGGACCGACCACGGTGAGCGCACGGACACGCACCTCGACCTCACCCGTGCCCATCTCCGGATTGATGCGGTCACTTTCCCGCGCAATCACTTCACCCTCGCACAGCACCACCGATTCCACCCCGACCGCCGCAGCGAGCGTCTGTACGTCCGCGGGACTCCACGCGGGCCCGAA
>JBKDBK010000049.1:0-6642 GCA_046315175.1 Opitutia bacterium | reverse complement strand
GCCCCTGATACGTCCTGCCAATCATCCGCCTGTCTAGTAAAGCCGTCCGGTGTTTGGGCGTTTTCCCTTAGCCATTCGGCGGCTTCATTCCCAACACCAAGGCCATTTATGGTGATGCCCTTCTCCATAGCTGCATCCCTGGCATATTGAGTTGTAATCCCAACAGCTTCGCCGTCCGTCACTAAATCAATAACCAGCCTGTCACAATCCTGTCTTTTCAGTGCGGATATACCCGCCCGTATGGCTAGGCCTATGTTTGTCCCCCCGCTGGTGGGGCGCTTGGATTCCCTGATTTCCGAGGCAAATGACATTATATCCTGTCTGGTTTTAATGGTTCGCCACGGGATCATGTTCACTGGATAGTCTGCGAAGGCTTCCACATAGACCATAACCGTCCCCGTTGATTGGATAGCAGATTGGATTGCCGGGTATTCAAACGCCTCTGCATGGGCTTCTATTTGGGTTTGCCATTGTGGGGTTGTGATAGATGCCGATGCGTCCAAGAGAAGGACTAGGGCAAGGGCACAGGTCATGGCGAAGGTCCGTTAGAGGCTTCCCAGGCGGCTACAGTATCCGGCAATTCATTCTTCAGGATAGCATAGCATTTATCCGCCACCGCGATATGCTCTGGTTGTGTGCCGTTACCGCGCCTTACATCGCAGTAATGCAGCCAAGATCGAATGTCGCCACTCACATACATACGGGTTGTGGTTAGCCCTTCGGGCAGGACGGCCCGCGCAACCTCCTTAGCGATACCCATTTCAAGGGCGGTGCTGTAGATAGCATCCGCCTCCATCTTGATCTGTTTTTGGGCATCATCCCACCACCTCATAATTCCTGGGTCGCGGCAGGGTTTGGACTTCTGCCGGTTCTTGGGGTCTTGCATCCTGGCCGGGCGGTTGCTGGCTTCTGGCAGGGTATTAACCACCATATACCTCTGACTAAACTCCTGAAAGTCAAAGGATTGATGGCGCAAAATCTGCCTGCTAACGTCCCGCTCCGTGAAGATTTCCAGACACATATTAGCCATAGTGAACGGGGACCAATGCTTGTGCTTGATGAGATAGGCAATCAGCGAGGACGCATCATCATTGGGTTTTGCGTTCACATTGCTGACACGGGCGATGTAGCCAATCATCTGATCGGCATTGGGTGTTACCCAAACCAGATTCACTTCAGACATTGTATCTCCTTATTTGTGTAGGTTATCTACTGCATGTCTAGCATGGTCTATCAGTTCTTCCATGCTTTCCTTGTGAACCTTACCACTGATGGCGCGTTCTAGGTCATTGACACAATCAGTCAGGATGATGGCTAGACCTTCTGCCTTGCCTTGCCATAAGCCTGCGTTACGGGCTGATTGACCTACTAGCTTGATAGCTTCTAGGGCGCCATGTTTGTGTTCTTCTAGTGCCGCTTGCGCGGCTTTCGCCCGTTGAAAGTTTTGCTGAGATACCTCGGCCCATTCATGGCAGGCTTTGGTTAGTTGTTCAATCTCCTTCATGGCATCAGACATGGTATCTGATGCTGCATCTTCATAGTCTCCCCTGCCGGAAAACTTGTATGCCCAAAAATGAAGGCGGTCGAAAATGTGCTTGTCTCGCATTTTTTGTAACCAATCGTTCATTCCCTTTCCCCCCTCTCCTTCATAACCCTCTCCACCACATCCCGCGTTTCCTGCTCTAACCTATTCCAATCACCTCGCCAGATGTTTTTAGCCATGTCGTAAATGGCGAATTGTAGCGTTTCAATACTGCTGGCGGCTTCTATGCAAACGCTAAAGTCACCATTACCAAGGGCATCCGATCCCTCGAAGGCTCGCAACAGTCTTGCAAGGTCAGTCATTCTTTGTCTCCTTCTTGTGGCGGTTCTGGTAGTGGCATCCAATGGGTAGGGTTCCTTAGCTTGTAGTAAAGCTCAGTGTGGTGGGGCGCCGCGCGAACCCATCCCATAAGCCCAGAATTGTATAAATCTGTGGTCATGCGCCCTACTGAATACCCATCCTTGGCCAAATACTTCGCCACTTCCCAGCCAACCGTAAGTGCGCCTTCATAGGCATCCCATACAAGAACGGCTGTTCCATCCTTCGGCGCGGTCTCAATCGGTTGCCATTCAGTCATTGGTTTGCCCCTTCACTACTGGCATATCCCTCGGGATCGGCGGCACAGTTGCCCGCACTACCCTTAGTTGCTCCAGCGCGTCATAAATCGCGGCGGATAGGGTCGCTCCCGTACCGATCACGGGACCAGTGAGCCCTGGACAGATTTTGATTTCCCTCACCGTCAATTTAACGATGTCACCATGCGGGACTATAACCGGTGGACCCCAATCATTGAGTTCTGCATAGGCTGCGTTTAGGTCTGATGTAGTTGGCTCGCTCATGGTTGACGATCCCTGCGGTCTTGCGCGGCCTTCAACCACGCCATCAATTCTTCCCTTTCCCCCCTATGATAAGCAAGGGCTTCAGGGGTGGCGCCCCAGACGTTCACACAATTCAGCCGTTCAATACTGCCCGTCAAATACTGAATGATCCTATCTGTCACATGCCGGGCAGCGGCAAGTTCGGGTCTTTCGCGTTCAATCTCTATCGAATCAGTCATTTTCTATCTCCTTCTTGTGGAACAATAGCTAACTTATATCCAATAGCCCCCAGCATATCATCGAAGGATTGGATGGATGGTCTAATGCCGTCATAGCGCCATCGGAATATGGCTGCCCTATCATATCCCGCCTTCTCGGCGGTGGCGGCGATTCCCATTTTCCTTTCCTTGATTAGCCTTATTAAATCTAACACCATTGGGTGTGCGGGCCTTTTTCCTGGCATATTCTTCTTCCACGAGTTTGTATAATTCCCAACCCTTCAATCCGAAGGGCGCGGCGGCTTGGATCAAAACTTCCACCCTAGGCAGGCAGTAGCCTAATTCCCAATTACGCAATGTGACCTGCCCTATCCCCGCGTTTTCGATGTATGTCATATTTGCCATATTAGCACGATCACGGAGATTGTAAAGGACTTCCCCCATTGCAAGGGAGAATTTTTCCTTATCGGAAGAACGCATGGTCATTGATCCTTATTGCCTTGCGTGGCGCGGTGTTGGTTGTCCTAAAGAACAGGGCGCCCTCAGTAACGTCAGGGAAGCCATGTAGGGCTAGATGAGCCACCTCTAGGGCTTTGCTCCATGATTCCCTGTCGGCTGGCTCCCTATCCTTATTGCGGGTGCATACCCAAGAGAATTGGCATGTGCTCCCTTGGCGCTGGTAGATTACCTGACAGGGATCATTTGGCCATCGTCCATCCTGGGTGCGGTTCATCACAACCTGGGCGACTGCAAGCATCCCGATCTTGGGTTGATTGCGGGCTTCCCAATAGATGTTCCTTGCCATGCAATTCAGGTGTTCCGCGTTGATTGGTTCTGGTTCTGGTAAGAACTCAATCACGTTTGTCACCTCCACCTTGGGCGGATTCTGAATCTTATCTAGGATCAGGAACCCGATAGCGGTGAAGGTGATGGCGTGTAGGGTGGCGCTTAGGAAGGAGCGGGCCATCAACCGAATACCAGAAGCAAAAAGATGATTACCGCCTGAACGCCAACCACGCGCCACAGTGCGCGAATTAAAGCCTCTTGGCGGTTTCTCGTGTAATCCTCATGCTGCCTGAACATTTCCAAAGCGCGCAATTGGGCCATGCCGGAGTCCAGGCAGGCATACGGTTCATAAGGCTCGCGTTTTTCGGTCATTTCTTTTCCCTCATGCGTTCCACTACGGCATCCCATTCATCGGCGCGGTTGCTTGTGTATCTGGCAATGACGACATGCTTCATTATGGTGTCACCCACCCAAGCGTAGGAGGCCCCTTGTGTCCATGTTCCCAAACAAACCAAGCGAAAGCAATCATGCCAGTCTCCCCTTTGCTGGGTTGTCTGGCGCGCTGCATTCCCAATCTTCCCGAAAAAACCCACACTCTGGCAAGTGGGGTGCTTTCAAACATTTGTCGGCGCTTCTTTCCCTCAAGCCAAGCCAACCGGCACAACAAAGCAACCTTCCCTGTTGTTAGGGAAAGGGCTTTAAGGGCAAATTCATCAGCATGTTTGAAGGGGGGGTTTGTGATAATGTTCGGCGCCCTGGGTTGTGCTTCCATCAAGAAGTCAACCCCATGTTCCCCATAGCCCCGGTCAATCAAGTCCGTGCTTGTGACTTCATATCCAGCGTCGAGTAAGACGTTAGAAAGGGCGCCATCACCACAGGCTGGTTCCCATATTTTCCCCTCGAATGTTTCCACCGACAAGAGGGCGCGCGTCCCTGCTGGTGGTGTCGGGTAGAAATCATCCTTCTCCCGATTGATTGCATCGGGGATTATGCCCCGAACATAAGATGTGGCGCTGTCCATGTGTCTCTCTTGGGTTAGTCGTTGTTTCAGATTGGCGTAGCTTTAATCACCGCCCGCGCTTCTTCCGGCGACAATTCTCCTGCATGACTAGCAAGCCACCAAACCAATTCAGTAGTTCGCATTAGCCGGTCCAGCAGCTTCAGCATATCCTCCTTAGCCACCATAACCACAGCAGGCCCAGCTTCCACTAGGGCGCGGTATTCATTGTCTTTCATTTCAGCCTCCATTAACCCATGCGCATATTAAACATAGAGCGCCCAAAAGCATTTAACAAAGAAGCTAAGGCTTTTTGCTTTTCTTCTTCTGAGGCATCCGGCCCAAGCTCCTCCTCAATGGTCTTTTTCATGGAGTCGAGCAAATACTTGCACACTTGATCTCTTGACATAGCCATTATGAAATCCTCCTCCGCAAAGCCAAGATGATATTGGCGATAGCCTGCCCTTCCTTCCAAATAGGATTGCCCATCCCATCCCTTTCAGTGGCAACAAATGATGCTTCCACAAGCCCGGCGTTATGCTGTTCATCTAACTGCCGAAGCAACTTCACAACCCGCCCGGCTAGTGTGCCTTCATCTGCCGCCACAAAGCACCCATCAAGGGCTAGTTGGGCTAGGTGATAGTCCTGCCTTAGCTGGAAATCCACAGCGGCTTCAGCGGCCTTCTCCGGGGGAATCCAGCCTGTTTGGACAAGCCGTTCCCTTACCTCGCATCCGGTGGTGGATGCGGTTGATTCACAGTCGAATTGCATAGTGTTTCCTATTCTGATTTTGGTGTGGTTAGGTCAACCACAAAGCGGCTTTTTTCTGTCTCAATCTTGCGGGCAATTTCCTTTACGGACCCAATAACTTTTCTTTCTGTGGCATCTTTCATGGTTATCAAACACACGGGTTCCCCGCCGTAGATTACACCCGGCATATCCTCTATTGTGGCGACACAATTCATGTCAATGAACACATCTTTTGTTTCATTTGAAATGCCATTGTGCGGGGCCTTCATTGTGACGAAAAAGACAGCCATTTTCTTTCTCCTATGCGTTACCCGCTGGCCCACGATACACCACGGCGCCCTCGGATGGTTGTGGCAATGTCGCCAATAGCTGCTTGCTGGTTTCCGTGAAGAAGTGGGTAACATTCTTCAAGGCGCCAGCAACCTCAGTTTCCTCGGTAGTCTGTTGCATGAAGATCATAAGCGCATAAATAGCGCCCATAACCACACACGGCGCGGTATCAGCATCGTGATTGATCTGGTGCATAAACCCCAGCATCGCATCCCGAGCCGAAAGGATATATACCTTTTCTTCATCCACGGGGAGTTACCTCCTCCATAATCGCCACATACCCGGCAATATCAATATGGCTATCCTGATGGCCGGGGGTTTGCATGAGCCGGGCAATCTTAACTAGCAACATCATCATCGCCACATCGTAGGCGCTGAGATATTCCTGTTGCGGTCGCTGCTGTAGCCAGAAGTTCCATAGGGTAGCAATCCGGTTATGGTTTGCCGTCTTATCCCCGTATTCCTTTTCACGAGGACCGGAGACAATCTCCTTAACCTTATCCAGAAAGGGTGCTGATAGCATGTTGTGTCCTTAAAGTTTTGCGGTTTGAAATTGCTTGGCAAGGTCCAGAAATATCTTCCTGGCCTCGCGGTTAGTCTTTAACTCCGTGCGGCTGGTGATGCCGCAATGCTGCCTGAGAGCAGCAATGGCGCCGTCCTCAGAAATATCCAGGGCCAAACCCTCCCGGTGTATCCATTGCTGGAACCTTAGATTCCGGCAAAGCATACCGGCAGAAGCCATAGCCTTATCCCCTTCTTCGGCGTCCCTGCCCTTTACGGGTTCCTCGTTCTCATCAATGTGAACCAGGGCGCAACCGAACCTAGAACCTGCTGGCGCTGCGAATAGGTCAAGCGGGACTTGATTGGGATGGAGGGCAAGGGTGATGTAACTCCCCTTACCATCCTGCCGCATTGAAACCTTGACGGCTTCAAACGACATAGCTGCCTCTTTAGCTGTCGCCATTGCGAGCCTCATGCTCGTCTAGGACCGATTGAAGATTAGGGGGCGCCCATCCTGAAGGCTTGAGAATCTTTCCGTCTGACCGGCGCTTTACCAACCCCGTTTCAGGATCAACCTTAGCCATGTTAGAAACATGCACAGCATCCCACAATTCCTTCATCGGCCAACCACGGGACAGACCGTAGCCAATACACACCACGATAATATCAATGATGGCATCAGCTAGGTCGCGCTCCGCA